>NZ_MTBP01000001.1:1291069-1613836 GCF_002911665.1 Actinomadura rubteroloni
GACGGTCGTCCACGAGATCGCGCACCACTTCGGCATCGGCGACGCCCGCCTGCACGAGCTGGGTTACTGACGTTTCCGCAGATCACGGGCCGGTCAAAGTCCGGCCGGGGACCGCGTTCCAGCAAATGGGCACGGTAGGTCACATAACTGCCACGCAGCGTGAGTTAATAGGGGGAGCCGGCCCGGCAGGAACGACCGACGGGAGCGTGCGTGGCGGGAAAGCAGACCGGCCGTCATCGGCGAGCGCCCGAGGCGCGTGCCACCTACCGCGAGGTGTTCGCGGTGGGTGAGTTCCGCGCGCTCTGGACGGCCCAGGCGCTGTCGTTCATCGGCGACCAGCTCGCCCAGGTCGCTCTGGCGTTGCTCATCTACCGGCATACGGGGTCGCCGCTGCTCACGGCGCTGACGTACGCCCTGACCTATCTGCCGCCGATCGTCGGCGGGCCGGTGCTGTCGGGGCTGGCCGACCTGTTCCCGCGCCGCCGCGTGATGGTCGTGTGCGACGCGGTCCGGATGGTCCTCACGGCGCTGATGGCCCTCCAGGGCACCCCGACATGGGCCCTGTGCGCCCTCGTGTTCCTCACCGTCCTGCTGGGCACGCCGTTCACGGCCGCGCGGGCGGCGATCCTGCCGGACGTCCTGGACGGCGACCGCTACGTCGCCGGGTCGGCGATCAACAACATCACCCACCAGGTCACGCAGATGCTGGGCTTCCTCGTCGGGACGGGCGTCGTGCTCGTCGTCGGCGAGCGGGAGGCGCTGGCGCTGAACGCGCTGACGTTCGCGTTGTCGGGCGCCATCCTGCTAGCCGGGCTGCGGCCGCGCCCGGCCCCGCGCGACCGCGAGCGGTCGTCGCTCGGGCTCCTGCGCGGAACCCGGGACGGCGCGCGGCTGGTCTTCGGCGACCCGACGCTCCGCGCCCTGACTCTGTTCGCGTGGCTGGCGGCGTTCTACATCGTGCCGGAGGGGCTCGCCGTCCCGTACGCGGCGACGTTCTCGGGGACGGCCACCGAGGACCGGGCCGTCGCGGGCCTGCTGATGTCGGCGATGCCGACGGGAATGGTGATCGGAGCGTTCCTTTTCAGCCGCTGTGTCCGCCCCTCGGACCGGATCCACTCGATGGGGTGGATGGCGATGCTGGCGTGCGCGCCGCTCGTCGCGGCGGCCATGTCCCCGCCCCTGTGGGCCGTGATCTGCCTGTGGGCGCTCGCGGGCGTCGGCAGCGCCTACCAGCTCGCGGCGAACGCGGCGTTCGTCGCGACGGTCCCGGCCACGGGACGGGCCGTCGCGTTCGGCCTCGCCCAGTCCGGCATCCTCGCCGGTCAGGGCCTCGGCATCCTCGCCGCCGGCGCGGGCACCGAACTGCTCGGCCCGGAGCGCGTCGTCGCGCTCGCGGGCGCGGCCGGGCTCTCCGCCGCGATCGTGCTCACGCTCGGCTGGAACCGGATCCGCGGCACGGTGGCGCGGACGCTGCGCGGCACCGAGCCGGAGGACGAACTGGCGGACGGACCGGAGCTGGCCGGGGAACCCGAGGTGGACCGCTCGTCCGCCTCGGCCACCTAGGAGCGGACCTTGTTGAGCTTGTCCTTGGCGCGCTGGACGGCGTCCTGGACGCCCTGGTTCTCCTGCGCCTTCTTCACGAAGTCCTCGCCGATCGAGGTCGGCGCGCCTTCGTCGGGGATCAGGATCCAGGCGACGATGTACGCGGCGACGCCCGCGCCGCCGAAGAGCGTGAAGACGGCGAGCCCGAGCCTTACGAGATTGGCGTCCACGTCGAAGTACCGGGCCACGCCCGAGCAGACACCGCCGATCATGCGGCCGTCGTGCGTGCGCCGCAGCCGGCGCTGTGCGTTCTTGTTCAGGTCCATGCTCCGATGATGCCCACCGACGCCGCGACCGCACATCGGGGATCGTCCCTGATCGGCCCCTGAGGCCGTCCCCGAGTACGCCGCCATGGTTGAGCAGCGCTTAAAGTCGGGGGCAAGGGTTATTGCCTGGACGTTCACGGACGTCACCGGCACACTCGTCACCCGGACCGAGCGAGCAGAGGGAGCGGCATGAGAATCGGGATCGTCGGGGCCACCGGCCAGGTCGGCGGCGTGATGCTGAGGATCCTGGCCGAGCGCGGGTTCCCGGTGGACGAGCTGCGGCTGTTCGCGTCGGCCCGGTCGGCGGGGCGGACCCTGCCGTTCGACGGCCGCGAGGTCACCGTGGAGGACGCGGCGACCGCCGACTTCTCCGGGCTGGACATCGTCCTGTTCTCCGCGGGCAAGACCAGTTCCAAGGCCCTCGCGCCGAAGGTCGCGGCGGCGGGCGCGGTCGTGATCGACAACTCCTCCGGCTGGCGGATGGACCCGGGCGTCCCGCTGGTCGTCGCCGAGGTCAACCCGCACGCGGCCCGGAACCGCCCGAAGGGGATCATCGCCAACCCCAACTGCACGACCATGGCCGCGATGCCGGTCCTGCGCCCGCTCCATGAAGAGGCCGGGCTGGAGGCCCTGGTCGTCGCGACCTACCAGGCCGTGTCGGGCAGCGGGCTCGCGGGCGTCGAGGAACTGCACGGCCAGGCGCGGCAGGTCGTGGAGGCCGCCGCCGCGCTGACCCACGACGGCGGCGCGGTCGAGTTCCCCGACCCGAAGGTCTACGTCCGGCCGATCGCGTTCAACGTGCTGCCGATGGCCGGTTCGATCGTGGACGACGGGCTCGCCGAGACCGACGAGGAGCAGAAGCTCCGCAACGAGAGCCGCAAGATCCTGGAGATCCCGGACCTCAAGGTGTCGGGCACCTGCGTGCGCGTGCCGGTCTTCACCGGCCACTCGCTCCAGATCAACGCGCGGTTCGCGCGTCCGCTGAGCCCCGGGCGGGCGGCGGAACTGCTCGCGGACGCGCCGGGCGTCGTGCTCACCGACGTCCCGACGCCGCTGGAGGCCGCCGGGCAGGACCCGACGTACGTGGGCCGCATCCGCCGGGACGAGACGGTCGAGAACGGCCTCGCGCTGTTCGCGTCGGGCGACAACCTGCGCAAGGGCGCGGCGCTGAACGCCGTCCAGATCGCCGAACTGGTCGCCGCGGGCTGACCCGCCGGGCGCGGCGCCGCCGTCCTTCGGGGCGGCGGCTACCGGCCGCGTACGACCAGCGAGCCGAGGAGGGCCGCCGTCGCGGCGGCGACCTCCTCGACGGCCCGGTCGAACGCCTCGGCGTTGTGGGCGGCCGGGGCGCGGAACCCCGAGATCTTCCGGACGTACTGGAGCGCGGCGGCCCGGACGTCCTCGTCGGTGGCGTGCTCGGTCATCGGCGGACGGAGCGTCTTGATACTGCGGCACATGCCTCCAGTGTCACCGATGCCGCCGACAGTTCTCACGGCGCGATGCGCTCGCAGATCCAGGCCAGGGCGAGCGGGTACCGGTAGTCGATGCCGCCGTGCGCTCCCTCGAACAGCTCGAAGTGGATCCGGTCGGCGGCGACGCCCGCGTCCAGCAGCGCCCGGTGGTAGGCCGTCGCGCCGACGTCGAGGAACCATTCGTCCTTCGTGCCGCCGTCGATCCAGATCGCCCGCATGGAGCGCAGCGTCTCGGCGTGGTCCGGGACCATCCGGACGGGGTCCAGCGCCAGCCACCGCGCCCACACGTCCTCGCGGAGCACGCCGGTGCGCGGGTCGAACGGCAGGACGGGCGTGCCGTCTTCGTCCGGCGAGTAGCAGGCCGCGCAACCGAGCATCTCCAGCAGCTCGACGTCCTCGGGACGGGTGAACGCCACCCGCGACCGGAAGTCGTCCCACCAGCGCAGGATGTCGCCGTCGTATCCGCGCAGATGCCGGACGGCCTTCGGGAAGTCCGGCATCCAGGAGTACTCGAACAGCGAGTCGCCCGCGTGGGTGGCGAGGGCGCCGAACAGGTCGGGCCGCAGCATCGGCGTGATCATCGCGCCGTAGCCGCCGCTGGACTTGCCGGTGATCGCGCGGTGCTCGGGGGCGTCCAGCGTCCGGTAGTGCGCGTCCACCCACGGGACGATCTCGTCGCACAGATAGGAGTGGTACCGGCCGGTGCCGCGGCTGTCGAGGTACTGGCTGCCGCCGTAGGCCGTCCAGGCGTCCACGTAGACGAGGATCGCGGGCGGGGCCTCGGCGCGGGCGAACACCGCGTCGGCGGTCTCGGGGAACGGCTGCCGGAACGGCGTCCGGTTGCGCCACATCTGGACGTGGCCGGTGTACCCCATGATCACGTAGACGGTGGGGTGGCGGCGGCCGGGATCGTCGTCGTAGCCGGGTGGCGTGTAGACGAGCAGGGGACGCTCGGCGGGATCGCCCAGCGGGTTGTCCGCCAGCAGCGCGCTGGAGAACAGGTGCTCGTCGAGACGTCCGGCCAGGTCGGCGGACCAGGGCAGCATGGCGGCTCCTTCGCTCGTGATCATTACCGACGCTAGCCGACCGCCGACGGAGGCGCCCCGCGTGCCGGTGCGTCAAATTCGCCTCGGCCACGGAGAGTGCGGTTACTCTCACTCCTCGTGTGGAACGTTTTACCGCCGTCGCGCCTCGCGACGGCCGTCGTGCTCGTGCTGGCCGCGGGCGGGTGCGGGCTCGGCGCGCCGCAGCACCCGCCCGCGCCCCGCGACGCGCTGCCGGTCACCACGGTCGGGCCGGGCGGACGGCCGTACGCCCCGTCGCGCGGGCGCGTCCCGCTGCACGACACCTTCGAGCGCCTCGACCTCGGCACCGGCCGCCGGTGGGGGTGGCGGAGCGCGGCCTATCCCGACTGCACGACCAACCGGAAGAACTTCAAGCTCGACAGCCTGTCGCGCGCGGCCCTGTCCACGCCGTCCGGGCGCCTGGCCGTCACCGCGAGCCCCCTGCCGGGCGGACGCTGGCGGACGGGCCTGCTGAGCACCGGCGACTCGTGCGGCTCGGGCGGCGACGGCTTCGAGGTCCGCACCGGGGACGTCATCACCACCCGCGTCCGGCTCCCGACCGCCCGGTACGGGGCGTGGCCCGGGATCTGGACGTGGCGCCAGGGCGGCAACGAGGTGGACGTCTTCGAGTGGCACTCCGACCGTCCCAACACGCTGGAGTTCGCGAACCACGTGAAGGACAGCGCGTGCTTCTGCGCCAGCCCGCTGGTGCGGCGCGGCGCCTGGCTCGACATCGCGGTGCGGCTCGGCGCGCGGCGCGTGACCTGGTACCTCGGCCGCCCGCCGGGGCCGCTGCGGGCCGTCCACTCCGACCGGAAGGGCGTGGGCGCGCGGTTCCACGCCCACCTGGTCATCGGCATGTCCGTGGACGACGGCACCCTGCACTTCCGTCCCGACCGCACCGTCCCGTTCACGTTCGAGGTCGCGTCGATCACCGTCCGCCGCTCCGGCGTCAGCGGGCGGGCGGGAGCAACAGAGCCTGCCGGTCGTCGTCGGTGAGCGGGGTGAAGATCCGGGCCTCGGCGATGTGCAGGAGCGAGGCCATGTCGCCGGTCGCGTTCCACAGCCGGACGCTGCCGTCGTCGGACGAGCTGGCGATCCGGCCGCCGTCCGGGGTGAACGCCACGCTCGCGACCGGGCCGTCGTGGACGCCGAGCGTGAACACCTCCACCGCCGTCTGCGGATCCCACAGCCGCACGCCGCCGTCGTTGTAGCCGCCGGCCAGGCGGTCGCCGTTCCGCGACCAGGCCACGCACTGCGCTGAGCCCGCTGCCGCGCGCATCTCGTGCAGCAGCCGTCCGGTGGACGCCTCCCACACGCGCAGCGTCTGGTCGTCGGATCCGGACGCCAGCCGTAGCCCGTCCGGTGAGTAGGCGACGGTCCGCACGCCCGCGCGGTGCCCGCTCGCCACCGCGACGAGATCGCCGGTGGCGGCGTCCCAGATGCGGACGGTCCCGTCCTCGGACCCGCTCGCGACGCGTGTGCCGTCCGGGGAGAACGCGACCGTGTGGACAAAGCCCCGGTGCCCGCGCAGCACGCGCTGCTCGGCGCCGGTCCGCGCTTCCCACAGCCGGACGGTGAAGTCGTGCGACGCGGTGGCCACCCGGGCGGAGTCGGGCGAGAACGCCACACCCCAGACCGGACGGGCCGTCTCGGCGTCGAGCACGGTCAGCACCTCGCCGGTGAGGACGTCCCAGACGCGGGCGGTGGAGTCCATCGAACCGGTCGCGAGCAACGTGCCGTCCGGGGACCACGCGACGCCGTGCACCCAGCTCGCATGGCCGGACAGCACCGACAGCGTCCGCAGGTCCGAACCGTGCAGCAGGTGGACGGTGCCGTCCTTGACGCCCACGGCCAGCCGGTCGCCGCCGGGGGCCCACGCGAGCGACTGCGCCCAGTCCGGCAGGGCGCGACGGGCCGCGAGGGAGCCGTCGGCGAACGCGTCCCAGATGCGGACCGTGCCGTCCCAGCTCCCGGTGACGAGATAGCGCGAGTCGTCCGACCAGGACACCGCCATCGCGGCCTCCTTGTGCCCGCGCAGCACGGCGGTCTCGCGCCAGGTCTCGGTGCTCCACACGCGGATCGTGGCGTCGAACGAGCCGGTGGCGAGCCAGCGTCCGTCCCGGGACCAGCTCAGGCCCTGGGTCGTGTCGCCGTGGCCGACCAGCACGGCCACCGCGCGGCCGGTCGCGGTGTCCCAGATCCGGACGGTCTGGTCCAGCGACGTGCTCGCCACCAGGGAACCGTCCGGCGAGTACGCCACGTTGTGGACCCAGCCCTCATGGCCGGTGAGACGCAGCAGCTCGCCGCCCGTCGTCCGGTCCCAGATCCGGGCGGTGCCGTCGCGCGCTCCGGTGACGACGTGCCGGCCGTCGGGGGAGAAGTCGACACCCCATGCGACCGCCTCGTGCCCGCGCAGGACGAGCGCCGGCGCGGGCTCCCCCGCGTTCCACAGCAGGACGGTGCCGTTGTTGCAGGCGGCGGCGACCTGTGCGCCGTCGGGGGACCATGCCGCGTTCCAGAGCTGGTCGCCCGCCCCCTCCAGGACGAGCGGCGCCCCGGCCCCGTCCGCCGACCAGATCCGCGCCCGTCCGTCCAGGCTCGCCGTGACGAACCGGGACCCGTCGGGCGCCCAGGCGAGGCCGAACACCACGTCGCCGTGCGGCAGCGCCGGAGCGCTCTGCGCGCGGTCGGTCACCGACCAGAGCCGGGCCGTCCCGTCGCTGGACACCGTCGCGATCACCGACCCGGTGGGGGACCACGCCACGTTCTCGACATGGTCGGTATGGCCGGTGAGGACGGCGCGGGTCCGCGCGGCGTTCAGCGCGGCGACCAGCGCGCGGCGGGCCGGCGAGGTGTCCGCGCAGCGCACGGCCTCGACGGCGGCGGCGAGCGCGTAGTCGGGATCGTCGGTGACCCGGGCGAGCGCCCGCTCGGCCACCGAGGCCGCCAGCCGCTTCATCGCCATGTCGCTGAGCCGCCTGCTGCGCCGCAGGAACTCGGCGATCGGCTCGGTGCGCGGGACGAGGTCGGGCCGCTGCTCCAGCCACCGCTCGATCTCGGCCAGCCGCTCCTCGGAGATCAGGTAGGCGTCACGGCGTCCCATCCGCGACCAGTCCGACGCCCACCGCTCCAGGTCGTCGCGCCGCCGCAGGAACTCGCCGACGACGTCGATCTCCTGGACCAGGCGCGGCCAGGAGGTGAGGAACGCCTCGTGGGCCACCTGGTAGGCGGGGGCCTCGGCGTCCGAGCCGACGATCAGCCGCGCGTCCACGAACGGCTGGAGCAGTTCGCGCTCCAGGTCGCTGAGCGTCGAGGCCGGGACGGGCTGGCCGAGCAGCGCGCCCTCCTCGCTGCGCGTCACGAAGCGCAGCAGGACCGGCAGGACGGCGTCACGGCGCGGCCCGAGGCTGTCGTAGGCGGCTTCGGCCGCGTCGGCGACGGCGCCCGCGACCCCGCCGATCCGCTCGTAGTCCTCCCGCGTGATCGTGAAGTCGTCGGACTCGACGTACAGCTTGTTCAGCACGTACGCCAGATGCGGCAGCGCCGCGCCGCCCCCGGTGTCGGCGACCAGCGTGAAGACCAGGTTGTCCGGCGCGAACGTGACGCCCGCGCGCCGCGCCGGGCCGCGGACGACCTCCTGAAGCTCCTCGGGGCTCAGCGCGGCGACGTTGACCGGGTTGCGCAGCAGCGAACCGAACGTGCTCTGCAGGATCGGGGTGAGGAACTCCGACCGCACCAGGCCGATGAGCCACAGCCCGGGGTCGGCGCGGACGGCCTCGCGCAGCACCCGCAGGAAGTTCTCCCGCTCCTGCGCCATCTCGGCGCCGAGCAGTTCCTCGGCCTGGTCGATCACGAGGAGGACGCGCCCCGACCGGCGGTTGCGCTCCGTCCGCAGCCGGGCCAGGCACTCGGCCAGCATCCCGGGCTCGGTGCGCAGCCGCTGCGCGAGGTCCACCGAGCCGATGCCGGGCAGCGCTTCGTCCAGGGACTTGGCGAGCGCCTCGAACGGATGCCTGCCGGGGCTGAACTCGGGCACCAGGATCCACTGCGGCCGCCGCGCCAGGACGGGCAGCACACCCGCCCGCACCAGCGACGACTTGCCGACACCGGACGGCCCCATCACCGGGATGAACCGGTCGGCGGGGTCCGCGTGCTTCGCCTCCAGACGGCTCAGCATGCTGCGGCGCTCGATCGAATGGCCGAAGAACACCCCGGCGTCGGCCATCGTCATCGCCGTCAGTCCGACGTAGGGGAGCCGTCCCTCGGCGAACTCCCAGACCGGGTCGGCCGGGCCGGTGGTCCGCTCGGAGAGGTAGGCGTAGACCTCGTAGGCGATCGCCAGGACGGACAGCACGGCGAGCGGAATGAACGCCCACCGGTGCCCGGACGTGGCGACGTTGACGAACGCGCCGATGCCGATGCCGATGATCACATAGAACCCGCGCAGCGCGGGGCGCAGGTCCGTACCGCGTCGAGCCATCCCCCATCCCTACAGCCGAACGTGATCAAGAACCGTCATCCTGACCTCATCCGGCCACGCCGCCCGGGGCCGGGCGTCCACGTGCGGGAGGTGGTCAGTTGGACGCGGGGGTCTCGCCGGTCAGGGCGATCAGCAGGTCGTTCAGGCGGGCCACGAACGCGCCCGGCTCCTCCAGACGCGCCCCGGCGGTCAGGACGGCCTGGTCGAACAGGACGTTCGCCCAGTCGGCGAGGCGCGGATCGTCCTGGCCGCGGTTGAGGCGCTCGACCAGCGGATGCCGGGGGTTGATCTCCAGGACCGGCTGGTTCGGGAGCCCGGTCCCGCGCATCCGGCGCGCCAGCGTGAAGTCGGTGTCGGCCTCGTTGGCGACGACGCAGGCGGGCGACGTCGTGAGGCGGCTGGTGACGCGCACGTCCCAGGCCCGTCCCGCGAGGTGCTCCTTGAGCCTGCCGATGAGGTCGGCGTAGTCCGAACCCGCCTTCTCGGCGGCCTCCTTCTCCGTCGCGTCCTCCAGCGCGCCGAAGTCGGGAGCGCCCTGCGCGACGGACTGGAGCCGCTTGCCCCGGTACTCGGGCGGGAGGCCGGTCACCACGAAGTTGTCCACCGCGTCGCCGAGCAGCAGCACCTCGATGTCCTTGGCGCGGAACGCCTCCAGGTGCGGGCTGCTCGCGGCGGCGGACGGGTTCGGCGCGAGCAGGTAGTAGATCTTGTCCTGCCCGTCCTTCATCCGGGCGACGTAGTCGGCGAGCGAGACGTCGGCGTCCTGCGTCGCGGACCGGGTGGACGTGAAGCGCAGCAGTTCGGCGAGGTCCTCGCGGTGGGCGGGGTCGTCGGCGACGCCCTCCTTGAGGACGGCCCCGAACTGCTTCCAGAACACGGCGTACTTCTCGGGGTCGTCCTTCGCCATGTCCTTGAGCAGCGCCAGCACCTTCCGGACGGCGCTGGACCGGATGTGCTCGACCGCCCGGCTCCCCTGGAGGATCTCCCGGGACACGTTCAGCGGCAGGTCGCTCGAATCGATGATCCCGCGCACGAACCGCAGGTGGCGCGGCATGAGCTGCCCGGTGTCCTCCAGGATGAACACCCGCTGGACGTGCAGTTTCACGCCGTGCGTGGCCTGCGGGATCCACAGGTCGAACGGCGCCTGGGACGGGACGAACAGCAGCAGCGTGTACTCGTACCGTCCCTCCACCTTCGCGTGCAGATACGCGAGCGGATCGGCATAGTCGCCGGTGAGGTGCCGGTAGTACTCGTGGTAGTCGCTCTCGGCCAGCTCGCTGCGGGGACGCGCCCACAGGGCCGACGCCCGGTTCACCGGCGCGTCGTCGTCGCCGATCGCGATGGGCAGGCTGATGTGGTCGGAGTAGCGCTGGACGATCGTGCGGAGCCGGTGCTCGTTGAGCAGGTCGTCCTCGCCGTCGCGCAGGTGGAGGACGATCGTGGTGCCCCGCTCGGCGCGCTCGACGGCCGCCAGCGTGTACTCGCCCTTGCCGTCGGACGACCAGCGCACGCCCGCGTCCGGCCCGAGCCCGGCGCGCCGCGTGGTCAGCACGACCCGGTCGGCGACGATGAACGCGGCGTAGAAACCGACGCCGAACTGCCCGATCAGCGCCGTGTCGGCCCGCTGGTCGCCCGACATCGCCCGCAGGAACTCGCCGGTGCCCGACCGCGCGATCGTGCCGATGTTGTCGATGACCTCCTGGCGGCTCATGCCGATGCCGTTGTCGGAGATCGTGATCGTGCCCGCGTCCTTGTCGAAGGCGACGCGGATGCCCGGCGCGTCCTCCGGCTCGTCCGCGACCGTCTCGGGCCGCGAGAACCGCTCGATGCGCAGCCGGTCGATCGCGTCCGACGCGTTCGAGATCAGCTCGCGGAGAAAGATCTCCTTGTTGCTGTAGAGAGAATGCGCCATGAGGTCGAGGATCTGGGCGGCCTCGGCCTGGAACCTGAACGTCTCCCCGCCCACTGGCGAACTCATCGCAGGCCCTTTCTCGTCCGGCTGTCCGACAACCGGCCAAGATTAAAAAGGCCCCGACCCGAGGGTCAACCGATCCTTGGACGGTGGCGCCGCCCGCAGGATCTTTCGCCGAAGCCGTCACAGGTAGGAGGGGTGTCCGGTCCTAGCTGGCGACCGGGCGGTCGGCGCCCGGCGGACAGGAAGGCGTGTCATGAAGATCGTGGTCATCGGGGGCACCGGCCTGATCGGGTCCAAGCTCGTCACGAGTCTCGGCGAACGCGGTCACGAGGCCGTCCCCGCCTCCCCGAACACCGGCGTCAACGCGCTCACCGGCGCGGGCCTGGACGAGGCGCTGGCCGGTGCCTCGGTGGTGGTGGACGTGTCCAACTCACCGTCCTTCGAGGACGCCGCGGTGCTGAACTTCTTCGAGACGTCCACCCGCAACCTGCTGGCGGCCGAGGAGGCGGCCGGAGTGGGCCACCACGTCGCGCTGTCGATCGTCGGCACGCGGCGGCGGCACGACATCGGCTACTTCCGGGCGAAGGTCGCGCAGGAGAAGCTGATCGAGGACGCGCCGATCCCGTTCTCGATCGTCCACGCGACCCAGTTCTTCGAGTTCGCGCGGCAGATCGCCGACGGCGCGACGGACGGCGGCACCGTCCGCATGCCGCCGGTCCTCTTCCAGCCGATCGCGGGCGACGAGGTCGCCGGGACGGTCGCCGACGTCGCGGTGGGCGCGCCGCTGAACGGCTCGATCGAGATCGCCGGCCCGCAGAGCTTCCGGATGGACGAGTTCTTCCGCGACGCCCTGACGGCCTGGCACGACCCGCGCGAGGTCGTCACCGACCCGCACGCGCACTACTTCGGGGCCGAACTGGACGAGCGGACGCTCGTCCCGGACGACGACGGCGCGCGGCTCGGCACGCTCAAGTACGCCGACTGGCTGGCCGGAACGGACGCCGTGTAGCCGCGTCCCCGGCGCCGGGCGGCGGCCCACCGCGCCGCCGCCCGGGGCGCGTGAGAGGCTGGCGGCGGACCAGCATCGACGGGGGGCGCCGTGGCGGACGATCTCGACGCCGCCGCGGCCGTCTTCGCCGACGTCCGGCCGCGCCTGTTCGGCATCGCCTACCGGATGCTGGGCAGCGCCGCCGAAGCCGAGGACGTGGTCCAGGACGCGTGGCTGCGCTGGCAGACCTACGACCGCGCCGCCGTGGCCGACCCGGTTGCGTTCCTGGCGACGGCGACGACCCGGCTCGCGATCAACGTCCTGCAGTCCGCGCGCGTGCGCCGTGAGGCCTACACCGGCCCGTGGCTGCCCGAACCGGTGGCCACGGGCGATGATCCGCATCTCGGCGCCGAACGCGGCGAGGCCCTGGGTTTCGCCGTCCTGATCCTGCTGGAGCGGCTGTCGCCGACCGAACGCGCGGCCTACGTCCTGCGGGAGGCGTTCGACTACCCCTATCCGCGCATCGCCGAGATCGTCCGGACGAGCGAGGCGGCGGCGCGGCAGCTCGTCAGCAGGGCACGCAAGCATGTGCGGTCCGAGCGCCGCGCGCCCGCGACCGTGGCCGAACAGCGTCGGCTGCTGACCGCGTTCGTGACCGCCGCCCGCGCCGGAGACCTCGCGGCCCTGGAGAAGATCCTCGCCACGGATGCCGTCAGCTACTCCGACGGCGGCGGCGCCGTCCGGGCGTCCCGGTTCCCCGTGGTGGGCGCGGCCCGCGTCGCCAAGTACGTCCGGGCGTTCGCGGACCGGTTCTGGACGGGCGTCGCCGTCGAATGGGCCACCGTCAACGGCCAGGCCGCCGCGCTGCTCCGCCGCGACGGCGAGCTGTTCACCGTCCTGACCGTCAACGCGTCCGGCGACCGCGTCGACCAGGTCCTGTGGATGATGAACCCAGCCAAGCTCACCGCGGCGTCCCGATAAAAGCCGGGCTGTCACTCCAGGCAATCAAGACGTCACCGTCCCGTGACGCCGTGCTCGCTCTGAGGACCGTGCGGCTCTGCGGAAATAAGGGGACAAGCGAAGACATGGCGACCTCTTTTCAGCGAGACAAAGTGCGGCTGGTCTTCGACGCCATGGACGGCGACGGCGACGGCGCCCTCCGCGCGACGGACTTCGAGGCCCTCGCCCGCCGGTGGGCGGCGATCCGGGTCGCGGGCGACGAGGAACGGCTCCTGGACGTCATGCGCGGCTGGTGGGACACCCTGGCCGTCCATTCCCGCACGGCCGACGCGGTCCTGGTGGACGACGTCCTGACCGTCGTGGACCTCCTCACGACCATGCCCGACGCGGTCACCGCGACCGCCGACGCGATGTTCGAGGCCGTGGACGAGAACGGCGACGGCCTCATCTCCCCGGCCGAGTACCGGCAGATGATCGAGGCGTGGAGCGGCGGCCCCGCCGACGCCGGAACCTTCGCCCTGCTGGACTCCGACGGCGACGGCGCGATCTCCCGCACCGAGTTCGCCGCCCACTGGTACGAGTTCTGGGCGGGCGACGACCCGGCCGCCCCGGGCAGCAGGATCTTCGGGCGCGTCCCGTCCTGACCGAACTCCCGCGCTCCCCGCGCCGCTGCTGATCTCAGGGCTCAGCGCGGGGACGGGGTTCGCGGGCGGAGGCCGTCGAACACCAGGTTCAGGATGTCGTCGACCTGCTCGGGCGTGGTCGGACGGGTCCCCATCAGCAGGCGGTAGTAGAGCGGGGCGTAGATGAGTTCGACGATGTCGTCGAGCGCGGCGTCGGCCCTGATCTGACCCTGCCGCTGCGCCCGTTCCAGTCGGCGCCGGCAGCCCTGGACGCGAGGATTGACCAGCGTGTCCAGGATGGCCTGCGCCGCCGCCGGGTCGGACTGGGCGGCACCGATGACCTCCCGGTACGTCGAGGACTGCGTCGTCTGGAAGAACTTCGCGACGGCGACCATCTGGTCGCGCAGGTCGGCGTAGACGTCGCCGGTGTCGGGGAAGTCGACGGACGGCGCGCTCCGCCGGTTGATCGCCTCCACCAGCACCGCGGCCTTGGACGGCCACCAGCGGTAGATCGTCTGCTTGCCCACCCCGGCTTCCCTGGCGATCGCGTCGACGCTGGTTCTGGCGAACCCCTGCTCCAGGCAGAGCTTCAGCGCGGCGTCGAGGATCGCCTGGTGGGAGCGCTCGCTCCGGTAACGCGGGTTCGCCGGTTCGGTGGCCATGACCGGTGAGTCTATGCGAAACGAGACGACTCGTCTTGACCCGGGGGACGTCACGGGCTTAGCATCGTGGAACGAGACGTCTTGTCTCGTCCTCGGAGGTGAACGATGTCCCAGCAGATGTCCCGCCGCAACGCGCTGGCCGCCGGCCTTTCCGTCGGCACGGTGCTCGGAGCCGGCGCGATCGGCGCGCTACCGGCCAAGGCGGCCCAGCTAGCCCCGCGCAGAAAACGCGACAGCGGAAACCCGTTCCTCGAAGGCGAATTCGCGCCGGTCCCGTTCGAGGTGACCGCGTTCGACCTGGCGGTCACCGGCACGATCCCTCAGGACCTGACCGGCCGCCTGTTGCGCAACGGCCCCAACGTGCTCGGACTGGAGGACCCGCTCGCCCACCACTGGCTGGTCGGCGACGGGATGGTCCACGGCGTCCAGCTCCGCGACGGCAGGGCCGAGTGGTACCGCAGCCGCTGGGTCCGCGCGAAGGGCACCGCCGAAAAGCTCGGCGAGCCGGTACGCGGAGTGCCCGCCGAAACCGACTTCCCCTCGAACATCAACGTCATCGGATTCCGCGGCAAGACCCTCGCGCTACAAGAGGGAACCGCCCGTCCGCAGGAACTCACCGACGAGCTTTACACGGTCGGACCGTGCGACTTCAACGGCACATGGGCCGGAACCATGTCGGCCCACGCCAAGCTCGATCCCGGCACCGGCGAACTGCACTCGGTGAGCTACGACGAGAGCACCGACTACGTCCAGTACGTCGTGGTCGGCGCGGCCGGTGAAGTGCGGTCGGCCCGCAAGATTCCCATGGGCGGGACGATTCTCATGCACGACTTCGCGCTCACCGAGAAATACGTCGTCCTCTACGACCAACCGATCATGTTCGACCTGGACGCCATGAAGCACGGACAGAAAATCCCCTGGGTCTGGGACACCGAGCGCTCCAACCGGGTCGGATACTTCCCGCGCGCCGGGGGAGCGGTCACCTGGATCACCGTGCCCCCCTCCTATATTTCGCACACGCTCAACGCCTACGACGACGGCGGCGACATCGTGGTCGACTATGTGGAGTTCCCCGCGCCGTTCAGCGCCGACCGCCTGTCGACCAGCGCGCCGCCCGCGCTGGTGCGCTGGACGATCGACCGGGCCCGCCGCAGCGTCCGCCGGACTCAGCTCGACGACCGTCCGCAGGAGTTCCCCCGGGTCCCGGACGCGCAGGTCAGCCGCAGGCACCGGTACGGCTACACCGCCGCGACCGCCGACTTCCTGAAGTCCTACGGGCACGGCTCGACTCCCGACTCGGCGTTCAGCAACGGCCTGGTCAAGCACGACCTGGCCACCGGGCGGTCGCAGTTCCACCGGTTCCCGAAGCACGCGAGCGCGAGCGAGGCGGTCTTCGTCCCGCGTTCCGGCGCCCGCGCCGAGGACGACGGCTATGTCCTGTCCTATGTCCACAACCCCGAACGGAACGCCTCGGACCTGGTGATCCTGGCGGCGCAGGACTTCACCGGCGAGCCGATCGCCCGGATCCACCTGCCGAGCCGGATCCCACTCGGATTGCACGGAAGCTGGATCGCCGGCACCTGAGCCGTGCCGCGACAAGCGACCGGACATCGCACGGCCGCGCGTGCCGGCTCGCGATCCGGGTGGTCATGGTCGGTCAGTGCAGGCGGGTGCCGGCGATGATGCTGCGGGCGTTCTTGCGGGTCAGGGACGCGGCGACGAACGCGCCCAGCTCGGAGGCGTGGTCGGTGGTGTCCCACTCGTGGGCGTAGGCGAACGTGTCGCCGTCGCGGCTGAAGACCATGCCGATCAGGCTGAGCTGACCGTCCTCGGTGGTGTGGCAGTGGCCCGCGATCGGACTGTTGCAGTGCCCTTGGAGGGCGTGCAGCATCGTGCGCTCGGCGAGGATGTGGGTCCGCGTCTCGGCATGGTCGATCATCTGGAGCAGTTCGACGATGCCTTCGTCACCCTTGCGGCACTGGACGCCGACGACTCCGGCTCCGATGGCGGGGCACATCTCGTCCGTCGTCAGGACTTGGGAGATGCGGTGGTCCATGCCGAGTTCGACCAGGCCGCCACGGGCGAGCACCAGGGCGTCCATCTCGCGTTCCTCGTCCAGGCGGGTGATCCGCGGAACGACGTTGCCCCGGTAGCGCTGGATATTGAGGTCGGGTCGCCGCCGCAGGAGCTGGGCCTTGCGGCGCACCGCCGAGGTCCCGATCCGCGCGCCGGGCGGCAGCTCGGCGATGCTGGTGTGCTTGGAGCCCTCGGGGAAGACCACGGCGTCGCGGACGTCCTCGCGGCGCAGGTAGGCGGCGAAGACCAGGCCCTTGGGCAGCGGGACGTCTCCGGGCACGTCCTTCATGGCGTGGACGGCCGCGTCGATCTGACCGGTCGCCAGGGCCTTGTCGATCTCCTTCATGAACAGGCCCTTGCCGCCCAGGTCCGACAGGTCGCCCTTGTGGCGGTCCGCGCTCGTCTCGATCGGCACGTACTCGATCTCCAGACCCGGCGCGACGGCCGCGAGCGCGTCGATGGCCCGTTGGGCGTACGCACGGGCGAGGTGACTCGTGCGGCCCCCCCACCCGAAGGACCCCGGACGGCACAGCGTCGCGGAAGTACTCCGGGGCAATGGCGGGAGTCTGAGGTCCCGCCGGGACGGTGGTCATAGGGAAACTCCCTTGTTCTCAACAAAAGTAATGACGGTTGACTGAGCGTAGTTCCCGCGCCCGCCGAGCCGCCGCCGGACGGGGCGGGACGGGTTTCAGTCGGCCACCGGCTGGGATTCAAGAGCGGTGCCGACCGAGAAGACCTCGGCTTTCGTGCTGCCCGGGCCGCCGAAAGGCGCTGACCCGATGCTCAAGGCGGTCTTCACCGTCCAGGCCGTCCTCGGGCACAGCAAGGCCGGCATCACGCTCGACATGTACGCCGACCCCTCAGAGCGCCGCCGCATCAAGGCGGCTTAGATCACCCATCGTGGGGGTCTGGTGGGGCCGGACGCCCCTCATTGGTCTTCGACCTGCTCAGGTGGGTCGCGTGGGACTCGAACCCACAACCTACGGATTAAAAGTCCGGAGCTCTGCCAATTGAGCTAGCGACCCTTGTGCCCGCCGACCTGCGGGGACCTGGTGTCCGGGCGGCCCGGTCCCGGACGGTCCGGGGCGGGGAGCGACGGATTTCGGTCTCCGGCAGACACTCCGAGTGTAGAGGGCGGGCGTCGGCGTGCGCACCTCAGTAAGGCGCGGGGAGCCAGGACGGCAGGGGCTCGGTGCCCGCGGCCCAGTCCGGCGGGGGCGTCCCGAGGATGCCGCCGACGATCGCGCAGGTCGTGTCCACGTCGCCGCCCGCCGCCGCGGTGGCCCAGAACGCCGTCCGGTAGTCGCCGCCGTGCCGGGCGGCGACCCACAGCGTGAACGGGACGGTGTCGTGCGCCGCGACGAGCCGTCCGTTGCCGAGCACCCGGGCGACCGCGGACGCGTCCGACAGCGGCAGCAGCCGACGCGCCGCGACGATCCCCGTCCGGACGCGTCCGGACGCGACGTGCCGCAGGATCTCGTCCAGGAACGGCCCCGGCGCGGACGGTCCGGCGGCGCGCAGCGCGGCGGCGACGGCGACGGCCACCGCCCCCGCGACCGCCTCGGGGTGCGGGTGCGTGACCTCCGCCGAGAGCGCCGCGTCGCGAGCCGCCGCGGCCGGGTCGCCGGAGACGAAGTAGGAACGGTTGGGCGGAACGAAGAACTGGGATCCCAGCGCGTCCCCGACGGAGAGGCCGAGCAGGGACGCGCGCATCAGGTCGGACGTCATCGCAGCCTTGGACGCCGAGATCAGGGCACGAGTTCGAGCCCCGCCAGCTCGCGCCGCGACGACACCCCGAGTTTTGGGTACGCCTTGTAGAGGTGGTACTCGACGGTCCGGGGGCTGAGGAAGAGCTGCGCGGCGATCTCCCGGCTGCTCGTCCCCGCCGCCGCGAGCCGCACGACCTGCCGTTCCTGCGGCGTGAGGCGGTCGAGGGCGTCGGCGTCGGGCGCGAGCGTGACGGCCTCGCCGGTCGCGCGCAGCTCGCCGCGCGCCCGCTCGGCCCACGGCGCGGCGCGCAGCCGCTCGAACGTCTCCAGCGCGGAGCGCAGCGGACGGCGGGCGTCGGCGCGGCGCCGGTGCCGCCGCAACCACTCGCCGTACAGCAGCTCGGTGCGGGCCGCCTCGAACGGACGGTCCGCGCGCGTGTGCTCGTCCAGCGCGCGAAGGTAAGGGTCCTCGGCGTCGTCCAGCAGGGCCGCGCAGCGCAGCGCGAGCGCGAGCGCCCACGGCTGCCCGGTCGCGTCGGCCCAGGCGCGGAGCCGGACGGCGGCGGGACGCGCCTCGTCCGGCCGGCCCAGCCGCACCGCCGCCTCGGCCAGGTCGGCGATCGAGGACATCATCCCGGCGGCGTGGCGGCGCGGCCCGGCGACCAGCGGCGCCAGCCGCCGCACGGTCTCGTCGGGACGGCCGGACCCGAGGTCGAGCAGCGCCAGCGCCGCCTGCGCGAACGCCCCGCCGGGCACCGCGTCCTCCGCCGCGCGGACGCGGGCCTCGTCGCCCTCGATCGCGGCGAGCCGGGCGTGCGCCGCCGCGAGCCGTCCGGCGCGGCGCGTCAGGCCGGTGTCGCGGGCGAGCGCGGCGGCCTCCTCGACCGACGCGGCGGCGTCGCCGTGCAGGCCGCGTTCGAGCTGGACGCGGGCCTGGGCGTGCAGCAGCGCGGGCAGCGCGCCGAGGAGCCCGCGCCGCCGGTGGTGGGCGATCTCCTCGGCGGTGAGGACGGCCACGGCGTCGTCCGCGCCGATCGCGAGGGCCGCCTGGACGGCGTCGGGCCGGTCCGGGGACGCGGGCGACGCGGCGAGGGCGTCGGCGACGTGCGCGGCGAGCGGCGGGACGCCGTCGGCGTACGCGCCCTCGATCATCCGCGCGAGCCCGCGCACGAAGCGGTCGTCGAGCCCGGCGGCGCGCAGTCGCGCGTCGGCGGCGCACACGGCGGACGCCGTCCCGGACGTCCACCCGTAGAGCGCGGCGGTCCGCAGCAGCGGGACGACCTCGCCGGACGGCGTGTGCGCGGCCCGGTCGACGAGCATCCGCGCCGCCGTCCGGGTGTCGCCGCGCTCGAACTCCACGGCCGCCCGGACCCGGACGAGCCGGGTGGTCTCCACCGGGTCGTCGGTGAGGCCCTCGGCGCCGAGCGCGAGTTCCTCGGCCTCCCCGGGATGCCCGGACAGCAGGTGCAGTTCGGCGGCCGTCGCGATCCGGCGCACGCGGTCCGCCGCGTCCGGGCTCAGCTCGGCGGCCCTGCGGTACAGCGCGGCGGCGGTGCCGTGCCCGCCGCGCGACCGCGCCCGCTCGGCGCCGGCGGACAGCTCGGCGGCCACCTCCTCGTCGGGCGCGATCGCGGCCGACGCGCGGTGCCGCACGCGGCAGTCGGGGTTCTCGGCGGTCGCGGCGAGGACGCGGTGCGCGGCGACGCGCCGGTCGGCGGGCGCGCTCTGGTAGGCGGCGGCGCGGATCAGCGGGTGCCGGAAGAACAGCGTCGAGCCCGTGACGGCGACGAGCCAGTCGCGTTCGGCGGGCGCGAGGTCGGCGAGGGACGCGCCGGACTCGGCCGCGGCGGTGAGCAGGGACGACAGGTGCCCGCGTCCCTCGGCCGCCGCGAGCAGCAGCATCCAGCGGCTCTGTTCGGGCAGGCGCGCGATCCGCGCCTGGTAGCCGGCGAGGACCCGGTCGGCGACGGGCAGCGGCGCGGGGCCGCCGGGGAACGCCGACCCCGGGGCGCCGAACTCGACCAGGGCGAGCGGGTTGCCCGCCGACTGCCGGATGACGTCCGTGCGGCGCGCGGCGGGCAGCCCGCGCGCGGCGAGCAGCCGGTCGGCGTCCGCGGGCGCCAGCCGGTCGACGACCAGCTCCGGCAGCCCGGCGAAGGGGAAGCAGGGGACGCGGCACGCGCCGGGCGCGCAGTCGTCCCGGACGGCGACCAGCAGGACGACCCGTTCGGCGGTGAGGCGCCGCGCCGCGAACTGGAGGGACTCGGCGGTCGCGGCGTCCAGCCAGTGCGCGTCGTCCACGAGGCACAGGACGGGCTCGGTCTCGGCGAGGTCGGCGAGCAGCGTCAGCAGCGCGAGCCCGGCGGCGAACCGGTCGGGCCGCTCGGCCGGGACGGTGCCGAGCGCGCCGTGCAGCGCGGCGGCGTGCGGCTCGGGCAGCGCGTCCAGCCGGTCCCGGACGGGCCACAGCAACTGGCTCAGCCCGGCGAACGCGAGTTCGGCCTCGGCCTCGACGCCCGTCGCGCGCAGGACCCGCAGCCCCGGTTCGACGACGGCGTCCAGCAGCGCCGTCTTCCCGATGCCCGCCTCGCCGCGCAGCACCAGCGCGCCGCTGCGGCCCTCGCGGGCGCCCGCGAGGAGCGCGGCGATCCGTCGTTGTTCTTCGTCCCGGCCGTACAGCACAGCTCCAAACTACGGGCTGAAACCCCGAAACCTTACGGATTCGCCCGGTAGTACCGGCTTCCTAGCGTGCTGTGCATGACGGACACACTTTTCTCCCCTGTGACGGTTGGCAAGCTCACCCTCCCGAACCGCATCGTGATGGCCCCGATGACGCGCAGCCGCGCGGACGAGGAGGGCAACGTCCAGCCGCTGACGGCCGAGTACTACGCGCAGCGGGCGAGCGCCGGGCTGATCATCAGTGAGGCCGTCCAGCCGAGCCGCCGGGCCCAGGGCTATGTCTGGACGCCGGGGCTGCACGAGGACTCGCACGTCACCGCCTGGCGGACGGTGACCGACGCCGTCCACGCGGCGGGCGGACGGATCTTCGCGCAGATCATGCACTCGGGCCGCGTCGGCCACCCGGTGCTCCAGCCCGACGGGGCGCTGCCGCTCGGCCCGTCGCCGCTGGCGTCCGGCGAGAAGCTGTTCACCCCGGACGGGCTGCTGGACCATCCCGTCCCGGAGGAGATGACGACCGACGACATCGCTCAGGCCGTCCGGGAGTTCGCGGACGCGGCGCGCAACGCGGTCGCGGCGGGTTTCGACGGTGTCGAGCTGCACGGCGCGAACGGCTACCTGATCCAGCAGTTCCTCGCGGACGGCAGCAACGTCCGCACCGACGCCTACGGCGGCTCGATCCCGAACCGCATCCGGTTCGCGGTGGAGGTCGTGGCGGCGACGGTGGAGGCGATCGGCGCCGAGCGCGTCGGCCTGCGCGTCTCGCCGGGCGGCCGGGCCAACGGCCTCTCCGAGAGCGACACCGACGAGCTGTACGCGGCGCTCGTCGCGGCCGTGGCGCCGTACGGGCTCGCGTACCTGCACATCATGGAGACCGGGGACCGGGCGACGACGCGGCGCATCCGCGCGGCCTGGCCCGGGACGCTGCTGCTGAACCCGCATCCGACGCCGGAGTCGTTCCCGTCCAAGCCGGAGTACGGCGTGGCGGCGCTGGCGGACGGCGACGCCGACGCGGTCGTGTTCGGCGAACTGTGGATCGGCAACCCCGACCTGCCCGCGCGGATCAAGGCGGGCGGCCCGTACAACGCGGCGGACCCGTCCCTGTTCTTCGGCGGCGACCACCACGGCTACACCGATTACGCGGCGCAGGACGCATGACCGCGAACGGCCCCGGACCCACCACGGGGTACGGGGCCGTTCGACGCGCGTGTCAGTAGCCGGGCCGGACCCCGCCGTTGAAGTTGCGCTTGTAGTAGCTGTTCAGCTTGATCCGCTTGACGCGCTGGCCGGAGCTCGGCGCGTGGATCATGTAGCCCTTGCCGACGTAGATGCCGACGTGGGTACGACCGCCGTAGAAGAACAGCAGGTCGCCCTTGACGGCGCCCTTCCAGGACACCTTGTACTTGACCGCGCGGTAGAGCTGCTGCGACGTGCGGGGCAGCTTGACGCCGGCCTTGCGCCAGGAGCCGCCCGCGAGGCCCGAGCAGTCCCACGAGCCGGGACCGGCCGCGCCGTAGCGGTACGGGTCGCCGATCTGCTTGTAGGCGTAGCGGACGGCGTAGTCGGCGCGCTCGCGCTGCTTGGCCCGTCGCGCCGACGTGATCGTGCTGGTGGCGGCCACCGTCCGGATCTGCGGGGTGGCGGCCGGGGCCGCGTTCACCGCCTGCGGCGCGACGAGGACACCGGCGCCGATCGCGGCGGCGGAGGCCACCGTCGCGAAGCGGGCGAAGCGCGTGCGGGCAGGGGTGTTCCGGGTGGTTCGGGGGGTATGCAGGACGACTCCAGACCTTGCGGGCGGTGCCTACCGGCGCAGCCGTCACCCTCGGGCAGGGCTGTGCCCGGCGTGGGTTCGGTTCTGCGACGCGGCCTCGGGTGCGCGCACCGTCCAAAGAGGGGATCGGCGGGACCCGGTCGCGGTTCCGGCTCCGTGCTCCTGACCGCACGGACACGGCGTCCGACGCGGCGGCGATGGGTTGGGGGCGCCGTTTCTCGCGCGTCGGTGGTGCTGTTCTGTTGTGATCCGGCCGCGGGCCGGGGTTCCGCTGGACGTCTCGCTTCCGAGCGTCCGGCCGACGGCGTTGTCGGGCGGTCCAGCCGCAGGGATCGCCAGGAACGTAGCCATAGCCCGGGATATCTGGCAAATCAGAGGGCCGGATTCCGGGGCCGACAGGGCGCCGGGAGCCCGCGCTAGCTGCGCCGATCCCGGGCCGGTGATCTGGGTCACAGATAGGGGTAATTGGCCCCCGGGTGCGCTTCAGATGGCCGTGAGGGCAGCTCTAAAGCCGCTGTTGTTGATCACCTTGAGTAGTGGTCGGCCGGGTGCTCTCGTCGCTGGTCTCACCTGGCCGTCAGGGTCGTGTGGCCGCGACGTGGTGGATGTCTCATCCGGTCGCGTGGTCGTTCCGTGATCTGCGGGCATTCGATTACGCACCGTTACAAGATTTCGGACAGAAAGAACGTGGGTTTACCGGGTCGTGATCTCTTTCACCCGCTGCCGCGTGGGCCGACGTGCGCGCGACCGGACGTGGCCACCGGCCAGAAGAATTCCGGAAATGCTCGTCGATGATCAAAGATGGCGTGGCTGCTCCTCGTCCGAACGCAGGATCGAGCGTCGGCCATTTCCGCCATTCTCGACCCGGCGTCCCCGTGTGGGGGCGGATCGTCCGAGATGTCCGGTGGCCGCCACGTGCCCGGTCAGGTCACCTGTCAGGCCCCCGGCACGTCTCCCGGCGGAGGCTTACGTCCGAGCGAGGTCTTCGTCACTGTCCGGTGACGCCGCGCGCTCGTTTCTTGCTAGGGATCCCCGAGGGTGCGGACTGGTATTACTCAGCCCGCGTCGGGTCGGCGCGTCCGGGCGGCTCCGGACGCCCGCCCCGCACGGCCGGGACGGGCGGCCACCAGCGGCCCGGGGGTGAAGCGGCCGGAACATTCCCCGTATTGTGACTTGTGGGTAACATCACCCGAACCACATTCGGTCCCCTGACGTAAGGTGCTGCTTATGGACCTGAACGGAGTTTCCGCCGTCGTCTCCGGTGGTGCGAGCGGTCTCGGTGAGGCCACCGTCCGCGCCCTCGCCGCCGCCGGCGCCAAGGTAGTCGTCGCCGACCTGAACGAGGACAAGGGCAAGGCCCTCGCGGACGAGATCGGCGGCGTGTTCGTCAAGACCGACGTCACCGACGAGACGCAGGTGCAGGCCGCCGTCCAGGCCGCCGTCGACAGCGGCGCGCCGCTGCGCGTCCTCGTCAGCAGCGCCGGCATCGGCTGGGCGACCCGCACCGTCGACCGCAACGGCACCCCGCACGACCTCGCGACCTTCGAGAAGGTCGTCCAGATCAACCTGATCGGCACCTTCAACCTCCTGCGCCTCGGCGCGGCGGCGATCGCGAAGACCGAGCCCGCCGACGCCGACGGCCTGCGCGGCGTCGTCATCAACACCGCGTCCGTCGCGGCCCTGGAGGGCCAGACCGGGCAGATCGCGTACTCCGCGTCCAAGGGCGGCATCGTCGGCATGACGCTGCCCGCCGCCCGCGACCTCGCCGCGATCGGCGTCCGCGTCAACACGGTCTGCCCCGGCATCATCGACACGCCGATCTACGGCGAGGGCGAGGCGGCCGAGGAGTTCAAGGCGAAGCTGGCCCAGCCGGTGCCGTTCCCCAAGCGCATGGGCAAGGCGTCGGAGTTCGCGCACCTCGTCGTCTCCCTCATCGAGAACGACTACATGAACGGCGAGACCGTCCGGTTCGACGGCGGCATCCGCTTCCAGCCGAAGTGAGGCACTGAATGTCCGAGGCTGTTCTCACCGAGGAGGACGGCGCCGTCCTCGTCATCACGATCAACCGTCCCGAGGCGCGCAACGCGGTCAACAGCGCGGTCGCGCAGGGGATCGCCAAGGCGCTGGACGAGCTGGACTCGCGCAAGGACCTGTCGATCGGGATCCTCACCGGCGCGGGCGGCACGTTCTGCGCCGGCATGGACCTGAAGGGCTTCCTCACGGGCGACAACCCGACCGTCGAGGGCCGCGGGTTCGCGGGGATCGTGGAGCGTCCGGCGGCCAAGCCGCTGATCGCGGCCGTCGAGGGCTTCGCGCTCGCGGGCGGCTGCGAGGTCGCGCTGTCGTGCGACATGGTCGTGGCGGCGCGGGACGCGCAGTTCGGCCTGCCCGAGCCCAAGCGCGGGCTGGTCGCCGCGGGCGGCGGCCTGCTGCGGCTGCCGCAGCGGATCCCGTTCCACATCGCGATGGAGATCGCGCTGACCGGGGACAAGTACCCGGCGGACCGCATGGCGGAGCTGGGCTTCGTCAACCGGCTCACCGAGTCCGGCGGCGCGCTCGCCGCGGCCAAGGAGCTGGCGCTCAAGGTCGCCGAGAACGCCCCGCTGGCGCTCGCGGCCACCAAGAAGGTCATCGTGGAGTCGGCCGACTGGACCGCCGACGAGGCGTTCGCCAAGCAGAACGACATCGTCATCCCGGTCTTCGGTTCGCAGGACGCGATGGAAGGCCCGGCGGCCTTCGCGGAGAAGCGCAAGCCCGTCTGGAAGGGCGAGTAGTCCCACTCGTCAGGGTCGTGCAGGGCCGTGCGCCGGGGATGTCCCCGGACGCACGGCCTTTCCGTTGCACCCCTCTTACCCGCCGGTAAGTCTTCCCGTACCCTGTGGGGCGGTCGGACGCCGGAGCGAGGGGGCAGGTCATGCGACGGAACGCGGTGCTCGCCGGGGCCACGGCGCTCGTCCTCGGATCGGGGACGGTGTTCGCGCCCTCCGCGCTCGCGACCGGCTGGCGCAATATCTCCAGTTCCGCGCTGAAATACGACGGCAGCCTGGACCGCGTCGACTTCGCGAGCAAGAGCGTCGGCTGGGCCGTCGGCGCGAGCGGCTCGTTCTTCTCCCCGACCGCGCGGATCGTCCGCTGGACCGGCACGTCCTGGACGGGCCAGAAGAGCCCGGTCGGCTTCGCGCCCACCGACGTCGCCGCCGCGAGCGCGAGCCGGGCGTGGATCGTCGGCTACAACCTGACCGGCCCCGTCAGCGTGTACTGGAACGGCTCCAAGTGGACGCAGGTGAGCTTCCCGCTGGTCGGGCTGCCCACCCAGGTCTCCGCCGGGACGGACGGCGCCGCCTACGCGATCACCGGTGTGGACGTCAGTTCGGGCGGCCCCGCCGCGATCCTGCGCTGGACGGGCTCGGGCTGGCTCGACCCGAAGGTCCCGCTGCCCGCCTCGACGTCGATCGTCGGAGTGGACGTCCGGTCCAAGTCGGACGTGTGGCTGGCGGGCACGACCACAAACGGCACGACCGTGACCGGGCTCGTCGTCCACTACGACGGGAAGTCCTGGAAGCAGCTCAAGATCCCGGGCTCGCTCGGCACGCCCACCAACCGCGCCGTGCTGACGCGGATCGTCGCGAACTCGGCCACCAACGTCTACGTGCTGCGGGCGAAGCAGAACGCGCAGTCGACGAACGCGCTGCTCCACTACGACGGCAAGACGTGGAAGACGGCGAACCTGCCCGGCGCGCAGACGCCGGTGGGCCTGTCGTCGGACGGCAAGGGCGGCGCGATCGTGATCCCCGCGACGTCCACCGGCAGGACGACCTACTACCGCTACGACGGCAAGGCCTGGACGACCGCGCGCGGGCCGTCCCGCGCCGGGACGCTCACCGTCGGCGACGCGGACGCCCGCCCCGGCACGTCGGGCGTCGCGAGCGCGGGCACGGCGAGCAACGGCTCGTCCCGCGTCCCGTTCATCGAATACCTCGGCTAGCCGCCCCGGCCGGGACACCCTGCCGCGCCCGGGGCCGCCGTGCGGGCTGACCTGGGGGATCGGGTGGCGGTCAGCGTTCTTTCAGGTTCGCGTGGCACGCTTGCCCGAAGGGAGAAGGGGGACGCCGTGGCCGACACGACCGGGGGCTCGGCGGGCGGCCGGACGCCGGAGGCGCGGCTGCTCGTCGTGGAGGACGAGCCCAACATCCTGGAACTGCTCGCCGGGAGCCTGCGCTTCACCGGCTTCGACGTCGTCACGGCCACCAGCGGCGCCGATGCCGTCCAGGCCGCGCGGCGGCACCGGCCGGACCTGATCGTGCTGGACGTCATGCTGCCCGACATCGACGGGTTCGACGTCGCGCGGCGGCTGCGGTCGGGCGGCGACCACACGCCGGTCGTGTTCCTGACCGCGCGTGACACCGTCCAGGACCGGGTGAAGGGCCTCACGATCGGCGGTGACGACTATGTCACCAAGCCGTTCAGCCTGGAGGAGGTCATCGCCCGCATCCGCGCGGTGCTGCGCCGGTTCCGGGGCGGGGCGGGCGAGCCGCAGGCCCGCATGGTGTTCGCCGACATCGAGCTGGACGAGGACTCGCACGAGGTGTGGCGCGGCGGCTCGGTCGTCCAGCTCTCGCCGACGGAGTTCAAGCTGCTGCGCTACTTCATGGCGAACGCCGGGCGCGTCCTGTCCAAGGCGCAGATCCTCGACCACGTCTGGAACTACGACTTCCGGGGCGACGCTGGAATCGTCGAGTCGTACGTCTCGGCGCTGCGGCGCAAGGTCGACAACAGCGAGCCCCGGCTGATCCACACGCTGCGCGGCGTCGGCTACGTCCTGCGGGAACCGCCGTCGCGATGAGCGTGCGCGGGTTCGCCGTCCGGACGTCCCTGCGGACGCGCCTCATCGCGGGCGCGCTGCTGCTGGTCGCGCTCGGGCTGACGGTGATGAGCGCGGCGAGCGTCGGCGTGCTGCGCACCTACCTGGTCGGACGCGCCGACGCGCAGCTCCACGAGAACATCCCGCGCGCCGTCGACCAGGTCGCGCCGCAGCTCGCCACCGACCAGGCGCACATCGTCGTGCGGATGCCGAGCGAGATGTTCATCGAGGTGCGCGGCGCGGACGGACGGCTCCGGGAGAGCGACACGCCGCCGTTCGGGACGTCCGGCCGTCCCCGCCTCTCGACCCGCGACTACAAGCGGATCGACGAGCCGTTCACCGCGCACGGCACCGACCGCGCCCGCACGCCGTGGCGGGTGATCACCGAGCCGCTGCCGGGCGGGGACGTCGTCGTGCTCGCGCTCAGCCTGGAGGAGGTCGAGCGGACGGTCGGCCGGCTCGTCGCCATCGACATGATCGTCGGGGGGCTCGTCGTCGCGGGGATCACCGTGCTCGGCGTGTGGGCGGTCGGCGCGAGCCTGCGCCCGCTGCGCGAGATCGAGCGCACCGCCGGGGCGATCGCGGCCGGGGACCTGTCGCGGCGTGTCTCCGAGGCCGATCCGCGCACCGAGGTCGGACGGCTCGGCCTCGCGCTCAACGGGATGCTCAGCCAGATCGAGGCGGCGTTCGGCGCCCGCGCGGTGTCGGAGGCGTCGGCGCGCGAGTCGGAGGCGCGGATGCGCCGGTTCGTCGCGGACGCCAGCCACGAACTGCGCACGCCGCTCACCGCGATCCGCGGGTTCGCCGAGCTGTACCGGCAGGGCGCGGCCCGGTCGCCGGACGAGCTGGACCGGCTCATCGGCCGGATCGAGGACGCCGCGTCCCGCATGGGCCTGCTGGTCGAGGACCTGCTGCTGCTCGCCCGGCTGGACCGGCAGCGTCCCATCGAGCGCACGCCGGTGGACGTGCTCGCGGTCGCCGCCGACTCCGTCCGGGAGGCCAGAGTCGTGGCGCCCGAACGCGACATCGACCTCACGGTGGACGGGACGGTCGCCTACCAGGTGCTCGGCGACGAACCGCGCCTGCGGCAGGTGTTCGGGAACCTGCTCGCCAACGCCGTCGCGCACACGCCGCCGGACACGCCGATCGAGGTCCGGCTCCGTCCGGGAACGCTCGGCGGGGCGCCCGCCGCCGTCTGCGAGGTCGCCGACCGGGGGCCGGGGCTGAGCGGCGAGCAGCGCGAACGCGTCTTCGAGCGGTTCTACCGCGTCGACGAGGCGCGCAGCCGGGGCGGGACGGGGCTCGGCCTCGCGATCGTCGCGGCGCTGGTCGCGGCGCACGACGGACGCGTCGAGGTGGAGTCCGAGCCGGGACAGGGCGCGACGTTCCGGGTCCTGCTGCCACTCGACTGAGAGTTTCCAGGTCGTTTTCAGGTTCGTGCGGTCTGCTGACGTCCGCAGGGCGCGCTTCCGCTCCGGAGGACCGGAAGAACGCGCCCTGCCCACACTTTCAGGGGACGTTCAGCAAGCGCTCAGTGCGGTCTCAGGCCCGTCGCCGATAGTCGGGATCAGGCAACCGACAGGGGGACCGACATGACCGAGCCGAACGAACCTTGGCGGCAGTGGACACCGCCGAACCCGAACGCGCCGCACCTCCAGCCGCCGGTGCAGCCCGCACCGCCCGCGCCGGAGCCGGCCGCGGAGCGACGGGGACGCTGGACGTTCGGCCGCCGGATCGCCGCCGTGGGGGCGGCGGCGCTCGTGGCCGTCGGGTCGGGCGCGGCAGGCGCCGCCGTCGCGCTGTCGGCCACCGGGGACGGGACGGTCTACTCCAGCCCGACGGCGGTCTCCGGCGCGTCCACCACCGGCGGTTCGACGGCGCAGGTCGCGGCGGCGGTGTCGCCGAGCGTCGTGTCGGTGGCCACCCAGACCGGCTCGGGCTCCGGCGTGATCATCCGCTCGGACGGCGTGATCATGACGAACGCGCACGTCGTCTCGGGGGCGAGCGCCGTGACCGTCAAGTTCAGCAACGGGAAGACGGCGCGGGCGACGGTGGTCGGATCCGACACGTCGCACGACATCGCGGTCCTGAAGGCGTCCGGCGTGTCCGGGCTGAAGCCGGTGACGTTCGGGAACAGCGACGGCCTCGCGGTCGGCGACGCGGTGCTCGCGATCGGGAGCCCGCTCGGCCTGGACGGGTCGGTGACGTCCGGGATCGTCAGCGCGCTCGGCCGGGAGATCAAGGAGAGCGACGAACAGGACCAGCAGCTCCCGTCCTTCCTGCGCGGCCAGACGCCGCAGGAGCAGACGGTGATCCGCAACGCGATCCAGACGGACGCGGCGATCAACCCGGGCAACTCGGGCGGGGCACTGGTGAACGCGGCGGGACAGCTCGTCGGGATCAACACGGCGATCGCCACGTCGGGCGGCTCGTCGTCGGGGAACATCGGGGTCGGCTTCGCGATCTCGTCCAACACCGCCCGGTCGGCCGCCGCCAAGATCATCTCCGCGGGCTCGGTCTAAAGGACTCACCGGTGACATCGTGGTCACGGCTCTGGGGGGAGCGGGCGAGCGGTCACCGGTGACAGGGCCGCACGGGGTGGCGCCCCGTGCGGCCGGCATGGGAGAGCACGGCCGCGTGATCCGCCTTACGGATCACGCGGCCGTGTCGCCGTTGAGTACGACGTCGTCGGAGATCTGAGTACCCGCGCGGTGGCCTCACCGTCCGTCGGCGGCGGACGATGGGTGCCCCGACCGAGAACGGAGAACCCGCCGATGTCCCCCCGCTTCTTCGCCTCTCCGCTGACGACCGCTGTGGCCCACCCGGTGTTCGCTCCCGGCACCGAACCCGTCCCGTCGGACCGTCCTCCGTCCCGGACCGCGCTGATCGCCGCAGCGTTCGTCACCCTGATCTTCGACCTGCTCTGCGCAGGGTTCGCCCTGCTGTGCGCGGCGCTGGCGGCGAGTGACCTCAACGGCGACGGCGGCGCAGACGCACACGGCTACTCGGTGGGCTTCAGACTCGTCGCAGTGTTCAGCGCGGCGGTCGGCGTCCTGCCGCTCTTCGCGACCGCCCCGTCCCGCGTGTCCCGTCAAACCACCCTGTGCGCCATAGCGGTCCTCGCCCCGATCAGCGGTTTCGCCCTCATCATGGCCGTCGGCTCCCTCTGACCGCCGCCCGCGTCGGCGCGTAGAGCGCTCAAGGTGACGTGATTGTTACTTTCCGGAATGTCCCAGGTCGCACGCCCGGCTCCGGCTCTCTTTCACCGCACAACCTGGCTCAGCGCACCGAAACCGAGCCGGTAACGCGTCCTGACAGTCGACTTGACCACCGTCACGGTCATCCTTGATCATGCAATGACCCCGCGCACCTCTCCGCATCCGCATGCCCGAAAGGTGGACCGGTGGCAGGACCGGGCACATCCAGGTACGACCACGCCAAGATCAAGGACGTCGCCAGGACGATGCACGCGGAACTCCAGCGCGTCACAGGTCCCGGCACGCTCTCCGACGTCTCGTCACGCGGCAACGTCCCCGCCGCGGCCTTCGGCTCCTGGGACGCGGCCAAGTCCCTTGCCGCAACCGTCACGGCCGGAAACCAGCAGATCGCGTCGCTCTACCAGGGCTTTCTCAACGACTTCGCGCACGTCGCAGACATGATCTCCAAGATCGCCGACAACTATCGCGAGTCCGACGAGAAGATGCTCGCCGCGATCCGCTCGATCAACCCGAGCGGAGAGCAGCCGCCGACCACGTCAACGGTGAAGCCGGTGGAGTGACGATGACCCAGTACCACCTCCGTACCGGCGGCGCGCCGACCGGCGACCCGTCCTCCTACGGCGACATCGGCAAGATCCGCGCGCTCCTCAAGGCGACCGATGCGAACGCGATCAAGGAGGCGGGCACTGCGTACGTGGCCGCCTCACAGCATCTTGAAAGCTTGTACAGCGTCATCAGCCGTGCGTCGAGAATTCTGGCCGATGTCTGGGAGGACGAAGCCTCGACTGCCACTCAGAAGACGCTCCGCAAACTCCAGGCGACCGCCGAAGAACTTCGCAGCACGACCGCCAAGGTCGGAGGGGCCCTCGACTGGTACGGCAGCGAAATCCTCCCGTGGTACGTCAAGCACAAGCCGGACACGGGCCTGATCAAGGACGGCGGCGACGACAAGTACGCCCGCGAGTACATGCAGCGCTTGAACAGGCGCATTGCCGAGGCGTGGACGCGTCTGCCCGATTCCGTGACCGTGCACTCCGTGCGAGACGTCGAGCAGATCGACGATCCAGCGCGACGGCCGAGAACGAGTGACGTACCGACGAGCGGCCCGAACGCATCAAGTAGTGGCGGCTCGCCGAGCGGAAACCCGGGCCACCATCGACCGCTTCCCAGCGCCACGGCTCCGAACGGCATCGACGGACCACAGAATCCCAACGGGAACAACACTGTGCCGACGACCGGACGGCCCGCCTCGCTCGGTGGCGCGGTGACGGACACCCGACTCGCCGGCGCCGGAGGCAACAGCATCACGGGCCCGCCGTTCGGCGGGCCGCCGGCTGGTCCGGGCGGCGCGCCGAACCCGTTCGGCGGTCTGGGCGGCGTCGGTCCGGGTGGATCTCCGGGCGCTATGCCGGGCGTCGGACCCAGCCCGGGAGGCCTCGACCCGACGGGCGGAGGACTAGGCGCTCCCGGCCGGGACGCGTTCGGTTCGAGCGGTCGCGGCGGCGCGGCCTCGTCGGCGAAGGGATCCGGCCCTATGAGCGCCGGTGGGACCGGCGGGGGGAAACAAGACGACCGCCAGGAGGAGCGGCGCCGCGAGTTCTGGCTCGCCGAGGACCGCGCGAACTGGAGCGGAGACCCTGCGGTCGCCCCGGTGATCGGTGACGCGTCTGCGACAGCCGTCGAGTACGACGACCAGACCTGGCGCGTCGACTCCTCGACCGCAAACTGGGGCGTGGAGCCTGTGCCCGAAGTGGTCCTCGGCGGGACGTCCCGGCCGCGGAACGAGCCCGAAGAAGCCGAAACTGGCACCGCCGAGGAGATCCGGGACGCGCGCCCGGCCCGGTTGGAGGCTCCGCCGGAACTCAGGGGCGACGAGTGAGCAGATGGAGGCGGACCAAGGGGTCGACGGCCGTGCTGTGCGCCGTCGTCCCGATGGTCTTCGGTCCGGTCACCGCGTCGGCGTCTCCAGCCCCCCGCCCGGAGGAATGGTGGTTCACGACCTGGAGCGTCCAGCCCAAGGTGTGGCCCGTGTCGAGAGGTGCGGGCGTCACGGTCGCCGTTGTGGACTCGGGCGCCAATGGAAGGCTTCCCGAACTCGCTGATCGGCTCCTTCCCGGCTGGGATGCGACGGGCAACGGCACGGACGGACGTACGGACGTCGACATAGAAAAAGACATGTTCGACAAAGGCGGCTTCGGCCACGGGTCCGGCATGGCCGCCCTTATCGTGGCCAACGGCTCGGGCACCGGGATGCTCGGCCTTGCCCCGGACACGAAAGTCCTGCCGGTCGTAGCGCGTGTGAGCATCGACTACGCCAAGGGAATCACGTGGTCGGCCGATCATGGCGCGAAGGTCATCAACGTCTCGGCCGCGTGGCGTCGCGGACCGGACGGAAACCCTTGCAGTCCAGATCTCCAGAGAGCGATCGACCACGCGCTGGAACGCGACGTGGTCGTGGTCGCGGGCTCGGGCAACAGCCCGGAGGAACGGTTCATGGAGCCCGGCGGCTGCCCAGGCGTGCTGACCGTCGGCGCGGTGGACGGCGATTTGAAGCCGTGGGCCAATACGACCCGGCAGCCTTCGGTCGACGTCGCGGCACCTGGAGTCCACATCGGGACGCTGGATCGAAAAGGAAAAATGATCCGCGCCTCCGGTACGAGCGCGTCGACGGCTCTCACGTCGGCGGTCGTGGCGCTGGTGCGGGCGAAATTCCCCAGCATGTCGGCGCGCGAGGTCGTGCAGCGGATCGTCGCCACGGCGAAGGACGTCGGTCCGTCCGGCAAGGACGAGCAGACGGGTTACGGACTGGTGATGCCGTACCGGGCCCTGACGGCGGACGTTCCTAAGAACGCCGCCAACCCGGTCTATGCCGAATGGGACCGCCATCACGGTCAGGCGCCACCGGTGAAGCAGGCCGCGCGTCCTGTCGGGGATGACGGCACGAGCGCGGTGTTGAGCGCGAAGGCCCTCGCGCTGACCGGCCTTGGTATCGCCGTCCTCCTCGCGATCGTGGGAACGGCGGTCGTCGTCGTGGCCCGTTCGCGACGTCAAGCCCGCGCCCGATGAAAGGCGAGGTCGATGACCGAGAACTCCCTCAACAAGCTCTTGAATCCCGAGCCCGGGCCGGCACCGGCGCCTGATCCGCGTTCTCCGCTGCCGCCCGCGTTGCAGGTCCCCGGCACGCGGACGCCCCAACCGGCACCGGTCCAGCGACCCGCGCAACCGCCGCAGGATCAGCCGCCGGGCGGCGGTGGAACATCGGCCATGGATCCGTCCGCGTTGCGCGCGGCGGGCCGGTCGGCGGACGGGGCCGTCGCGCATCTTCGCCAGGGCGGCAAGGCTTTCGCGGCCGAGACCGATCGGGCGGCCGGTGCGCTGGGCGCGGGCTGGCAGACGGCTGCGGCGATGAAAGAGGTCTCCGCCGCCTGGCTGCTGGCGCTCCGGCGCATGGCGGACGAAGTCGAGTACCTCGGCGGTGCGGTCCAAAAATGCGCGACGAACCGGCAGTGGGCCGACGAGGAGATCAAGAACCAGATCAGCCGCATTCGGACGGGAAAGTAGACACCGTGGTTGACTTCGCCCAGCTCCGTGACGCGAAGCTCGATGAACTCGACGGTGCGTGGCGGTCATGGCGGAAGCTGGTCGAGCAGCTCGAACAGGCCGAGGACATCTACCGCGACAAGTTCCTCCAAGGCGTCCGCACATCACGCTGGAAAGGCCCGGACGCGGAGGCGGCGCTGCGCACACTCGTGCCGGAACAGGAACGGATCCGCGTGGCCTCCGGCGACGCGTCCTCGGTCGCCGGCGTGCTGAACAGCGCGCAGTCCAAATTCAAGGCCGCCCAGGTCAAGCTGCTCAACTACATCGGCGAAGCCCAGATGCGCTACCTCAAGGTGGGCCACGACGGGTCGATCGACTTCCCGGACGCTCTCCCATCGGCCTACTCCGACTGGGACCAGCTCAAGAAGATCGCCGCCGGGATACAGCAGCAGTTCGTCCAGGCGCTGAAGGAGGCCAACGCGGCCGACCAGCAGATCGCCGCCGCCCTTCGCGGCCTCGGCCCCGGCATTCTCGACGCGAAGAACGCCCTGGCCGAACTGCGCAACGACGCCAAGACGGCGGCACAGTTGGCCGGCTTCGATCCGAACAACCTTCCCCCGAAGGGCACCAAGACCCCCCAGCAGGTCGCAGCGTGGTGGAAGTCGCTCCCGGAAGAGCAGCGTCACCTGCTGATGAACGCCTACCCGGAGAAGATCGGCTGGCTGGACGGCATTCCGTCCGAAGACCGCAACGAAGCCAACCGGACCCGCCTCGCCGCCAGAATCAACCAGCTCGAAGAGAAGGGCAACAACCTCACCCGCTATCAGCATCGCGACCTCGAACGTCTCCGCAAACTGAACAACGCGATCTCGATGTATGAGAGCAAGGGCCAGGACGTCTACCTGCTCGGTCTCGACTCCACGATCACCACGCGGTCGGAGTACGACAAGGGGAACGGGTCGGACGGCCGCGCGATCGTCGCCTTCGGCAAGCCGGATACGGCCAAGCACACGGGCGTGTACGTTCCCGGGACCACGGAGAACCTAGATAATTTCACGGGCAGCATGAATCGCACTTTCAACCTGAACCAGGCCGCCTCCATGCTGACCGGCGGTCCTGTTTCGACGGTCGCCTGGCTCGGTTACGACGCGCCGAACAACGTGCTCGATCACCTGCTGCCCGGAGACGCCGCGGTTCCCGGCTACGCGATACGCGGGGGAGCGCAACTGGGTTCGTTCGTGGACGGTCTCCGTGTCGCGCAGAACGACGTCGGTGACGCGGGATCCCAGATGACGCTGGTCGGTCATAGTTACGGATCGACCGTCATCGGTGAGGCCGCGCTTCAGCACGAGGGAAAGCTGCCGGTCAACGACATCGTCGTGGCGGGAAGTCCGGGCATGCATGTGGCCCACGCCGGTGACCTCGGCATCGGGGCACGGCACGTCTGGGCGGAGAAAGCGCCGGGAGACATTGTTCCGCCGGCGGGAAAACTCTTCCACGGTGGGTGGACGTTGCACGGCCCGCAGGTGCCGAGTGATCCGGGGTTCGGTGGCAACCGGCTGGACACTGACGGCCACGGGCACAGCGATTACTGGAACGACTACGAGCTCACGGGCCGCCCGGACCCTGATCCCTACAGGTTCGGGACGCCCGGCGTCAGTCTGGAGCAGCAGGCGAAAGTCGTCGCGGGCCTCCACTACGATCACGACCCGACGAACGACCCGGCTCGGGTCAATGGCTGAAGAACATCGTGGCTCCGGCCAGGAGCGCCCGCAATGATGAGATGCGCGAAGGTAGGTCGAACATTGCGCTCCCGGCGTGGTGTTGTTCGTATTGCGGTGTTGGTCGCGTGCGCCGCCTCGATACCGTTGTCGGCGGCCTGTGACCCGGCGACGACGACGATGGAGAAACGCAACCCCGGCGACGTGGGCAGGACGATGGTGGCGATCATCAAGGAGGTGGCGAACAATGTGCCGCGCGAGCCGGTGACGCGAGACCCGCAACCGTATTTCGGGTTCTGTGACACTGGTCTCGACAACCGCCGAAAGCGCGTTCCGCCGATGCCGGGCGATCCATGGCAGGTCGGCTTCAATGTCTACGACGCCACCGCAGGTCTGTATTATTCGGTGAAATCGCACGAAGAGTCCATGGCCGTGATCGGCACGCTTTATTATCGACTTGAGGGCGTCGGGGGGTGGAACCTGAAAAAGGACAGCAACGTCGGCGAAGTCGATGGCAAACGGTATGAGAGAGAGTCGCCGACGAATTTTCGTGGTGCGAAAAACGGGGTAGACGTTTCGGTCTCGGAGAACCCGGCCGGGCCGGCGGGTGCTCCCGGCTTCGTTGTCTCCATCAGGTTCGATGCCGGCTGCTACAAGCATCCCCGTGCATGACGGTGATCCGGAGGGCGGAATGAGCGACGGCGACGGTGTGCGCACCGAGGATCCCGAGATCGCGGCGGAGAAGGTGGCCGCGTGCGCGCGGGACATCGCGGACGCGCTGAACGGCTACGGCGTGCTGGGAAAGGCGCCGGAAGACGTCAGTCCGCAGCCGTGCGACGAGGTCGAGGTCACCGATCCGGTCACCGGTCAGCCGGCCGAAGCGGCGTCCCGTCCGTGGTTCGTGGACTACAGCCCCTACGTGATGATGTACATCGACTACGCCGACCTGAAGACGCCGGACGACGTTCGCCCGGCCTTGGACCAGGTCGGCGCACGGTTGGCGGACGCGGGCTGGACGCCCCGGACGTCCGCCGGCGGCGCGGCCGACGCGAACGAGCTGGTGATCGAGGCTCCGGGCGGAGGCTACGGCGCGGTGATCGGCGGAATCGTGCTCGGTGGCGGACAGCCGAGAATCACGGTCATCGTCTCGTCGCCGTGCCTGCGGCACCCCGGCGAAACACCGCAAGAACTCTGACCATGGGCCCGGCGCGCACCTCGCACCCAGGCGGATATTGGGGAGACAAGGGGGTTGGGGGTTGGGGATACTTGTGGGTATGGCGGGTGATGTTCGTGTGCGCGGCTCGGTCTTGATTCCGGAGACCGAGCTGAGCTGGCGTTTCTCGCGGTCTTCGGGGCCGGGCGGGCAGCATGTGAACACCAGTGCCACGGCTGTTGAGTTGTCGTTCGATGTGGCCAACTCGCCGTCGCTGCCCGAGCCGTTGCGGCAGCGGGCGCTGGAACGGCTCGCCGGACGGCTGGTGCGGGGCGTGCTCACCATTCGCGCCGAGGAGTACCGGTCGCAGCTCCGCAATCGGGACGCGGCCAAGGCGCGGCTCGCCGCCGTCCTCGGTGACGCGATCGCCCCGCCGCCGAAGAAGCGCATTCCGAAGAAGATCCCGCGCGGCCTCAATGAGCGCCGGCTGGAGAACAAGAAGCGCCGGTCCGACGTCAAGAAGCAGCGGTCCGTCCGCTGGAAGTGACGCGTCGGCCGACGCGGAGGGCCTCGCCCGCCAGGTGACGGCCTTCGGCGGCTGACGGGCTGAACGGACGGCCCGGACCGCGTGGCGCGGCCGGACCGTCCGTGGTGTCAGGCTCCGTCGGCGGGGCGGTGCTGCGGCCCGTCGGCGTCGGCCTCCGGACGGGACGGGGCGGCCGGCGGCGTCTTGGCCTGCGCGACGGCGGGGGCCGGCGCGTCGGTCACGGTGGCGTCCGGGTCCGGACGGGACGGGGCGGGCTGCGCCGCGGCGGGAACCGGCGACGCGGGGACGGGAGCGGCGGCCGGACGCGCCGCCGGAACCGCGGCGTGCTTGGCCGCCGGGGCGGGAGCGGCGGCGGGCTGCGCGGGGGCCTTGCGGGGGATCGGCTGCTTGACGGCGTCCTCGACCATCTTCTCCAGCGGCCCCGCCTCGTTCTCCGCCGTCAGCAGCCGGTGCAGCGTCTCGCTGATCTCGGTGAGCCGCTGGAGCGCCTGCGTGTGGTTGCGGGTGAGCTGGGTGAGCCGCTGCGTGGCGCCGTCGTTGATCACGCTGGCCCGCCGCTCGGCGGACGTCAGCGTGCGCTCGGCCTCCAGCCGCGCCGTGGTGACGGTCTGCTCGGCCTCGGTCTTGGCCGACGTCAGGACGCTGTCGGCCTCCTTCTTCGCCGACGCGAGGACCTGCTCGGCCTTCTCCCGGGCCTGGCCGAGGTCGCGCTCGGCGTGCGAGCGGGCGTCGTCGATGATGCGCTGGGACTCGCGCTCGGCGTCGTCGCGGATCTGCTCGCCCTTGGCCTTGGCCTCGGCGACCTTGTCCTTGGCCTCGTCCTCGGCCAGGTTGATGATCTGCTTGAGCCGGTCGCTCAGGTCGTCGCCGGTGGGCTTGCGGGCCTCGCGCACCTCGGCCATCTCGCGGCGGACGCTCTCGACCTCGCTGAGCGCGCGGGCGAGCCGGACCTCCTGCTCGCGCAGCTTGCTCTGGCAACGTGCGATGTATTCGTCGACATGGCGGCGGTTGTAGCCGCGCATGACGATCTCGAAGTTCTCCTCGCGCTGGAGGTTCGGCAGGATTTCCGCTTCGTTGCTCATGATGCCTTGGGGGTCGTCGGCGGGGTGGCCCCGCCGGGGTTCGGTTGCGGTCCTCGCCGCCCCGCCTGCGATCCGGGCCGTCCCGGCGGGACGGACGCCACGTGAGAGAACGGCACCTTCGACCTTGTCCGGTCCGCCCCTGTTCGCGCAACCGGAACATCCTTCTTGCTGCCGCTTCTTCATCTGGGACGAGTCCACAAACTATCGAATTTCCGTAGATCTCGCCGGGTTCCCGGGACGAGAGGCGCCCTCCGGCGGTATGGGCCGGGCGGCCGAGTCCTACGATCGCGCCCATGAGCAGCTATGTGGGATCGCTGGACGAGCACACGCCCGACATCCATCCGGAGGCGTGGATCGCGCCGGGCGCCGTCGTGGTCGGCCGGGTGCGGCTCGGACGGCGCGCGAACGTCTGGTACGGCTCGGTGCTGCGCGGGGACGACGAGGAGATCGTCGTCGGCGACGAGGTCAACATCCAGGATCTGAGCTGCCTGCACGCCGATCCGGGGATGCCCGCCGTCCTGGAGGACCGCGTCAGCCTCGGCCACAAGGCGATGGTCCACGGCGCGCACGTGGAGACCGGCGCGCTGATCGGCATCGGCGCGATCGTGCTGAACGGCGCCCGGATCGGGGCGCACACGCTGGTCGCGGCGGGCGCGCTGGTGACGCCGGGCAAGCAGATGCCGTCCGGGGTGCTGGTGGCCGGGGCGCCGGCGAAGGTCGTCCGCGAACTGACCGACGACGACCGTCTCGTCCTGGAGTACACGCCGAAGGTCTACATGGAGAAGGCGGAACGGCACGCGCGGGCCGACTGGCGCTGACGTAACTGGGCAAGTCCGGCGTCTGGCACCATTGGCCGCGTGGTGTGGGGACCGGGCTATGGCAGTGCTCCGCCGCCCAGCCCCCGTGCGGGGGACGATCCGTTCGCGGCGGCCGAGCGCGACACGCGCGCGATGGTGGCCGCCCAGTGGTGGCCGGGGGCGGCGCCGCAGCAGCGCCAGCACGCGATCGCGGGGCGCGTCCTCGTGCTGCCCGACGGGACGTGCTGGCTGTTCGGCGCGTGGGCGCGCTGGTACCGGCTGCACCCGTCCGACGGCCAGTGGTACCTGTGCCCGCCGCCGCGCTCGCCCGTCGCGCGGGCCGGGGCGCGGCCGGTGCAGCAGGGGCAGATCGCGCCGCTGCCCGCGCACGTCGTGCCCGCCGGTCCGGACTTCTCCTACGAGCCGCCGGTGTCGCGGCCGTTCCTCGGCACCGGGTTCCCGTCCGACCTGACGTCGCAGGTGCGCGCGACGGTCGAGTCCGCCGCGACGCTGCCCGCCGCCGACTACCCGCACTGGTGGCCGGAGTTCTCGTCGCAGGTCCCGTCCACGGTGGTCGTGGCGTGGGGCGTGCTGATGTGGTGCGCGACGGCGCCGGTGTACGACGCGCGCCTGGACGGGCAGATGCTCGACCTGTGGGCCCCCTACCGCGCCAAGCCGCTGCGGAAGGTGGACGGCCCGCGCTGGCTGACCCCGCCGACGCTGGAGTCCCTGGTCGCGCTGTACGCCGAGCGGCTGCGCGCCAGCCGGGTGGACGCGGCCGTCGTCGTGCTGCGGACGATGTGGGCGGTCGCGAGCGCGCTGCGCGAGGACGCGCGGTTCCAGGTCCGGGCGGACGCCCTGCTGGAGATCCTCGGCTCCACGCTCAGCAACCCGACCGTGGATTACGGGGCGCTGCCCTACGGAGACCAGGCGATCGTCCAGCAGTGGCTGACGCGCTGCCCGCCGCACCTGGTGCCGTCGCTGCGCAGCGAGGGCTCCCCGGGGGACGGGTTCCGGCACGCGTTCTACTCCCTCGCCGAGACGCTGACCGACCACGCGGGCGACCCGTCCGACCCGGCGTTCATCGAACCGCGCCTGATCGCGGCGGCGCTGCTCGCGGCGGACCTGTCGGTCGTGCGCGGCGACATGGCGGCGACGATCGTCCCGTGGCTGGACCCGGAGGTCCGGTACACGGTGCAGGCCGTGCTGAACCAGACCGGCCACCCGCTGCGCCGCCTCTGGCCGGACGACCTGCGCCTCGCCGAACCCCTCGCGTCGGCGGTGCGGCGCGGCGGCCGGGACCGCGAGGAGGCGCTGCTCGCCGCCGCCTACGAACTGGACCTCGCGTGGTGCCGGCTCGCGGGGATGCCCGCCCGGCCGCGCGGCTTCCCCGTCCCGACGGCGATCATCGCGGGGCTCGTCGGCCGCGACCGCGCCCGCGCGACGGCCCGCACCGGCACCGTGAGCCCGCCCGCTGCGCCGCAGCCGCCCCAGCCGCCGCAGAGCGCGCAGTCGCAGCCGGGCTTCGCGCCGGGCGCGCCCGCGGCGGCGCCCGCGCAGCCGGACCGTCCGTTCGTGCAGCCGCCCGTCGCCGCGCAGGACCAGGCGGCGCACCAGCAGCCCGCCTACCCGGCCGCCGCGAGCCCGGACGACCGTCCCGGCGCCTACGCGCCGCCCGCCGCGAGCCCGTCCGACGCCGCGCCGCACGACGGCGACCCGGCCGGCTTCCTCCCGCCCTACACGGCCCTCGGCTTCGGCCGCCCCGGCACCCCCGCCGGTTCGCCGCAACCGGGGATGCCCGGTTCCGGCCCGCCCGGCGGCGCGCCTGGTCACGGCGGGCCACAGCCCGGCGTCGGTTCGCCGCAACCCGGGATCCCCGGCGGCGGTGCTCCGCAGGGAGCGCCCGGCGCTGACGTGCCCGGTTTCGGTTCGCCTCAGCCCGGGGTGCCCGGCGGCCTCCCGCATGGTGCGCCCGGTCACGGTGGATCGCAGCCCGGCGCGGGCGCGCCCGGCGTCGGTTCGCCGCAGCCTGGTCAGCCACGTCCGGACGGGGAGCAGCAGGGTTGGGGGCAGGACGGTGACGGGGACGTCGTCCCGCCGTACACCGCGCTCGGTTATGCCCCGGCGGGGTCGCCGCAGCAGGAGCCCGAGCCGTTGACGCGGCGTCCGTCCGAGCCGCAGCGGGTGCCGCGCCCGCCGATGCCGCCCGCCGCGAACCGGCAGCCGCCGGGCACGGCCGTGGACGAGCCGTTCGACGTCGAGGGGACGCGGGTGGACGGCCCGCCCGCCCGCAAGGCGCCGCAGGGGCCGCCGCGCACGCGCGTCCTGTCGGACGTCGAAGACACCGCGCCCGACCCCGAGCCCGCTCCGCCCACGACCCGCCAGCCTCCGCCGGGCACGCGGATCATGTCCGAGACGATGGTCGGGAACTTCGACTTCCTCGACGACACGCCCGCGCCCGCGACGCCCGTCGAGAAGATCCCGCCGCCGAGCGACCGCAGCGAGCGCCGCGTGGTCGAGCGGTTCGGCATCGGGTTCATGTCCGGCCCGGAGGACGCCGCCGTGCTGCTCGGCGAGGTCGGGGAGCGGATCGCGGCGTGGAACGGCCTGCCCGGCGAGGTCGCCGAGGAGACGCGGGTGGACGGGAGCCCGCAGACGGGCGTGCCGAGCGTCCTGCTCGTCGGGTCGCCGCACACCGGGCAGCGGCGGCTGGCGCGGCTGATCGCGCTGACGATGGCCGACGCGGGCCTCGGCGACGGCGCGTTGCGCGCCCATGAGGCCGAGGACGTCCGGGACGCGCCGCCCGACCGGCTCGCGGCGCTGCTGACCGGCACCGGCCCGGCCGTGCTGTTCGAGCGGTTCGACGCGGCGGTCGCCGGGTCGTCCGATCCGGCGGGCGCGGCGGCGGCGGTGCGGCGCGCCCGGCGCGACCCGGCGAACGCGACGCCGCTGGTGGCGACCTGCGACCCGCGCGCCTACCAGCGGCTCAAGCAGGACTACCCGGGTCTGACCGAGGCGTTCCGCGTCTACCGGCTGCCCGACTTCACGGGTGTCGATAACCGGATGATGCTGCTGCACGTCCTCGCCGACGAGCGGCGCGTCACGGTCGGCGCGGACGCGCTGGAGGCGGCCCGCGCCGATCTCGGCCGGCTGCGCGGCCCCGGCGACCTCGTCAACGCGCGGCTGGTCGAGGCGTACCTGGACCAGGCGTGCCGCCGCCATCTGGAGCGTGCCGGGGCGTCCCGGGACCGGCTGGTGCTGAGCGCGCAGGACCTCGCGGGCGTCGCCGAGAGCATCGAGCCCGCGCTGCGCCCGCCCGGCGACATCGGCGGCTACCTGTCCCGGCTGGACGCGCTGACGGGCCTCACGGAGGTCAAGGAGGCCGTCCGGGAGCTGGTGGAGCACGCGGAACTGACGGCCGAGCGGCTGCGGCACGGCGTCGGCGCCAAGGAGCCGCTGCACCTGCTGTTCACCGGCCCGCCGGGGACGGGCAAGACGACGGTGGCGGGCCTGCTCGGCGGGATCTACGCGGCGTTCGGGCTGCTGGCGTCGGGGCACGTGGTGGCGTGCCGCCCGGTCCATCTGGCGGGACGCGACCGCGCCGACACCGAGTCCCGCGTGGCGGCGATGGTCGAGCAGGCGCTCGGCGGCGTGCTCGTCGTGCAGGAGGCGGACCGGCTCGACCGCGCGCCCGCCGTCGTGGACGAGCTGCGCGCCGCCCTCCACACCCACGGCGACCGGTTCATGCTGGTCTGCACGGGCCCGTCGGCGGAGATGGACGGGTTCCTCGCCGGAAACCCGGTGTTCCGCGGCGAGTTCGGACGGCTGATGACGTTCGAGGGCATGGGCGACCGCGACCTCGTCCGCCTCTTCCAGGACTACGCCGAGCGCGACCTGTACGTCCTGGACGAGGAACTGCGCGCCGAACTGCTCACGCGCTTCGAGACGCTGCGCGGCGACCCGGCCTTCGCCTACGCGCGGACGGTCCGGACGCTGTTCGAGCAGACCGTCGCGCGGCAGGCGGCGCGGCTGGCGGGCGCGGACGTGACGGCGGCGACCGTGGCGCGGCTGACGGCGTCCGACCTGCCGTACTGACCGGGTGGCGAAATGCCCGTCTCGCGTGGTCCGTCCGGGCCGGTGCGGGACCACCTCGGCGGATCATGGGCGCGGTGACCCTGGAATGGCCCTCATGGGCCATGTGCCCGAAGTGAACCGGCGCGTAGCCTAACCAACGGACAGTGGGCAAGGTTAGGCATTCAACGGCCCCTTGGAGGTGGACGCGATGCGCCGGGAGAATCTCGATCTGCGCGTCCACGACCGCGTCGCGCTGGACGAGATCGACCTGTACGCCGAGATCCTGAGCGCGGTGGCGGCGGCCGACGAGCCGCTGACCCTCGCGCAGATCGACTCGGCGCTCGGCGTCGCGTCCCGCGGGCACGGTCGTCGCGAACTGACGTGCCAGGACTAGCGAACACCCGAAGAGAGCCGCGGGTCGCCCCGCACCGAATCTCTGGAGCCGGACCGCCGCCGGGGCGGTCCGGCTCTCTTTTTTCTCCCCCGCGGCCTGAATCGGCCGTGACCCTCTCGTGACCGCCCGTCGGTTGACGCATTCGCGCGTTCGTGATCAGGGTGCCGCCGAATGCCTTGTTATCAATCTCACTGCTGAGCGTTCCGCCGGGACGGTGACGTCACCGGCGTCCACGCCCGTCCAGGTGGGGCGTGCGGGCGGACGCGAACGGGGCGCGGGACGGCCGAATCCGCCCCGGACGGCCGTCCCGGACGAGTACCGCGCGTCGGAAAGACAATCCAACGCCGTGTGCGGTACGTGATCTAGGGCACTCTAAGGGGGAGAGGTCGGTGGACACCGGTCGAAGCTAGGGCAAAGGTTCTTTTTACGGCTGGTAGCGCCTACGATCCTCTGCGGACTGTTCCGGCACTTCAGGAGAACGACGTGCGCTTGCGTCTCACGCCGCGTGAGGACAGCTTCTACGACATGTTCGCCGACTCGGCGAACAACCTGGTCACCGGCGCCAGGCTGCTCGTGGAGCTCATCAGCGACGGCGCCGACCGTGCGGCGATCGCGGAGAAGCTGCGCGCCTGCGAACACGCGGGCGACGAGGCGACCCACGCGATCATGCGACGGCTCAACGAAACGTTCATCACGCCGTTCGACCGCGAGGACATCTACCAGCTCGCCTCGTCGATCGACGACGTCATGGACGAGATGGAGGAGGCGGCCGACCTCGTCGTCCTCTACAAGATCGAGGAGTTCCCCAAGGGCGTCATCCACATGGTGGAGGTCCTGGAGCGCGCCGCCGAGCTGACGGCCGAGGCGATGCCGCGGCTGCGCTCGATGAAGGAGCTGAACGAGTACTGGATCGAGATCAACCGCCTGGAGAACCAGGGCGACCAGGTGTACCGGAAGCTGCTGGCGCACCTGTTCGGCGGCGAGTACGACACGCTGACCGTCCTGAAGCTCAAGGAGGTCATCGACCGCCTGGAGGACGCGGCCGACGCGTTCGAGAAGGTCGCCAACATCGTCGAGACCATCGCGGTCAAGGAGTCATGAGCGCGCCGGAAGCGCGCGCCGCGCGCTGGACTGAGGAGCGGCGGGAGCTTGCGACCAGAGCGACGAGGGAAGCGCGCGGCTTTGAGCGCGCCGTAGGCGAGCGGGCAGCGCGCGGCATCGAGCGCGCCGTAGGCGAGCGGGCAGCGCGCGGCTCAAAGCGCGCCGTAGGCTCGCGGGAAGACACGCCTTGAGCGCGCCGGACGATCCGCGGGGCGGGGTGGGCGTGACGGCTCCGCCGCCCGAGCGGCCCGTGCCGCCGCTCGCCGAGCAGGCGCGGCGCGGCCCGGGACGGTTCTGGCTGCTGCTGCCCGTCGGCGTGCTGCTGGTCATGGCGCTCGGCGCGATCGGGCTGCGGTCGGAGGCGCAGGTCGCCGTCCTGGTCCTGGTCGTGGCCGTCGCGCTCGTCTTCGACTACACCAACGGCTTCCACGACGCGGCGAACGCGATCGCGACGTCGGTGTCGACGCGGGCGCTGCGGCCGAAGGTCGCGCTCGTCATGGCCGCCGTGATGAACATGGTCGGCGCGCTGCTCGGCGTCGAGGTCGCGAAGACGGTCAGCGACGTCATCACGCCGCCGCACGGCATCCACGGGCTGACGGTCGTCGTCGCGGGCGTGCTCGGCGCGATCACCTGGAACCTCATCACGTGGTACTTCGGGCTGCCGTCGTCGTCCTCGCACGCGCTGATCGGCGGGGTCGTCGGGGCGGGGCTGGCGTCGGCGTCGTCCGTCCACTGGAGCACGGTGGTGGACAAGGTCGTCGTGCCGATGGTCGTGTCGCCGGTCGTGGGGTTCTTCGCGGCGTACCTGGTGATGGTGGCCATCCTGTGGATCTTCCGGCGGTCGAACCCGAGCCGGGTCGTGCGCCGGTTCCGGATCGCGCAGACGGTGTCGGCGTCGTCGATGGCGCTCGGCCACGGGCTGCAGGACGCGCAGAAGACGATGGGCATCATCGTCCTCGCGCTCGTCATCACCGGGCACTCCGACGGGAACTCGGTGCCGCTGTGGGTGATCTTCTCCTGCGCGGGCGCGCTGTCGCTCGGCACCTACGCGGGCGGCTGGCGGATCATGCGGACGCTGGGCCGCAAGGTCATCGAGCTGGACCCGCCGAAGGCGTTCGCCGCCGAGGCGACCTCCTCGCTGATCCTCTACTCGGCCGCGTACATCTGGCACGCTCCAATCTCGACGACGCACACGGTGACGGCGTCGATCATGGGCGTCGGGTCCACCAAGCGGCTGTCGGCCGTCCGGTGGGGCGTCGCGGGCAACATCGTGACGGCGTGGGTGCTGACGATGCCCGCCGCCGCGCTGGTCGCGGCGGTCGTGTACTGGGCCGTCCACCTGTCCGGCGCCTGAGCCGCGGGGGCCGTCGCCCGGCCCCCGCGGCGAGCGTGTCAGGGGCCGGAAATTCGGTTCAGCGCCGGCGGCGCGACCGGTGACGCGGACTTCAGGTAGGCGACGAACGCGTCCAGGTCGATCGGGCCGAGCACCTGCCCGGTGCCCTGGGCGAACGTCGTGAAGCCGTCGCCGCCGCCGAGCAGGAAGTTGTTCGCGGCCACCTTGTAGGTCGCGGACGGGTCCACCGGCGTCCCGTCGATCGTGATGCCGGAGACGCGGTCTCCGACCGGCCTGGCGCGGTCGATGGTGAACCGCAGGTTCGCCGACGGCTGGAGGATCTTCTCGCCCGCGCTCGTCCACTGCTGTTCCAGCAGCGCGTCGAGCTGCGCGCCGGTCAGCGACGTCACGCCGAGCACGTTGCTGAACGGCTGCACCGCGAACGCCTCGCCGTACGTCACGACGCCGTCGCCCTCGCCGCCGCTCGCCTTGTAGACGAGGTCGGCGCGGTCGCCGCCCGGGTTCATCAGCGCGATCTGCGCTCCCTGCGCCTTCATCGCGGCGAGCTGGGCGTCGGCCACGACGTCGCCGAGCGCGGTCTCGCCGTAGGGCGACGGCGCCCGCGTCAGGTCCGCGGTGATCTTCCCGACGGGCGCGTCGGCCTTGTCCGCCACGCGCGCCTTCCACTTCTGGACGAACGCCTCCGTCGCCGGGTCCGGCGGGACGTCCCGCGTGACGACGTGGTTGTCCCCGCGCAGCGACGTCCGGACGATGTCGCGCGTCAGCCGGTTCACCTTGAAGTCCACCTGCGTGATGACGCGTCCGAACGACGAGCCCGACGAGTACAGCCGAGGCTGCCCGTTCGGGTCGGGAACCGTGCAGACGTACTGCTGGTGGGTGTGCCCGGCGAGCACGACGTCGATCTCCGGGTCGGCCTCGCGCGCGATGCGGGTGCCCGCGCCCGGCACGACGCCGCACGCGTCGGGCCGCTGCCCGGCGGGCGTCTGGTCGCCCTCGTGGACGAGCAGCACGATCGCCCGCACGCCGCGCGCCTTGAGCTGCCGCGCGGAGCGGTTCGCGGCGGCCACCTCGTCCTCGAACGTCAGGTCCTTGACGCCCTCGGCGGTGACGATCGACGGCGTCGTCTTGGTGACGACGCCGATGAACCCGACCGGCACGCCGTTGATCCACCGGATCGTCCACGGCTTCAGCGCTGGCGTCTGCGTGTTCTTCTTCAGCACGTTGGCGCCGAGGTAGTCGAACTTCGCGCCCTTCCACTTGCCTTCGGGCGAGCAGCCGTCCACCGGGTGGCAGCCGCCGTTCTGGATGCGCAGCAGCTCCTGGTAGCCCTCGTCGAACTCGTGGTTGCCCACGGCCGACGCGGTGACGCCGAGGTCGCCGAGGAACTGCACCGACGGCTCGTCGTGGTACAGCGCGGAGATCAGCGGCGACGCGCCGATGAGGTCGCCCTGCGCGACCTCCAGCGTGTTCCGGTCGCGCAGCGCCTTCATGTGCGCGGCGACGTACGCGGCGCCGCCGGCGGGGACGGACGCGCCGTCCTCGGTCACGGCCGTCCCGGAGCCGCCGGACGGGGGTTCGAGGTTGCCGTGGAAGTCGTTCAGCGCGAGGAGGCGCACGGTCGCCGTCGGGACCGGCCGGGCGGCGGCGGGCTGCGCCGCGACGCCGGCCACCGCGAGGGCCGCGAGGAGCGCGGCCGCCTTGAAGCGTCGTCTCGTCATGCCCCGGACGGTAGAAGCCGCCGCCCCGCGCGTCATCGGCGGCGCCATGACGTTTACGTGACGGTTTCGTCAGTCGCGCGGGAATAGGGTGGAGATCATGAGAGAGGTGCGGACGCTGCGCGCGGACGAGGTCCCCATCGCGGCGGCGCTGGTGGACGCCGCCGCCGAGGCCGACGGGATCGTTCCACTGTCGGAGCAGGCGATGCTCGCGCTGCGGCACCGGGCGGCGGGCCGCGTCCTCACGGTCGGCGCCGAGATCGTCGCCTACGCCCACCTCGACGCGGACGGCGCATCGGCCGAGTTCGCCGTCCATCCCCGGCACCGGCGGCGCGGCCACGGCCGCGCGCTGCTCGACGCGCTGGTCGCGGACGCCGAAGGCGCGCTGCGCGTCTGGGCGCACGGCGACCTGCCCGCCGCGGCGGGCCTGGCCCGGTCGGCGGGGCTGGAGCGCGTCCGCGCGCTGTTCCAGTTGCGCCGTCCCGCCGCCGACCCGCTGCCGGACGTGCGGCTCGCCGCGGGCGTCGGCGTCCGGACGTTCGTCCCCGGCCGGGACGAGGACGCCTGGCTCGCCGTCAACGCCCGCGCCTTCGCCCACCACCCCGAGCAGGGCGCCTGGACGCGCGAGGACCTGCTGCGGCGGGAGGCCGCCGACTGGTTCGACCCGGCGGGCTTCTTCCTCGCCGAGCGCGACGGCGCCCTGGTCGGCTTCCACTGGACGAAGATCCACCCCGACGGCCTCGGCGAGGTCTACGTGGTCGGCGTGGACCCGTCCGCGCAGGGCCTCGGCCTCGGCCGCGCCCTCACCCTGACGGGCCTGCACCACCTGCGCGAGACCGGCGTCCCCGCGATCCTCCTCTATGTGGACGAGTCCAATACCGCCGCCGTCCGCCTCTACGAATCGCTCTCCTTCACCCCCCACACGACCGATGTCATGTACGCCTCCGAGGGCTTCGAACCGGTGACGTGATTAGCGCGTCCCGAAGGGTAGGGGCGGGCGGTCCGTTCACCTGCACGAAGTGTCGGAAAGCTCACGGACAACGGCGTTCACGACACTCCTGACCTGGGCGTTCATCTCATAGTCATGGCTTGTCAGGGCACTCTTCGGGGGTATGGCGGTTTGAGTTCACTCCCCGTTCATCTGGATCGGGGGGTCTGGTCACTTCGTCTGCTTAGCGTCCTTTGTGATGGCGCCCCCGGTCTGGACAACCGGTCCGGAACCCGCCCCGGGGAGCCGCCGTGCAAGTACGCAACTCAGAGGAGACCCTCCGGTGAAGAACGGTTCCCGGCTCGCCGCCATCGGCGGCGTCGTCATGGCGGGGGCACTGGCCCTGGCTGCCTGCGGCAGCGACGACAACGGCGGCAGCACGACCGCGCCTTCGGGCAACATCGACTGTGTCAAGGGCACCGTCAACGCCGCCGGGTCGAGCGCGCAGAAGAACGCCGTCGAGGAGTGGACGAACGTCTACGCCCAGAAGTGCCCCGGGGCGGGTCTCAACTACAACGCGAACGGGTCCGGCGCGGGCATCCAGCTCTTCAACCAGAGCCAGGTCGCCTTCGCGGGCTCGGACTCGTCGCTGAAGCCGGAAGAGGCCGCCGCCGCCAAGAAGCGCTGCGCGGGCAACGACGCGTGGGACCTGCCGATGGTCGTCGGCCCCATCGCCGTCGTCTACAACCTCCCGGGCGTGGACGGCCTGAAGCTGTCGCCCGAGACGCTGGCCGGCGTTTTCGCGGGGAAGATCAAGACCTGGAACGATCCGGCCATCGCCAAGGAGAACCCGGGAGCCAAGCTCCCCGGCGACCCGATCAAGACGGTCTACCGCGCTGACGAGTCCGGCACGACGGACAACTTCACCAAGTACCTCAACACCACCGCGCCGAAGACCTGGACGTGGGAGCACGCCAAGAAGTGGCCGAACGGTGTCGGCCAGGGCGCGAACAAGTCCGACGGCATCAGCGCGCAGGTGAAGAGCACGGCGGGCGCCATCTCCTACGTCGAGATGTCCTACGCCGAGAACAACAAGCTCCAGACCGCGCAGATCAAGAACGGCGCGGGCGAGTACGCCACCCTGTCGGCCGACAGCGCGTCCAAGGCGGTCGCGGGCGCCACGGTCGCCGGCACCGGCAACGACCTCGCCCTCAAGATCGACTACCTGACGAAGCAGCCGGGCGCCTACCCGATCGTCCTCGTCACCTACGAGATCGCCTGCTCCAAGGGCCTGCCCGCCGACCAGGCGAAGTTCGTGAAGTCCTTCCTCACCTACACCTCCAGCGCGGACGGCCAGAAGGCCCTGACCGGGCTCGGCTACGCGCCGGTTCCGGACAGCATCCTCACCAAGGTCCAGACGTCCGTGAAGGCCCTGTCCTGACCGACCCGGACAGTGCCGACAGCCCCGTCGCCGCCAACAGCGGCGACGGGGCCGTACCCCGTTCAGCCGCGGACCCAGAAGGAGACTCCGTGACCAGCGAGACCGGCGTCCAAGCACACGCCGAGGCACGCGCGGCGGCCCGGCGCCGCGCGATCCGGCCGACGAGCACCGGGCGCGTCGGCGACAGGATCTTCGCGTCCGCCGCACGAGGCTCCGGCATCCTCGTCCTGGCGATCATCGTCGCGATCGGCGTCTTCCTCATCGTGAAGGCGATCCCCGCGCTGCAGAAGAACCACGCGAACTTCCTCACCGCGCAGGAGTGGAACCCGAACGCCGTCCCGGCCAAGTTCGGGATCGCGCAGCTCGCCTTCGGGACGGTCATGTCGTCCCTCATCGCCATGCTGATCGCGACCCCCGTCGCCGTCGGCATCGCGCTGTTCATCGGGTTCTACGCGCCGAAGCGCCTGTCCGGCCCGCTCGGCTACGTCGTGGACCTGCTCGCCGCCGTGCCGAGCATCGTGTACGGCCTGTGGGGCGTCGCGGTCCTCGTCCCCCACATGGAGGGCGTCAGCAAGTTCCTCAACACGGTCCTCGGCTGGATCCCGCTGTTCGGCGGCGACAACCCCGGCAAGAGCTCGATCTTCACCGCGTCCGTCGTGCTGGCGATCATGATCCTGCCGATCATCTCGTCGCTGTCGCGCGAGGTGTTCCTCCAGGTCCCGCGCTCGCACCTGGAGGCGTCGCTCGCGCTCGGCGCGACGCGCTGGGAGATGGTCCGCATGTCGGTGCTGCCCTACGGCCGCTCCGGCGTCGTCGGCGCGTCGATGCTCGGCCTCGGCCGCGCGATGGGCGAGACGATCGCCGTCGCGATGGTCCTCACCCTGGTGCCCGGCATCAACATCCACCTGCTGGAGGACGGCGGCGCGACCTTCGCGTCCAACATCGTCAACGGCTTCAGCGAGGCCAGCGAGACCGGCCGCGGCGCGCTCATCGCGTCCGGGCTCGTCCTGTTCGTGATCACCCTCGTCGTCAACATGGCCGCCCGCGCGATCGTGGCCCGCCGGAAGGAGTTCGCGTGACCTCCGCGTTCGGATCGGTCTCCCCGGCCCGCCGGATCAAGGACCGCGCCGCCTCCGTCTTCATGTGGGGCGCGTTCGCGCTCGCCGTGATCCCGCTCGTCTCGGTCCTGTGGACGGTCGTCGCCCACGGGGTCGGCCGCCTCGACGGCGACTTCTTCAACCACTCGATGAACGGCGTCGCCGGCCGCGACGCCGGCGGCGGCGCCTACCACGCCATCATCGGCACGCTGGAGCAGGTGCTCATCACGAGCGCCATCGCCGTCCCGATCGCGGTGCTCACCGCCGTCTACCTCGTCGAGTACGGCGGCCGGGGCCGGCTCGCCCGGACGATCAGCTTCTTCGTGGACGTCATGACCGGCATCCCCTCGATCGTCGCCGGCCTGTTCATCCTCGCCCTGTGGCTGCTGACGTTCGGGTTCCAGTACTCGGGCTTCGCCGGCTCGCTCGCGCTGACCATCCTCATGATCCCGACGGTCGTCCGGGCCACCGAGGAGATGCTGAAGCTCGTCCCGCACGAGCTGCGGGAGGCGTCGTTCGCGCTCGGCGTCCCGCGCTGGCGGACGATCTCCTTCGTCGTCCTGCCCACCGCCTTCACCGGGATCCTCACCGGCGTGATGCTGGCCGTCGCCCGCGTCATGGGCGAGACCGCCCCGCTGCTGCTCACGATCTTCTTCACCAAGGCGATCAACACCGACCCGTTCTCCGGGCCGCAGGGCTCGCTGCCCACGTTCATCTGGGACCAGGCGAGCGACCCCAACCAGCACGCGATCGACCGCGCCTGGACCGGCGCGCTCGTCCTCATCGGCATCATCATGCTGCTCAACCTCGCCGCCCGGTTCGTCGCCCGCCGCTTCCGCCCCGCCGGGCGCTGACGTCACCGATAGGAGTCCCACCCTCATGGCCAAGCGGATCGAAGTCTCCGGGCTGCACGCCTACTACGGCGGCACTCTCGCCATCGAGGACATCTCGATGACGATCGAGCCGCGCTCGGTGACGGCGTTCATCGGCCCGTCCGGCTGCGGCAAGTCCACCTTCCTGCGGACGCTGAACCGCATGCACGAGGTCATCCCCGGCGCCCGCGTCGAGGGCAAGGTCCTGCTGGACGACGACGACCTCTACGGCCCGTCGGTCGACCCCGTCGCGGTGCGGCGGACGGTCGGCATGGTCTTCCAGCGGCCGAACCCGTTCCCGACCATGTCGATCTACGACAACGTCGCGGCCGGCCTGAAGCTGAACGGCGTGCGCGGCAAGTCCCGGCTGGACGACGTCGTCGAGGAGGCGCTGCGCGACGCGAACCTCTGGAACGAGGTCAACGACCGGCTCGACAAGCCCGGCGCGGGCCTGTCCGGCGGTCAGCAGCAGCGGCTGTGCATCGCGCGGGCCATCGCGGTCCAGCCCCAGGTGCTGCTGATGGACGAGCCGTGCTCCGCGCTCGACCCCATCTCCACGCTCGCGATCGAGGACCTCATCGCGAAGCTGAAGAACCAGTTCACGATCGTCATCGTGACGCACAACATGCAGCAGGCGGCCCGCGTCAGCGACCGCACGGCGTTCTTCAACATCGCGGGCACCGGCAAGCCCGGCAAGCTCATCGAGATCGACGAGACCAGCAAGATCTTCACCAAGCCCGAGGTCCAGGCCACCGAGGACTACATCACCGGCCGCTTCGGCTGACCCGCCGGGGCCGGCGCGCCGCACGCGCCGGCCCCCCGCGCGCGCCTGGGGCGCGGCCGTCTCCCGGGACGGCCGTGGACCGTTCCGGGGGAGGGCCGCGACCCGGGATCCGGCGTTCGGCCTGATCCCCGGGGCGCGCCCATCTCAGGTCGCGACCGGAGTCGCCTCCTCCGCCTCGCCCGGACGGTGGTCCGGGACGAACCGGTACCCGACGTTGCGCACCGTGCCGATCAACGACTCGTACTCGGCGCCGAGCTTGGCCCGCAGACGCCGGACGTGGACGTCCACCGTCCGGGTGCCGCCGAAGTAGTCGTAGCCCCACACCTCCTGGAGGAGCTGCGCCCGCGTGAAGACCCGGCCGGGGTGCTGCGCCAGGTACTTCAGCAGTTCGAACTCCTTGAAGGTGAGGTCGAGGACCCGTCCGCGCAGCCGCGCGGTGTAGGTGGCCTCGTCGATCGTCAGCTCGCCGCTGCGGATCTCGCCGGGCACCTCCTCGGCCTCGCCGACCGCGGCGGCGCGGCCGACCGCGAGCCGCAGCCGCGCCTCGACCTCGGCGGGCCCGGCCGTCTGCAGCAGGACGTCGTCCAGTCCCCACTCGGGGGAGAGCGCGGCCAGGCCGCCCTCGGTGACGATGGCCAGCAGCGGACAGTCGAGCCCGGTCGTGCGCAGCAGCCGGCACAGGCTCTTGGCCTGGACCAGGTCGCGGCGGGCGTCCACCAGGAGAACGTCGGCGGGTGGTGCGTCGATCAGCGCCGAGCCCTCGGCCGGCGCCACCCGCACGGAGTGCAGGAGCAGGCCCAGGGCGGGCAGGACTTCGTCGGAAGGTTCCAATGCGTTGGTCAGCAAGAGCAAACTGCTCAAGTGCCGCCTCCTCGCCGTGAAGGACGTGGGATCCAGGCGGCTCATCCTCGGCCTGGCGGGTGGGCCGACGGCGCGAGGCGGGGTGGCCGTGCCGGGGCCGTGGATGAACTCATGGCCTCGTCGCCCGGATCCCTCGCCCCGAGCATATCCGAGCCGGACATTCGGGCAATGGGGAACATTCCCCTGGACGTGCTTCGCGGCCGAGATGAGACCCTGGGACGATGGCGAAGGGAACGATCCGTTACTGGGCGGCGGCGAAGGCGGCGGCGGGCACGGCCGAGGAGCCCTACGACGCCGCGACGCTCGCCGACGCGCTGGCCGACGCCGCCCGCCGCGCCGGACGGGACGGCGCTTTCGCCCGCGTCGTCGCCCGCAGCTCCTTCCTCGTGGACGGCGACCCGGTCGGGACGCGTCCGCACGCGTCCGTGCCGCTCCCCGAGGGCGGCGTGGTCGAGGTCCTGCCTCCGTTCGCGGGTGGCTGATCTCACACGCCGACTCGTCCCGGAAGGCCATTGCGGGACGTCCGGAAGTCACTCCGAGGGGCGACGGCACCGTCCCCGCACCGCGCATAGGGTGTGGCGATCACGTCACGCCGGAGGAGACCCATGCGGAAGTTCCTGCTCGTCCTGCTGGTCCTGGTCGTGGGCGGCGCGGTCGCCGCGGACCGGATCGGCGTGCGGATCGCGCAGAACCAGATCGCCGAGCGCGTCCAGTCGCAGTACGGGCTGGCGCAGCGCCCGGACGTGACCATCCACGGCATCCCGTTCCTCACCCAGGCGCTCGGCGGGAAGTACGGCCACATCGACGTCCGCATCGGCGACTGGACCGAGCGCGGTGTCACGGTCTCCGACGTCACCGTGGACATGCGGGACGTCACCGCGCCGCTGGACCAGATCGCGGCGGGCAACTCCAGCGGCGTCGTCGCGGGGGCGGCCACCGCGTCCGCGCTCGTCCCCTATTCGGCGATCAAGAAGAACGCGCCGAAGGAGATCACGAGCATCCGGCCCGACGGGGACCGGCTCAAGGTCGGCCTCGCCGGCTCGGTCCTCGGCTTCCAGCTCACCGGCGACGCGGTCGTCAAGCTCAAGCCCACCGCGCAGGGCATCCGGGTCACCCCGGTGTCGGTCGGCAGCAGCTCGCTCCAGATCCCGGTGGCCGCGCTGAGCTGGACGGTCCCGGTCGCGAACCTGCCCGTCGGGTCCCGCATCAGCGAGCTCACGCCCACCCCGCAGGGCCTGCGCGTCGCCGCGACCGCCCACAACGTCAACCTGGCCCGCGTCCAGGCCCGCTGAGGCCCGGGAACATCCGGATCCGCGCGCGGGTTGCCCTGAGCATGACGGGACTGTACGTCGCGCTCGGCGTGCTGGCCGCCGCGACGGTCTTCGGGCTCGTCCGGCGGCGCCGCGACGGGGCGCTGCGCGGAGGAGAGGACATGGACGCGACGGTCGTCGGCCCGGCCGACCTCGACGGCGCCGCGCTCGGCGAGCGCGCCACCCTGCTCCAGTTCTCCAGCGCCTTCTGCGCGCCCTGCCGGGCCACCCGGCGCGTCCTCGGCGAGGTCGCCGCGATGGTGGACGGCGTCGCGCACGTCGAGCTGGACGCCGAACGGAATCTCGACCTCGTCCGGCGGCTCGGCGTCCTGCGCACGCCGACCGTCTTCGTCCTCGACGGCACCGGACGCGTCGTCCGCCGCGCCGCCGGCCAGCCACGGAAGGCCGACGTGATCGCCGCGCTCGGCACGGCCATAGCGTGAGACGAACGTGAGCCGGGCCACGCTGACCTGCGGGAAGACCAAGATCTTTCGCTCGCATGCTGAGATGGAAGTGACAGAGTCCCGTTTGTCGGCTTACCATCGTGCCGTGCGTTACTGGACAGAGCAGATGCTCACGAAGCGTCGCGCGGTTGATTTCTGCCGCGTGGCCGCCTCGCTCTGTCGTATGGCCTGAGGCATCGAGCCCGCCAACCCCGAGCACCTCGCCTTCGCCGAGTCCCGCCCGATCGGGCGGCGAAGAACGAAAGCACGCACCTTCTACCGCGCCGGGAGTTCGTGATGCAGGTCGATCCGCGCGCGCAGCGTTTCGCCGCCGCCGTGACGTCCGTCGTCCTCATCGCCGTCCTGGTCAACGGGAACACGGTGCTGCTCGCCGCTCAGGCCCTGGTCTTCGCACTCGCGACGGTCTTCGGTATGCGGTTCGCCCCGTACGGACTGGTCTTCAAAGCGCTGATCCGGCCCCGCGTCGGTCCGCCCGCGGAGACCGAGGACGCCCGGCCGCCCCGGTTCGCCCAGGGCGTCGGCCTCGTCTTCGCGCTGGCCGGAACCGCCGGGTACGCCCTCGGGATCACCTGGCTCGGCATCGTTGCCACCGCCCTCGCGCTGGGTGCGGCATTCCTGAACGCGGCGTTCGGGTTCTGCCTCGGCTGCGAGATGTATCTGCTGATCCGCCGTATCACCACGAAGAAACACTCCAACAGGGAGGTTCCCGTATGAGCCGCTCCGACGTCCTGGTGGACGCCGACTGGGTGGACGCCCACCTTGACGACCCCGGCCTGGTGCTGGTCGAGGTCGACGAGGACGTCTCCGCTTACGACAAGGGCCACATCCGTGGCGCCGTGAAGATCGACTGGAAGACGGAGCTGCAGGACCCCGTCCGCCGCGACTTCGTCGACAAGACGGGCTTCGAGCAGCTCCTGTCGTCCAAGGGCATCGCCAACGACGACCTCGTCATCCTCTACGGCGGCAACAACAACTGGTTCGCGGCCTACGCGTACTGGTACTTCAAGCTGTACGGGCACGAGAAGGTGCAGCTCCTCGACGGCGGCCGCAAGAAGTGGGAGCTGGACTCCCGCGAGCTGGTCGAGGACGTCCCGTCCCGTCCGGCCACGCAGTACCAGGCCAAGGAGCAGGACCTGGCGATCCGCGCCTTCCGCGACGAGGTCGTGGACGCGATCGGCACGAAGAACCTGATCGACGTCCGGTCGCCCGACGAGTTCAGCGGCAAGCTGCTCGCCCCGGCGCACCTGCCGCAGGAGCAGTCGCAGCGGGCCGGGCACGTCCCGACCGCGCGCAGCATCCCGTGGTCGAAGGCCGCCAACGACGACGGGACGTTCAAGTCCAACGACGAGCTGCGCGAGCTGTACAGCGCGGCCGGCGTGGACCTGAACAAGGACACCATCGCCTACTGCCGGATCGGTGAGCGCTCGTCGCACACCTGGTTCGCGCTCCGTGAGCTGCTCGGCCTGGAGAACGTCAAGAACTACGACGGCTCCTGGACCGAGTACGGCTCGCTGGTCGGTGTGCCGATCGAGCTCGGCGAGCCCAAGTAACACCCCTTTTCCCCGCGACCCGCGGAGTCCCACCCCGCCGTGCCAGGCGGAGAAGGAGAAACGACATGACTCAGGGCTGCGCAGCGCCCGCGCAGACGGCGCACCTTCCCGCGACCGTCGACCTGGCCAACGAAGCCGTCATCCAGGGCACCGTCACCCGTGACGGCGCCCCCGTTTCCAGCGCTTATGCCCGTCTCCTCGACGCGACCGGCGAGTTCACCGCCGAAGTCGTGACGGGCGACGAGGGCGTGTTCCGGTTCTTCGCCGCCGACGGCGACTGGACCGTGCGCGTGCTCGCCGCCGGGGGCGTGAGCGTCGACAACACCGTCACCGCCCGGACGGGGGAGGTGGCGGCCCTGTCGGTCGCCATCTGATCCGCGCCGCGAGGCACGTCCACGGCCCCGTCCCGCTCCGGGACGGGGCCGTCGCCTTGCCGTCAGCGCGAGATCTTCAGCTTCACCTCGCTAGGAGTGATCTTCTCGGCGGTGACGTTGAAGGGGCCGACCTGCTGGGTGTTGTTCACGCTCACGGTGGCGGGGACGCCGCCGACCGAGATGCGCGCCTGGCCGCCTTGGACGTCGATGAGCCGGACCGTGATGTCGAGCACCTCGACCGTCCGTGCCCCGTCGGTGAACGTGATGGTGCAGGACGAGTTCACGCAGGAGCTGCCGGCGCAGCTCGCGGCCGTGCTGAGGACGCCGCCGAACGCGATGAGGGCTGCGGCGCCGAGGCTCGCGGTCTTTCTGGGGATGGCCATGATCCGCGAATCTAGCGGGCGTTCTGTCCCGGTAACAACCGGTCAGCGGTACCGCGGGGTGTGCGGCTCCTCGGCGACGACGACCCGTCCCGGACGCCAGCCGCGCCGTCGTCCGAGCGGCAGCACCGCCCCGACGGCCGCGACCACCGCCGCGAGCCCGATCCCGCCGCCCGCGACGCCGAACGCGATGTTCCGCTGCCGCGGGTCGACGCGCTTGGCCGGGACCATCTCCACCGGCGCGAGCGCCCCCGCCGCCGGTGCTCCCGACGGGCCGCCGCCCGACAGCACCGCCGTCACCGCCTCGTACGGGTTGACCATGCCCGCGCCGCTGCCCGCGCCCTTGCCGCCGTCGGCGGTGCGCTCCAGCCGGTTCTTGATCTGCACGGGCGTCAGGTCCGGGTAGGCCTGGCGGATCAGCGCGACGACGCCGGCGACGATGGGGGCGGCGAAGCTCGTCCCGTCCTTGGCGATGTAGCGGCCGTCCGCCGACGCGGTGATGATGTCCTTGCCCGGCGCGATGACCGTGACGGGCGTCTTCGGGTTGGAGAACGTGGTGATGGAGCCCGTCCGGTCCACGGCGCCGACCGTGATCACGCCGGGGTAGCCGCCCGGGTACATCAGCTCGGGGACGTCGCCCTTCTCCCGGTCCAGGTTCCCCGCCGCCGCCACCACCGGGATGTTCCGCGCCAGCGCGTGCTTGACGGCCGCGCGCAGCCGGGGGTCGTCGGAGATCGACTGGGTGGAGATGTTGATGACGTCCGCGTGCTTGGCGATGGCCTCCTCGATGCCCTTGGCGGCCAGCCCGCTGTCCACGCCGGACGACTGCGCGGCGAACTTGACCGGCAGGATCTTCGCGTCCGGCGCGACGCCGTAGAACGGGGTCACGCCGCGCTTGGCGGCGATGAGGGCGGCGACCTCGGTGCCGTGCCCGACGCAGTCGGCCTGCCCGGACTTGCTCACGTCCACCGTCGGCAGCAACTGCCCGGCGAGCTGCGGGTTCGCGCCGCTGACCCCGCTGTCCACGACGGCGACGGTGACGCCCTTGCCGGTCGCCTTGTCGTGCGCGGCCTTGACGTTCAGCGTCTCCAGCCACCACGGCGCGGGCTCCTGCTGGAGCTGCGCCTTGCCGTACGCGCCCTGTTCGGGGGAACAGTTGGCGGGGGCGCGCGGCGCGGCCTGCGCCGCCGGGGCCGCCGCCAGCGGCGCGACGCACCCGGCCAGCACGGCGATCGCCGTCCACCTCATGGTCACAGCCTTCCAGGGAGTCATCGAGGGCCGCACAGAACTTTAGGGGATACGCCCGCAAAGCGCCCGAGCCGAAGTCGTGACGGGCCACGGGTCTTGCCCCTATCCTGCCGGAAGCTCCCCAGCGTCCCCTACCGGAAACGCACGGCGATGTACCCTCCCTCGGCCCCTCGCCCGTCCCCCTGGTCTCCCGCGCCGCCGCCTCCGCCGGGCTCCAACTGGTCCCGGGTCAGCCGCCGCGGCAAGATCTTCTTCCTCGTCCTCGCCGCCGGCGCCCTGGCTTTCTCCCTCGGCATCGCCGGCCTGTTCTTCCTTCTGTCGGGCGACACCGAGTACAGGACGCTCGATCCGATGGCGAGCAAGCCGTACAGGTCCTACGCGCCTTTCACCGGCGAATGCTTCGACGAGGAAGCCATACTGCGCAAGTGCTCCGACGACCGTGCGCGCTGGAAGGTCGCGGGCGAGGTCCGGAGCAGGACGCCGCCCGCCGGCGCGGCGGGAACGACCTTCGTGACCGGTGCCCCGGTGACCGCCGTCTGCTCGCAGCACGCGGGGGCGATCGCCCTCTACTGGGTGAACGACTGGCGGTACAAGTCCGGGTCCGACGACAGGTACACCACCTACTGCTTCACCGCCGTGAACCACTAGACGCCGCAGAACGATCCAACATGGCGATCCCCCCGCCATCGGAAGGCACCGCATGACTATCCAGATCGACCCCGACCGCATCGCCAAGCACGGCCAGGACGTCGGGAAAATCAAGGACGGCGACTACGAGAACGCCCGCAAGGAACTGAACGACAACGGGACGGTCGAGGGCGGAGACTTCTCCATCGTCGGCAACACGGCCTCGATGCTGTATCCGATGGGCCTCCAGTTCGCGTACGAGACGCTCAACAGCCATCGGGACATGCTGGCGGACTTCGCGAAGAAGGTAGAAAACACCGCGAAGACGTACCGCGCGTCCGAGCAGTCCAGCACGATCAAGACGGTCTGAGGGAAGAGTCGATGTCCGGCACGTTCAACTCGTACGGGTCGCTGATGTCCGCCGCGCAGATGACGGCGGGCGGCGCGCAGATCGTCCTGCCGCCCGTGATCTGGATCGCGACGGAGTTCAAGCTCGCCAACGGCAACCCGGTCAACCTGGAGAAGGCCGCGGAGTCCTGGGACAAGACGGCGAAGGGCCTCCAGAAGACCGCGCAGGAACTGAAGCAGTCGCTCCAGGCGATCCCGGCGCAGGCGTGGACGGCGCAGGACCGCGACGCCTACGCCAAGAAGGTGGACGAGTTCTGCCAGCAGCTCGACATCGTCGCCACGTTCTGCCAGGCCGTCTCGATCGCGTTGATCGCCTACGCGTACGCGATGCTCGTCTACGCGATCTTCGCCATGGGGATGGGCGTTTTCGTCGCCGCGCTCGCGGTCGCCTTCATCGCAGCCGCCGCCGGGGTCTTCACGGCCGTCGCCTGCCCGGAGATCGAGGCCGTCGCCGCGACCTGCCTGACGATCACGACGGTCGCGACCGGGATCCTCGGCGCCGCAGCGTCCATCGCCGGCATGGTCTTCCAAGGCGGCGCGATGCTCGCCGCGCTCCAGGAGTACGCGCACGGCGACGAGGGCGCGCTGACCGACTTCCGGCAGGCCGAGGCGACGGGCGCGGCGACGGCGCTGGCCAACGGCGCGCAGAACGCGATCAACGCCGGGCTCACCGTCGCCGGGGCGCGGGGGATGGGCAAGGGCTCGCCGATCTCCAACGTCGATCTGGACGCGGACCGCAACGCCAACCACACCTGGAACATCGGCGGCGGCGCAACGTACAAGACGCCGACCGGCACCGAGATCACCGGCGGCGGCCACGTGAAGTGGGGCGACCACGGGCTCGCCGGCGGGGACCTGTCGGGCGGCGTGAAGGTCGGCGGCGTCGCGTCGGTCAACGGGAACGCCGAGTACACCGACGAGGACGGCATCGGCCAGGGCAAGGGCGGCGAGATCAAGTACGGCGCCCAGGGAACCCTTTCGACGCCCGACAGCCTCGGATTCAACAACCCGACGCGGCTCCCGGACCCGAACGGCGGCAAGAACGACAGCCTCCCGCTTCCGTCGGCGGGCATCACCGGCGGAATCAGCGGCTCGCACAATTTCGGCGACGGCTCGGGCACCATTTCCGGCAACGCGGGCGTGCAGGTCAACGGCCAGGACGGCTACAAGCGAACCGAGACCTATGCCGACGACGGCAAGGGCGGCTATAAGACCACGGACCAGACTGACACCCCCTTCTACACGAAGAAGAAAGAGGACAAGGCCCCGCCGTGGGACCTCTGAGTCGTCCGGCCTGACATGACGAACGGCCCCGGGAAGGCTTCCCGGGGCCGTCTCGCGCGATGGGGTCAGCGGGGGCCGGGGCGGTTCGGGCCGTTGTAGTTGTCCATCGCCTCCTTGGCGCGCTGCTGCTGCACGCCCAGCTCGCGCGCCAGGTCCCGCATCTGCCCGGCGAACCCGTTGGCGATCTTGTCGAGGGACGCCAGCGCGCCCGCCGGGTCCATGCCCTTCGCCGGGTCGTCGGACATCTTGAACATCGATGCGCTGGCCTCCTGCACCTTCTTCTGGAGGTCCTGCGCGGCGGCGTTCACGGCCGTCCGGACGGCGTCGCTCAGCTCGGCGGCCGGGAGGCGCATCGCGCGCGGGTCCAGGTCGAGCTTCGTCAGGCCGCCCTCGGTGCGGTACTCGGCGACGATCCGTCCGTCGGCGGCCTCGCCTCTCCCGACGGCCGCGTTGATGGCGTCCTGCATCTGGGAGAAGTCGCCCATCTGACGTTCCATGTCGCGCTGGAACGCTTCAAATCCGGGACCGAGGCTGAATTCCGCCATCGCTTGCCTAGCCTTTCCGTGGGGAGCGGATCACTCGTACTGGGCGGTCTGGATGAGCCGGGTGCCGGAACGACGGTCGACGAGGTAACCGCGGCCCTGCGGCAGCGGATGCCCCTTGAGATTGCCGAACAGCGCGCCCTCGTCCTTGTTGCCGGACATCATCAGCGCGGGGGAGCCCATCTCCTTGATGCGCTGGAGGACCGGGTCGTACATCGCGCGTCCGGCGCCGCCGAACGCGCGCGCGACGATGACGTGGAGGCCGATGTCGCGGGCCTGCGGCAGCAGCTCCACGAGCTGCCCCACCGGGTTCCCGGACGTCGCGACCAGGTCGTAGTCGTCGATGATCAGATACAGGTCGGGGCCGTTCCACCAGGACCGGTCGCGGAGCTGGTCGGGCGTGAGGTCGGCCGGGGGGAGCCGCGCCTGCAGCGCCCCGACGATGTCCTTCACCAGCCCGCCCGCCGCCGCCGACGACGCCGCGTACCCGATGCGGTGGTCGGTGGTGGCCGCGTCGAGCAGCGCCCGCCGGTAGTCGATGAAGATCATCCGGGCCTGCTCGGGCGTGTACCGGTCGATGAGGCCCTTGGTGATGCCGCGCAGCAGGTTGGACTTGCCGCACTCGGTGTCGCCGATGAGCAGGAAGTGCGACTCGGTGGAGAAGTCCAGGAAGACCGGCGCGAGGTTGTCCTCGTCGATCCCGATCGGGATGCGCGCGCCCGTCTCGGCCGGGGCCGGCAGGGACGTGGCGGGCAGCAGCGACGGCAGCATCCGCACCTGCGGCGCCTGCGGGCCGCTCCAGTTCCCCGCGACCGCGCCGACGAACTTCTTGACGCCCTCGGCGAGCGTCGTCGCGTCGGCGTCGGCGTCCAGCCGGGGAAGCGCGGTGAGGAAGTGGTGGCCCTCGCGGGTGATGCCGCGTCCCGGCTTGCCCTCGGGGACGTTGCCCGCGAGCTTGCGGTCGATCTCGGACTCGTAGGGGTCGCCGAGGCGCAGTTCCAGCTTCGTCCCCCACAGGTCGCGGATGTTCATCCGGAATTCCGACCATTTGTTCACGGTCGCGACGAGGTGGATGCCGTAGCCGAGGCCGCGCGCGGTGAGGTCGGTGAGGGTCGCCTCCAGGCTCTCGAAGTCCTGGCGGAGCGTCATCCAGCCGTCCACGACGAGGAACACGTCGCCGTAGCCGTCCCCGGTGATCTCGCCGGACGCCCGCAGTCGCCGGTAGGTCGCCATCGAGTCGACGCCGCGCTCGGCGAACTCGCGCTCGCGGCGCTCCAGCAGCGAGGTGACCTCGGCGACGGTGCGGCGGACGCGGTCGGAGTCGAGCCGGTTCGCGACGCCGCCGACGTGCGGCAGGTCCTCCAGGGCGGCGAGCGTGCCGCCGCCGAAGTCCAGGCAGTAGAACTGCACCTGCTGCGGAGTGTGCGTCATCGCCAGCGACGCGATCAGCGTGCGGAGCATCGTGGACTTGCCGCCCTGCGGGGCGCCCGCGATGCCGACGTTCCCGGCCGCCGCGGTGAGGTCGACGTACAGGGGGTCGCGGCGCTGGTCGAAGGGCTTATCCACAATTCCGACGACGGCGTGCAGCCGGTTGCGCCAGCCCTCATGCTGAGTCGTGAGGCCCAGTTCGGGGAAGACGGCGAGCGAGGGCAGCAACTCGTCCAGGGTGGGAGGCGCGTCCAGTGGGGGAAGCCAGATCTCGTGCGCGGGAGGCCCGTGCCCCTCCAGTTGCTTCACGACCACGTCGAACAGGGACGCCTGCGAGTCGGAGTGCTCGTGCTGCTGTTCGGACGCCTGCTCCTCGATGAGCTGGGGCCGGATGTAGTCGGGGATGTACGGGACGACCTGCCGGACCACCCGTGCGCCCGCCTTCTCCTTGGGCTGCAGGTCCTCGGTCGCCGGGCCGGAGACGTACGCGGCGCGGAAGCGCGTCATCGACTCGGTGCCGAACTTCATGTAGCCGTGCCCGGGCGCGGACGGCAGCTCGTAGGCGTCGGGGACGCCGAGCACCACGCGGGACTCCTGCGCGGAGAACGTCCGCAGGCCGATCCGGTAGGACAGGTGCGTGTCCAGGCCGCGCAGCTTGCCCTCCTCCAGGCGCTGCGAGGCCAGCAGGATGTGGACGCCGAGCGACCGGCCCAGCCGGCCGATCATGACGAACAGGTCGGCGAACTCCGGCTTGGCCGACAGCAGCTCGGAGAACTCGTCCAGCACGAGGAACAGGGTCGGCATCGGCTTGAGGTCGGCGCCCTGCTCGCGCGCCTTCTCGTAGTCGCGCAGCGAGGCGTAGTTCCCGGACGCGCGCAGGTACTCCTGGCGGCGGACCATCTCGCCGTGCAGCGCGTCGTACATGCGGTCCACCAGCGGGAGCTCGTCCTCCAGGTTGGTGATGACCGCGGACACGTGCGAGAGCTGGTCCATCCCGAGGAACGTCGCGCCGCCCTTGAAGTCGACGAGAACGAAGTTCAGCACTTCCGACGAGTGCGTGACGGCGAGCCCGAGCACCAGCGTGCGGAGCGCCTCGGACTTGCCGGATCCGGTCGCGCCGATGCACAGGCCGTGCGGCCCCATGCCGCCCTGCGCGGACTCCTTGATGTCGAGGTGGACGGGCCGTCCGTCGGTGTCGACGCCGATCGGCACGCGGAGCCGGTTGCGCGGCGCCCGCGGACGCCACATGACGTTCGGGTCGACCTGGAACGGGTTCTCGATGCCGAGCAGCGAGGTGACCGTGGTCGCCGAGGACAGCGCGTCCTCCTCCGGGCCCGCGGCGACGCTCGTGCGCAGCGGCGCGAGCTGCCGGGCGAGCGCCTCGGCCTGCTGGAGCGCCACCGTGTCGGGCTTGCAGATGCGCGTGCCGACGTCCTTGCCGGTGCGGTCCTTCGTGAGCCGGTCGACCCGCTCGGGGCGGACGCTCAGCCGCAGCATCAGCGACTCGTGCACCGGCGCGACCGACCCGGTCAGGTCGACGATGCAGACGCCCTCGATGCCGTCGGCGGCGAGCTGGGAGTCATAGGACGCCTGCCCGCCGTCCATGATGATGACGTAGTAGGGGAGGTCGTCCTGCGACAGGCCCGGCTGGAAGCGCGGCCGGTCCTTCACCTCGGGGCCGAACATCGCCTCCAGCGTCGCCATGCTGTCGCTCATCAGGCGCACCGGCCCGGCCGCGTCGGTCTCGGTCGGGTGCTGGTTGTGCGGCAGCCACTTGATCCACTGCCACCACGGCATCCGCTCCCGCGACGCGCACACCGCGATGCGGATGTCGTCGGGCGAGTGGAACGCGGCGAGCTGGAGGAGCATCGCGCGGATCATCCCGTAGACGGCCTCGGGGTCGCCCTGCGGGACGATCCGCGAGAACGACCGCAGCGACGCGGCGATCGGCAGGTTCGGGACGTTGGAGTGCGTCCGCATGAACCGGCGCAGCGCCCCCGCCGTCATCGGTTCGAGGTCCTCGATCGGCTTGGTCTCGGGCGCGATGAGCTGGACGGCGAGCTTCTGCGCGCCCGTCCCGATGCGGATCTGCCCGAAGTCGTCGTCGGACGGCCGCCGCTCCCACAGCCGCGCGCTCATCACGAGCGACCACAGCGACCCCGGGTCCGGGCTGCTCCACTCCAGCGCCTCGCGCTGCTGCTGCGCGGCCTTGCGGACGTTGCGCCGCACCTGCCCGAGGTACCGCAGGTAGTCGCGGCGCTCGTTGTTCAGCTTGACCTTGCGCTCGCCGCTGTTCTTGCCGACCTGGCCGAGCATCATGCCGAACATCGACACGGCGAACATCCCGCCGGCGACGTACTGCATGGTGCCGCCGCCGCGTCCGGCCATCATGAACACCATCGCGCCGGAGCCCGCGAGCATCGGCAGGTACGTCAGCACCGCCTGGAATCCCTGCGGGATCAGTTCCGGCAGCTCGGGCGGGGACTCCAGCAGAATCTCGCCGCGCGGCATCGCGGGCGGCTTGCGCCGCTCGCCGCGCCGGACGATGACCGTGCTCACGCTAGCTTCCTCCTACGAGGGGACAGGCAGAAGCTGCCTCTTGGCGTATCCCTTGGCTCGCCGGGCACGGCGGCCGCATCGAACCGTCACAGATGCTACGGGGATCCATCCGTTTCGGACAGGAGACCTTACCGGCCCGTCCCGCCGGGTTGTCCGATTCCGGTGACCGCGGACACAGAAAATGCACGCGCCGCAAGGAGAACCGCCGCCGTTCTCTCCCGCCGCGCCGACCGTCCGCCGCACCTGCCACGCCGCCGCACGCTGTAGCCCGCGACCCCCGCCGCTCACGGCGCCGCACGCGCGGTCGCACGCGCGGTCGCACGTGCGAATGATCCGCGTGGACGCACAACAGAAGGAGCGCTCAGTCCGCCTTGCGGCCCTTGGTGGCGAAGGGCGCGCCGGGCGCCGTTTTCTGGTGGGGCCGATACAGATGGTCGGCTGTTTGGCCATCCTTCATCCGTTATGCTCCCTTCGCGGAGTGCGATAATGATCATGAGGGGGTCTGTCGTGTCCGAGATGTCCGGTAATGAGCTAGACCGGATTCTCACCGAGACGCGCCGGACCTTGGAGTCCCTGCGCGGCGGCATGGCCGCGCCGCCGCCCGAGGCGCCCGATGTCGAGGGCGTGGGCGAAGCCGCCGACGGCCGCGTGAAGGTCACCGCCGGGACGGGCGGACGCCTGAAGTCGGTGACGCTCGACCCCCGCGCGCTCCGCATGGCCTCCCACGAACTCGGCGAGGCGTTCGTCGCCGCCGCCAACGCCGCGCTGGACGACCTGCGCTCGCAGGCCGCGAGCGCAGCCGGCGACGTCGTCGACACCGCCGCCCTCGGCACCCGCGGCGAAGAGATCCAGAACGAGAGCGTCCGCCAGATGCAGCAGATCACCCAGGCGCTCAACGACGCGGTCGCCAAGTTCAATCAGCGCTGACCCCGCGGCCGGCCCGGCCTTGCGTCGGCCCGGCGAATTCCGGTGACCGGACGAGTCGCCGCAGGTCGCGACCATTCACCGTGCAGGCCGTCCATACCGGAACAATCCGATGAAAGCCCATCTCCGGCGCCTTGAGTGATCTAAATCACACATCATGTGCTTTGTGTTGACCAGTATATTTTGCCGCTGACTCCAGAGACGTTGACAGCAATGGTCAGGCGAGGGATGCGCATGGAAGCACCGGAGGACCAGGCCCGGAAGATGCAGGCAGATGCGGACGAACGGATTCGTCAATACCAGGACCTGCGCCGAGACGTTGAGTCGATGCACATCACGGCCAAGTCGGCCGACAAGTCCGTCACGGTGACGGTCGCGCCCGGTGGCGCGGTGACCGACCTCCAGCTCTCTCAGCAGGCGATGCGGCACGGGCCGGGCAACCTCGCGGCGCTGATCATGTCCACGATGGCCGAGGCCGGCGCCGAGGCGGCCCGCCAGATGGCCGAGCGCGTCTCGACGCTGACCGGGCCGAAGATCGACGTGATGGGCCTGGTGCAGGCCCGGCTCCCCGAACTCGATCCGCTCGACGGAAAGCCCGGCGGAAAGGACGCGCGCTCATGACCGGACCGGGAGACGAACTCTCCGTCGATCCCGCCAAGCTCACGGCCCTCGGCAAGGACCTGGGCAAGGCACGGGCCGTCGCGGCGGCCCAGAAGGGCAACGCCTCCAACGGCGCTTACACCGATATCTCGGGTCACACGTGGGGCCTGGTCGGGATCGGCTTCTCGTCCCATTACGACGAACTCAAGGGCCACATCATCGAACATCTCGGCCTCATGGAGAAGTTCCTCGAGCAGGCCGAGCGGAACATGAACGCCACGGCCGAGAACTACAAGAACGCCGAGCACAACAATATTTCGGCCATCCACAGAGTCGGAAAGAAAAAGGGCTGACCCATGGGCCTCACGGAAAACCCGGGGAGCTTCAACTATAATCCAGGGAACTGGAACGCCACCAAGGCCGTTGACGGCAACGCGCCGATCTGGTCGCAGGGGCACAAGGCGTTCAACCACGCCGGTGACGGCGATTTCGGCTCGGTGGCCGGCGACATAGCCGATCTGGGCATGACGGGTCTCGCTATCTGGGCGGATCCGTTGAACGCGCTCATCTCGGCGGGCCTGGGATTCCTGATCGACTGGTGCGAGCCGCTCAAGTCCGCGATCACCTGGGTGACGGGCAACGCCGGGGCGATCGAGGACTACCGCAAGAACTGGAAGGAGATCCAGGACAAGCTCGTCTCGATGTCCAACGATCTGCAGACCTCCCTCTCCGGGAACCTGGGTTCATGGAAGGGAACGGCGGGCGACGCCGCCCGCAAGCGGCTCGGCGAATTCCAGGAAGGCGTCCAGCGCACGATCGGCGAGGTCGGCGACGTCATGAGCACGCTCGCGCTCAGCGGCGGCCTCATGGACGCCGCGCTGGACGTGGTGAAGGGCATCCTGTCGGAGTTCGTCGAGTGGCTCATCCTGACCTGGCTCGCCGCCCAGGCCGCCGCGGTCCCGACCCTGGGCGCCTCGGAGGCGGCGGCGGCCGGCGCCACCGCGGGCGAGGCGGCGATCGCCACGTCCCGGGCGATGTCCGTCATCCAGAAGGTCACACGAATCTTCAAGAAGCTGATGGAGATCATGGCGAAGGTCCGGGCGTCCGTCGCCAAGATCGGCGCCAAGGCGTACCGGCCCCTCGCCTACGAGGCCAGGCATGCGGGTTCGCTGGGGAAGCTCCCCAAAATGGACGGTCTCCGGGAGGCCGCCAGAGCCGCCAGCGGCAAGGGCATTCGAGACTTCCCGGGCCAGGTGAAACCCCAAAGCCCCCGCGACGTCCTTGAGGACGTCGCGCCCCTGATCATCAAGGGCGGGGGTGGTGGGGCACAGGCGGCACAGGACGGCAATCCCATCGAAGTCCCGTCCAGCGAGGAAATCAACCGCCTTCTAAATCCCAATGCCTGAGCGGCCGGACGAGATGGATCGCACCGGTGTGACGAAGAGCGGCCTAGTGATCATCCGCTCCAACTGGCTGATCGCGTATGGGGGCTTCTTTGTTGTTTTCGGCTTGATGCTCGGCTATATCGGAATCAGCTACGCAGCGCGGGATTTCAGGTCGGGCGACCCAGTCGAAGTGATCCATGGTCTACTGACGGGCAACTGTATTGCCGTGAACGTGATCGGATTCGGGGTCCTTCCGATGCGCTCGGCGATCGTGCTGAGCGATCAAGGCCTCCTGCTCCGCAGGTCGCTGAGCGATCTCTGGATTCCCTGGCCCGCGATCCGTGCCGTCGACGCCGTCGGCGCGAGACTCGTGATCACGGTCACCTGTGACGACTCCCGTGGCGAGAGCCGAGAAGTTGACTCAAGCCTGTTCACGGGCAGTGGGGACGGTGACGTCCGGAGGCGGCATAGGGCGGTGACCAAGATCAATCACTTTCGTGCGAGCCGCTCGCCGCACGCGTCTCCCGGCCCGTACGCCGATGCGCCGCGCCGTCGGTGGTCGGCGGTTTCACTCGGCCTGGTCGGCTTCATGGTCACCTGGACGGCCTCCGCCTGCATTTTCATCATCGGCCTCAAGTGGTCATAGCGCCACGCACGTCCCCGGGTCAGGCCCACATCTCGGTGTTCACCTTGTCGGCGGTCTGATAGTTGCCGCGAGAGAACCCGACCACCGCCGCGAACTCCTTCACGGTCGCGGCCTGCTCACGCGCGATCCGTTCCCAGGCGTCCCTGGCCTCGAAGTACGCGTCCCGTGCGGCGTCCTCCCACTTGGCCAGCCCGTTCTTGAGGTCTGATTCAAGGTCGTCCAGCACCTTCACCATCTCCTTGTGCTTGGCCTCGAACATGGACTCGGCCTGCTGCATCGCGCCGTGGCTGGTGCTGAACGCCTGACCCATGACCGTTTCTCCTCGCTCCTGGTGGCCGGTGCGCCGAAGTCATTGCTGAATCGCGCCGCCGGGCCAGCGTAACCCGGGAGTGAATGGCACGGACGGCGGGACGCATTACCGCCCGCGTAATCGCCGGATGCGGAACGCCTTTCCCGCACCCGCCGCCCGTGGGACGCACCCGAAGCGCCCGGTCGCAGGCGCCGAGCGGACGGGGGCGCACGGCCGACGACGCGACCGCCGTCGGCCCGGGACGCGTTCGGCGGCGGGCCGGTGGCCGGGAGCCGGGTAACGATGCGGTGTCGGAAGTGGCGATGTCGGTGTCGGCTGCTACGGTCCGTCCGCCGATCCCCCGTGCCGGGGGGAATGGCGCCCCGTGGGACAGGCGAGGGTAACTGTCCGATCGGTGACAGTTCTGTTTGCCGACGGTCGGGGTCGCTAGTCTGCCTCTGGGATCCCCGTCCCGAAACGGTGGACGGTGTCGCGAAACGTGGCACCATGCACCTCTGCATCCGCTCCCGTACCACACAACTTGCGAGGAAGTCGTGAGCGCGCCCCCTGGAGCCGACCTCTGCCGGATCACGCTCGTCGGACCGAAACGCCGGGTCGACATCGCGCTGCCCGCCGACGCGACGTTCGCCGAGCTGTACCCCACGATGCTGCACTACGCCGGGCAGAACCTCGCCGACGCGGGGCTCACCCACGGCGGCTGGGTCATCCAGAAGCTGGACGAGGCGCCGTTCGACCCGTCGTCCACCCCGGCCCGCGCCGGGATCCGCGACGGCGACCTGCTCTACCTCAGGCCGCGCATGGCGCAGCTCCCCGACCTGGCGTTCGATGACGTCCCCGACGTCGTCGCGACGGCCGTCAACGACCGTCCCGACCGGTGGCGCCAGGAGACCGCGCGCCGGTTCGCGCTCGGCTGGGGCGTCGGCGGCCTGATCGCGGGCGTGCTCGTCCTCGGGCTCACGCAGCCGTCCTGGAAGACGGCCGCGGCCGCGGCGGTCGTCGCGCTGCTGCTGCTCGGCGGCGCGGTCGCCCTGTCGCGCGCGCTCGGCGACGCGGCCGCCGGGATCTGGCTCGGCTACGCGGCGCTGCCGTACGCGTTCATCGCCGGCCTCTACGCCCCCGCCGACGACGACACGCCCGCCAACCTGCTGAACCTGTTCCACGGGTTCGAGGCGGTGAACTACATCGCGGGCTTCGGCGCGGTCGTCCTCGTCGCGACGATCGCCGGGTTCGCCATCGCCGACGCGCTGCCCGTCTTCTACGGCGTCGCGGTCGCCGCGCTGCTCGGCACCCTCGACAGCCTCATCCCGCTCGGCTTCGACACCGACGCGGCGGGCGTCGCGGCGATCACCGTCGTCATCGCGCTCGCGCTGACCCCGCTGCTGTCGGGCGCCGCGATGCGGATGGCGCGCGTGACGCTCCCGCCCGTCCCGAACAGCGCGGAGGACCTGCGCCGCGACACGCTGATGGTGGACGGCCGCCAGGTGCTGAAGGACACCGTCCGCGCCGACCGGTTCGTCACCGGCGGCGTCGCCGCGACCGGGCTCGTCGCGATCGGCGCGTTCCTGCCGATCGCGTTCCACTCCGGCTGGGCCGCGCCGGTCACCGCCGCCGTGCTCGCGTTCATCCTGCTGCTGCGCGGCGGACGGTTCTTCACCGGACGCGCCCAGAAGCTCTGGCTCCTCATCCCCGGCGCGTTCGGCCTCGCGCTCCTCGCGGTGAGCGGCCCGTTCCGCAGCGACGACGCGGCGGTCGTCCTCGCGACGGCGCTGCTGCCGATCCTCGTCGTGTCCGGGATCGTCGTCGGCGTCGGGATGTGGCTGCCGAACAACCGGCCGAGCCCGTTCTGGGGACGCGCCGGTCAGATCATCGAGATCGCGCTGGTCGTGGCGTCGGTGCCGCTCGCGCTCGGCGTCGCGGGCGTCCTCGACTACGTCCGCACGGTCGTCGGCTGAGGCCGGGGAGGCACTCATGCAGACGAAACGGGACCTGCTCCAGGCGCACCGGCTGATGACGCACCGCGCGTCGCAGGCGCTGATCTTCGGCGAGCCCGACAACCCCGAGCAGCCGCTGCGGCGCCTCAACGTCGGCACGTTCGCCGGGGTGATGGTCGGCGTGCTCGTCGCGGCCGGGTTCGGCATCGCCGGGCTGCTGCTCGGCGGCGGGACGAAGGGGATCACCGACGGCGGCGTCCTGCTCATCGAGAAGGAGACCGGCAGCCGCTACGTGTGGTGCAAGTCCGCCGGGACGAAGGACGGCAAGGCGCTCTGCCCCGTCGCGAACTACGCCTCCGCGCGGCTCGCCGTCGCCGGAAGCTCGGGCGACGTGAACCAGAAGTCGGTGTCGGCCAAGACGCTCTCGAAGTTCCCGCGCGGCCCGATGATCGGCATTCCGGGCGCGCCGGACACCGTCCCGGACAAGAAGCGCCTGGTCGGCGGGCCGTGGTCGGTGTGCGTCCGCCAGGTGGACCAGGGCGGCGTGACCAGGCCCGTCGTGTCGCTGGTCGGCGGGCGGAACGTCGGCGGACGGACGCTCGACGCGTCCACCGGCGTCGTCGTCAGCGCCGGAGCCACCGGCAACTGGCTGATCTGGAACAACCAGCGGATGAAGATGTCGCCCGCCGGGATGACCGTGCTGCAGGCGTCGGCGGCGACGCCCGTGTCCGGCGCGTTCGTCAACGCGCTGCCCGCCGGGCCGGACTTCGCGGCGCCGACGATCCCGGGCTTCGGCCGTCCGGCCACCCTCGCCGGCGGCCTGCGCGGGACGATCGGGCAGGTGTACGTCGTGTCGAGCGGCGCGGGCGGCGGCGCGCAGCCGTACGTGCTCCTCGCGGACGGCGTCGCGCCGATCTCCCGGGTGCAGGCCGCGCTGATCCAGTCGTCGGCGGCGTACCGCATGAAGCACGACATGCCGCTGGAGGCCGCGCTCGTGACGAGCAACCGCTCCGCGCAGAAGCTCATGGACGGCCGACTGCCGCAGGACACGATCAAGGCCGCGACGTTCAACGCGACCGACTCGCTGTGCGTCGTGTACCCGGACGCGTCCAAGGGCGGCGACCGCGCGAAGCTGACGATCGGCGGCGCCACCGACCTGCCCGCCCCGACCGGCCGCTCGACCACCGGGACGGGCGTGGACAACGTCGTCCTGCCGCCGGGCAGCGCCGTTCTCGCGGGCGTCCTGCCCGCCGGGGGATCGGTGTCGGCGATCAACAGTTACTCGTTCGTCTCCGACGACGGACGCCGTTATCCGCTGAAGTCCCCGGACACGGCGAAGGCGCTCGGTTACTCGATCTCGGCGGACCAGAACGACTCGGTGCCCGTCCCCGCGAATCTGCTGAACATGGTGCCGCAGGGGCCCGTCCTCGATCCGCAGAAGGCGTTGCTGCCGGTGAGCGGAACGACGACCGGATGACAAATAAATGGTCAAAGGGGATGAGTCGGAAGATCCCCGCTTGCTACAGTCTCGACCCGCAACGACCGTGACGAAGGAGTTCACGTGAGTCAGGCGTTCAGCACGGACTATCAGGCGATGCAGCAGGCCGAACAGATGTTCCAGGCCAAGCACCGCCAGATGGTGGAGCTGCTCGACGCGCTGGAGTCCGACCTCCAGAGCGGCCTCGCCCGCTGGGAGGACGACGCGCGCGACGCCTACTTCGAGGCCCGCGCCAAGTGGGATAAAGCAGCCCGTGACCAGGCGAAATCCATCGACGAGTTCGCCAAGTCGGTGGGCACCGCCCGGACCAACTACCAGAGCGCCGAGCGCTCGAACGTGGACCAGTGGAGCTGACCGCCGACACGATCGGATTTTTCCCGTCCGGAGATCGAACCTTCGGCCGGGTGGATCCGTCTCATGTCATGTGTGACCATTGGTGCAGGTTTCACCGATCAACGTGACGTCGTGCCGAGCCGGGCTCCCCTCGTACCCCGGCCGACGGAGCACAGCGGCCCCCCGCGCCGCGTCAGACGCAAACACGCAGGCTACTGGGAAAGGATGACCCATGAGTCAGAAGTCTTCGGTCGACAGAGCGGAAATGGCCCAGGCGGCCCAGCGCGTCGAGTCCGCCGCGCAGGACCTTCGCAAGATCCAGGGCGACCTCGGCCAGGAGCACGCCCAGCTCTCCGGCCGCTGGGTCGGCGACGCCGGCAGCGCCTTCACCAAGGTCTTCAACGAGTTCGACGGTGAGCTGGGCAAGGTGCTGGAGGTCCTCAACCAGCTCCACGAGAAGCTCGTCCAGACCAAGATCAACTATGAGGCCAGCGAGCAGCAGCAGACCGAGGCCGTGAACCGCATCGCCGGTCTGCTGAACGGCTGACCGACCCTTACGACCCCCCGGGACGAGACGGAGGAACAATGAGCTACAGCTCCATGGACTTCGGCGCGATGCAGCAGGCGTACGCGGCCTTCCAGCAGAAGTACAACCAGATGCAGTCCGAGCTGGACGACCTCGAGAAGTCGGTCGAGAACAAGCTCGGGCAGTGGGAGGACGACGCCAAGAGCGCCTACTTCGACGCCAAGCGTCAGTGGGAGGCGTCCGCCGCCGACATCGGCCGCATCATGCAGCAGCTCGGCGCGGTCATCAACTCCTCGAGCGAGACCGGACAGCACACGGTCAAGTCCAACGTCAACCTGATCAGCGGCTGACCGAGCGGCCGAGCCGCCGCGGCCGGCCGGTCGTGCCCCGAGCGCGACCGGCCGACCTCCGGCGGCCCGCTGGGGCGGTGTGCGTTCGATCCGGCCCCGGCCCCTGATCAGTCACCCCCACCACATCGACTTGAGCGGGACCCCGGCGGGGTCCACGGGAGGTTCCCATGGGCGCTGGACCGAGCGGCAAGAGCGAGATCGACACCACCGAGGCCAAACGCATCCTCAAGATCCTTGAGGACAACCTCGACGCCTTCACGAGCGGTGACGGCACCCCGTCGGATCTCCAGAGCCACGGCAACATCACGCAGGCGCAGCTCGGCGGCCCGCAGTTCGACACGGCCGTGCAGCTCGGCGAGACGACCGCCGACGCCTACCGGGTGATCAGCGAGCAGTACAACAACTTCGTTCAGAGCTACACCCAGGTCATCCAAGCTCTCCGCCGTGCCGTCCAGGGGCACGACGACAAGGAGCAGCAGAACACCGCCACGGTTAACAGCGTGCAGCCGACCAACGTCACCTCCCCGACGACGAGTAACACGCAGACCTACTGAGCCGGGAATCGACGACACGGGAAGACCGAATGACCGAGCACAAGCCCAAAGATTTCCCGATCCGCAGGAACTGCATGGCGCCGCAGCCCTTCAAGGGCGGCATGGATGAGATGAAGCAGATCCTGCAGGCGACGGATCCCCGCGCCGTCACGCGCGCCGGGCAGACCTACAACGCCGCGGCCTCGAAGTTCAACGACGCCGCGGGCGTGCTGCGTGCGCAGGCGTCCGCGCTGAAGGCCGTATGGAAGGGCGACGACGCGGAAGCGGCCATCGAGCAGATGGGCCGTCTGCAGACGTCCGCCACCAACCTCGGCAAGACGGCGGGGGAGACGGGACAGGCGCTCTCGACCTACGGCCCGCAGCTCGAATGGTACAAGCAGCACGCGCCGGGCCAGGGCAACTTCGCCGGCCTGACCACCGGTGACGCCGAGACTTTCGCCGCCGGAACCATGATCGCCGGTCCCACCGGCGGCCTCATCGCGATCGGCGGCAAGAAGCTCGGCGAGGCGCTCGGCATTCTCGACAACGAAGAGGAGAAGGCCGCTCAGGAGCACATGAAGCGGCTGACCGAGCGCAGCGTCCAGGCGCACGAGGGACTGCCCACCAACCTCACCACCGACCTGCCGTACTCGAACACCGAGTACGAACCCCCGAAGAATCCGTACCGCGGCGGTGGCGGTGGCGGAGGTGGGGGCGGCGGAGCCCACGTTCCGACGAACCCGTACGGCAACAACCCGGGTGGCGGACAGCACATCCCCACCAACCCGTACGGCAATCACCCCAACGGCAACCAGCACGTCCCTAACCCGTACGGCAACAACCACCCCACCAACCCGGGTGGTCAGCACGTGCCTAATCCGTACGGCGGCCACAAGCCGGGTTCGAGCGACCTGGCCGGTCTGCCGGGCGGGGGTGCGGGCGGCGGCCTCGGCTCGGACCCGTTCGGCGGTGGCGGCGGTCTGGGCGGCGGCCTCGGCTCGGGCGGTTTCGGCGGCGGAGCCGGAAGCGGCGTCCCCGGCGGCATGCCGGGCGGACTGGGCGGTGCCGGTGCTGGCCTCGGTGCCGGGATGCGCGGCGGCAAGCCCGGCGTCGGCGGCGCGGGTGGCGCTCCGATGGGCGGTCGCGGCGGTGGCGGCGGCAAGGGCGAGGAGGAGCACGAGCGCACCACCTGGCTGACGGAAGACGAAGACGTGTGGGGCGGAAACGACGACGACACCGCTCCCCCCGTGATCGGATGACGACGACCGTCCGATCCGGGAACCCGGTGTGACGCGGCGTGGGCAGTTCGAGATACTCGGGCTGCCCACGCCGTGTTCGTTTGAATGAGGTGGTGCTGTGCGACGGTTGACACGATGGCTGAGCGCCGTCGGCGCGAGTTCGGTGCTCGTACTGACGGGCTCCCCTGCGGGCGCTGCTCCCGGCCCCCTACCGCAAGAGTGGTGGTTCAAGGCCTGGGACATCCAGCACGGTGTCTGGCCGGTCAGCAAGGGCTCGGGCGTCACCGTGGCCGTCATCGACACCGGTGTCAATGCCAGTCTTCCCGACCTGAAGGACGCCGTCGTCGCCGGAAAGGACTTTGAATCCGGCGAGAACGCCACGGCGGGCAGTGGTGACGGCCGGACGGACACCGACGGCGACGTCGGCCATGGAACGGGAATGGCCTCCCTCATCGCGAGCAGAGGCACCGGGACCGGCTACATGGGCGTCGCGCCGGAGTCCAAGATCCTTCCGATCGTGTCGGCCGGGCCGTCGATGCCGAGTGCAGTGCGCTACGCGGTGGACAACGGGGCCCAGGTCATCAGCATCTCCCAGGGCTTTCCCGCTTTTCAGAAGCAGTGCCCGCTGAGTCTTCAACAGGCCATCGGCTACGCGATCGACCACGGTGCGGTCGTGGTTGCGTCGGGTGGCAATGACGGCAACGCTGGAAATGCGGTGAAAGCTCCCGCAGTCTGTGCGGGGGTCCTGGTTGCCGGAGCGCTCGACAATCAGAAGAACATCTACGTGAACAACGATCGCCATCCGTATATCTCGGTGGCAGCTCCCGGTTACCTCGTCGGTGCGCTACAGAAGAACGGCCAGTTCAACCCCCAACTCTCCGGTACCAGCCAGGCGGGTGCGCTGACGGCTGCCGCCGTCGCTCTCGTGCGTGCGAAGTTCCCGAGTATGTCGAACCGTGACGTGGTGCAGCGGATTATCGGCACCGCCAAGGACGTCGGTCCGGCGGGTCGCGATGAGCAGTCCGGGTACGGCGTCGTCATTCCGTCCGCCGCGCTGACGGCGAGCGTTCCGAAAAACGCGCCGAATCCCGTTTTCGCCAAGTACGACAAGTGGAAGGCGTCGCAGCCGAAGACCGGTGACACGCCGACGACCCCGAAGACCAAGTCGGCCATGGAGAAGAACAGCGACAAGGCCGCGCGGAACACCAAGATCTTGCTGATCGGTGTCGGAGTCGTCGCGCTTCTCGTGATCGTCGTTGGCGGGCTGCTCATCCTGCGGGGGCGGGGGCGCAAGAACCCGCCGCCGCCTCCGGGCGCGCCCGGCACGCCGCCGTCATGGGGCGGCACGGCGGGTCCCGGTCAGCAGGTCCCGCCGCAGCGCGGCCCGGGAGGTCAGCCCTACTCGCCGCAGCCGGGGCCAGGTCGACCGCCGCAGGCGCCGCCGAGCGGTTCCGGTCCGCGATAGAAGAACGTAACTTCCGCGAAGTCCGACGTTGGCGGAGTGCTTTCGCCGCTCCGCTTGCGTCGGCCTTCTCGTTTGCCGAGCGTGCGCACTGGCGCTGCCATTGTCGTGGTCGCCGGGAATGGTGGAAGCGGAAGGCGGGGGTGGAGAGGGGACCGGTAGCGTGGGGCGTGCCGGGGGCGCGACCACCGCAACCGGCGCAGCGACTTCTTCCCCCACAGGGGCAGCTCCCGCCCCGGTTCGGACCGGGTGGCCCCCAACCGGGGTGCGTACGGTTCCGGACGACCGTGAACGTGCGAACGATCCGAGGAAAGGCATCGTGAAGAACAAGCTCCTATTGGTCCCGGCCTTGGCGCTGGTCCTCTCCGCAGCCGCGTGCGGTGGAGACGACAAGGCGTCCGACCCTCCCTCGTCCGGGACGACCCCCACCAGCACGGCGACCGCGCAGCCGTCGCAGAATGGCGCGACCCCGTCCGCGTCGGCGACGAACGGAGGCGGCGGCGGTTCGGCCTACGCGAGCGACATGGAGAAGGTCGCCGCGTGCATGCGCGCGAAGGGCTATGACGCGCAAGTGCCGCCGGGCGGCAACATTCCGATTCTCAAGAACATCAAGGACCAGGCGAAGGCGTCGGGTGACCTGAAGAAGTGCCAGGAGAAGATTTTGGCGCCTCCTGGCGGCTGAGCCGCGACGAGCGGACGGGCCGGGGTGGTAATTCCCGGCCCGTCCGGCGTTTCAGGGGGTGACGAGGGCGGCGAATTCGGCGGCCGGGGGGCTCAGGGCCGTCCATTGGCGGGCGGCCCAGCCGACGCTGATCGGTGCGAGGGACGGAATCGGGACCGTTACGAGCGGCGTGCCGGCGGCCAGGCGGGGGAGCGCGGGCAGCACCGCGTGGCCGACGCCGAGTTCGGCGAGGAGGGCCGCCGTGTCCCAGTCCGCGACGCCGACCGGTTCGGGACGGCCGCAGCCGAGCCGGACGAACTCCTCTTCCAGCCGCCGCCGCGACGTCGAGTCGTCCGGCTGTGCGATGTACCGGATGCCGGCCAGATCGTCGGGGAGGATCGCCTCCCGGGACGCCAGCGGGTCGGACGCGTGGACGGCCAGAACCCACGGCAGGTCCACCACGGGGCGATGCTCGATGCCCGGCAGCGGTTCGCCGAGCGTGATCCACGCGAGGTCGACGCGTCCGCCGCGCAGGAGTTCCACGCAGCGCTGCGTGGAGTGCGCCGCGTGGAACTCCAGGGACGTCCGGGGGCGTCGGCGGCGGAACTCGGCGATGCCGTCCGCCATGAAGTGCCGGACGGTCACGCCGCCCGTCGTGATGCGCACCGCGCCGCCGCCGTCGCGCAGTTCGGCGAGCCGGGCGAGGCCCGCGTCGAGCGCCGCGATGCCGCCGAGCGCCGCCTCGTAGAGGACGCGTCCGGCCTCGGTCGGCACGACGCCGCGCGGACGCCGTTCGAGCAGCGGCAGGCCCGTCTCGCGTTCCAGCCGCCGCACGTGCTGGCTCACGGCGGACTGCGTCCGGTCCAGGTCGCGGGCGACGGTGCTGAGGTTCCCGGTCTCGTAGACGGCGATGAAAACCCGAAGGTCGTCCAGAGTCACAAGTAAAAGCTAGGGCAAACCCAAGGAAACCCATGAATTGACTGGGGTCGCGGCGGCTTCCAGGATGGGACGCGGAAACGGCGGCAACCCGTCCGCGGCCCGCCGCACGCCGTCCGGTGTCCCGGGACATACGGCGCGGCGGCGCGTGGTGCGGCGGACGGGTGTCGACCCCACGGAAGGCGGGACCGATGACCGAGCAGGCCGCCCGCGCGCTGCTGGCCGAGCGCGGAGCCGGGACGGTCCCGCATCCGGGCGGGACGCTCGCGGCGCATCTGGACCGCGTCCACGCGACGCTCACCGCGTGGGGCGCGCGGCCCGAACTGCGCCTCGCCGGGCTCTGCCACGCGTTCTACGGCACGGACGGCTTCCCCCGCGCGCTGGGCCGCCGCGACGAGCTGGCCCCGGTGATCGGCCCGGACGCCGAGGCGCTCGTCTACTTCTACGCGAGTTGCGACCGCGCGTTCTCCTACCCGAGGCTCGTGGACGGCGGGACGTTCCGTGACCGTTTCACCGGCGCGGTGTCGGTCCCGGACACGGCGGCGCGGCGGGACTTCGCGGAACTGACCGTCGCGAACGAACTGGACGTCCTGCGCCACGCGGACTTCGACGGCGCGGAGCTGCTGGCCCTGTTCGCCGCCTGGACGCCGTTGCTCGGCGAGGACGCGCGGCGCGCCGTCAGCCGAGCAGCATGGTGATCGCCTGGTTGATCAGCTCGTCGATGATCATCCCAGTGATCTCCTTGAAGATCGGGATCTCCGCGAGCGAGGCACCGAACGCCGCGCCGACCGCCGTCGCGCCCATCGAGGCGTCCTTCAGGACGGCGGCGGGGGAGTCCTCCGCGGCCCACGCCTTCTGGAACGCCTCGATGTCGTCGCCCTCGTTGGCCGCGGGCACCCGCTGGGCGGCCGACTCGATGTCCGCGGACACCGAGCCGACCGTCCCGGAGAACTCCCTCCAGGTCGAGCCGAGCTGGAACAGCTTCGTCTCGTCCGCCTCCGGCCAGTTGTAGCCGAGCAGGCTGATCAGCTCGCCCGGGAGCTGGAGGCCCACCCGCTCAGCCGCCGTTCAGCGCGGCGGTGATCCCGCCGACCATCGACTGCTCGGCCTTCTCGTGGTTGTCGGCCATCGCCGCGAGCGTCTCGCCGAACGTCGTCAGGTCCTCGGCGGCGCCGGAGAAGGACTCGTCCGCCTGGTCCTGGATCGCGGTGTACGACTCACCGATGATCATGCCGATGTCGTCGCCGTTCCATGCCCTCGACGGTCGACTTCAGCGCCGTCCACTGCTCGTTCAGCCGGTCGCCCGCGGCGGACAGTTCACGGCCGGCGTCGCGCAGCGTCTCCGGTCAGACGGTGTACCTGTTCGTCGTCACGAGCGCCTCCCCGCGTCACGTGCGCCGTCAGTTCGTCCAGACGAGGACGTTGCTGACCTCGGTGCCGAGTTCGCCGGCCGTCACGTACACGGTGCCCTCGCGTCCGCCGGTCGCCGCGCCGCTCGCCCAGTAGGACTGCGCGTAGATGATGCGGGCCCCCTGCGTCCAGCTCCGCGTCCACGACTCGGGCTCGCGGCCGAGGCGCGGCAGGCCGCTCTCGATGGACGGCATCAGCAGGATCGGCGCCGCGCCCTGGTTGGTGGCGTCGCTGACGGACGACGCGGTGGACTCGTCGGCGAACTGCGCGATCGAGATCACCGTCATGACGGTCCTGGACGAGTTCGCGTACACCGCCGAGCGCATCAGCCCCACGCACGGGTACCGGCTGAACACCGGGGTCAGTTCCTTGTCGGCGCGGGAGGAGCAGGTCGCCTCCTTCGTGCCGGCGCGGGTGAAGGTGTTGCCCTTCGCCGTCCGGATGGTCGCGCCGAGCACGCCGTCGATCCCCCCGGACGTCGAACTCGTCGTGGTCGGCGTCGGGACGCTGAACGTCGGCGGCGAGTACGTCGGCAGCGTGATGTGGCGGCGCGGCTTGTCCCCGCTGTTGGCCACCACCACGATGACGACCGCGATGATGATGACGACGACGAGCCCGCCGCCCGCGAGCAGCGCGATCAGCACGCCCGCGCCGCTGTTGCGCGGCGGCGGGGGCGGCGGGTAGCCGCCGGGCGGGAACGGTCCGGGGGGAGGGGGCGGCTGCTGACCGGGCGGGTAACCCGGCTGACCAGGCCATTGGGGGGAGGACATGGCAACTCCGGCCGGTACTGGGGCGAAAGAGGACAATCGCCGGGCGGAAGATCCGATAAGACTAGCCGTCCGAGCCCTGTCCGGGCTCATCGGCTGGTGGGTATGACGGTGGTCGTGCCGGTTCGGTTCACCCGCCCGATGTGATCACCGCTACGCGGCACCCCCCGCGTCTCGTAGGCTTGCGGTGAGGGAAAGGGAGGCAGGTGTCCGATTCGAGCTGGCAGCAGGCCGTCCTCGGGGAACTCGGCGTGGCCCGCCGGGGACTCCAGGCCCTGAACACCGCGTCGGCGGCGGCACCGGGCTCGGACTGGGGCGCCGACTCCGCGCCCCGCGCGGTCGCCGAACCCGAGCCGATCCCGGTCACCCCCGACCCGCTGCCCGCACCGGTGCCCGCCCCGCCGCCGTCGTTCACCCCCGTCCCGGAACCGGCCGCGCCCCCTTCTTTCGCCGCCCCGCCCGCACCGCCGTCCTTCGAGACGCCCGCGCCGTCGTCCGACGCGCCCGCCGCCGCGTCGCCCACGCCCGCCGCGCCACCGGTTCCGCCGTCGTTCGAGACGCCCGCCGCCGCTGCACCCGCGCCGCCGTCCTTCGACGCGCCCGTCGCGGACGCGCCTGCGGCACCCGGCGCCCAGCCGCCCGGCCCGCCGTCGTTCGACGCGCCTGCGGGGGAAGCGCCCACGCCCTTCGCGCCCGGCGCCGAGCCGCCGGGTCCGTCGTTCAGGACGCCCGCCGGGGAGACGCCCTCGCCTCCGGCGCCCGCGCCCGGCGCCGTGCCGCCCGGCCCGCCGTCTTTCGACGCTCCCACCGGGGCGCCCGGCTCGCCGCTGTTCGACGCGCCTCCCGCCCCGCCTTCGTTCGATGCGCCCGGTGCCGCGCCGTCCGGGCCGCCGTTCGACGCGGCCGGGCCGTCGGGGTTCGCGCAGGCGCCCGGTGCGACGGGCGGGGAGCCGGTGAACGCGTTCGCGCAGCCGCCGGCCGAGCCCGCCCAGCCGGTCGTCATCAACCCGTACGGCGACGGCGCGGGTGGGCTGCAGCGCGACCCGTTCGGCGACACGCCGGAGCCGCCGGCCGAGCCCGGCCCCGCGTCCGCGCCGCAGCCCGCCGTCCCGCCGCTCTACAACCCCGACTTCGACCCGGAGATGGCCGTCGCGCCGACCGTGGGCGGCGCTCCGGGGGCGCCGCCGCCCGACGCCGGGTCGGACGAGCCGGAGAGCCCGGTCCCGTCGGCTCCCCGGCAGGCGCCGGCGCAGCCGCAACAGCAGCACGGCGGCGTGCCGATGGCGGACGACCTCGTCCGCAAGAACCAGCACGGCGACCCGCTGATGCGCCGCTTCGGAAGGGCCGCGCGCAAGGCCGTCGGCGCGACGGGCCCGCAGGACCCGGCGACGCAGGCGGAGATCGCCGCGCTGCTGCAGCGGGCCGTCCCGAGCTACCGGCAGATCGCGGTGGCGAGCGTGCGCGGCGGCGCGGGCAAGACGAGCATGGCCGCGCTCCTGGCGACCGAGCTGGCCCGGCACCGCGCCGACCGCGTGATCGCGATGGACGCCGACGCCGAGCTGGGTTCGCTGCCGCTGCGCCTCGGCGTGCGTCCCGAGCAGTCGCTGTTCGACCTCGCGGCGCGTCAGCCGCGCACGTTCGACGAGGCGGCGCAGTTCCTCGCGCGGACGGAGGCGGGCCTGTGGGTCCTGTCGTCCACGCGCGGCGGGCGCATCGCGGGCGAGTTCACGATCGAGACGTTCCAGGCGGCGCTCGCGGCGATCAGCCGGTACTTCGCCGCCGCCGTCGTGGACTGCGGCGCGGGCATCCTCACCGAGCTGCACCGGGGGATCCTCGGGCAGACGCACGGGCTCGTCCTGGTGACGCCCGCGACGGCCGACGGCGCGCTGAGCGCCCGGGGCGCGCTGGAGTGGTTCGCCGGGAACGGGCAGCAGGCGCTGCTGTCCCGGACGGTCATCGCGATGGTCACGCACGCCCCGCAGGTCGGCGCGGACCTGGAGCGCGCGCGGGAGATGCTGGCGGCGTGGGGGCTGCCGATCGTGCTCGTCCCCTACGACCGGCATCTGGCCGCGGGGGGATCGCTCGACATGACCAAGATCGGGGAGGCGACCCGGCCGGCGGCCGGGCTCATCGCCTCCGAGGCGTTCGCGCGGGCCCTCGGCGGCGTGGGGGTGGTCCGGTGACCTGCGACCTCGTCGCGCTCACCCGGCGGCAGCCGGACGTGTTCGCGGTCGCCGACGGCATGATCGCGATGGGCGAGCCGCTGGAGCTGCGCGGCGGCGACCCCGAGCCGACGCAGTTGTTCGACGCCGAACACCGGCTGCTCGTCTCCATCGAGGACCCGGTGCTCGTGTCGGTGCCGACCGAGGTCGGACGGCTGCTCGGCGCGGACGTCGCGGCGCGGGTGGCGGCGCCGGTGTGGTGGGTGGAGGTCCGCGCGTCCGGCGACGTCCCGGACGCGACGCGGGTCGCGCGCCGGTTCGCCGACGACCTCGTCCGGTGGGCGGGCGGCATCGTCTATCCGGACAATCTGACCGAGTCCCCGGCGCTGAGCTGGCGCGCGGGCGCGCCGCAGCACGCGGGCCACCAGCAGGGGGCCGGTAACGTCATCCGCTGACGCGCGATTTCTCCTGTGTCGTGTGTCTCAGTCCGCATAAGGCGGTCGGTGCCGGGTAGACGCCGTGCGGGGTTGGATGTGGAGTCGGGGCCTGCCGCCGTTCACCGGTGGCGGGCCCTGACGCGTCTCCGCCGATTGACGGATTTGACAGGGACGTCCGACATGGTTCGCTAGTCCCCTGTCGTAGATCATCCGAGGAGCCGCCGAGGTGTCGACACCAGGTCCCGGGCACCCTCCGTTCCCGCCCCCCGGCGGTCCCGGCGGCCCGCCCCCCGGCCCGCACGGCCCGTTCCCCGGGCCGCCGCCCGGCCCGGCCTACCCGCCGCCGCCCCGCAGCGGCGGCGGCGGAGTGATCATCGCGGTCGTGGCGGGCGCCGTCGCGTTCCTGCTGGTCTGCGGCGCGGTCCTCATCGTGGCGGTGAACGGGAGCCGCCGCCATCACCGGGCCGTCGAGGCGCTGCGGTCATTCACGCCGCCGCCCGTCCCGACGTTCAGCGCGCCGACGTACGAGCCGAGCACGCCGACGCCCAGCCCGACGCCGACGCGGACGCCCGTCCGGGTCACCGAGAGCTTCCTCGCCTCGACCGTCAAGACCGACCGGGGCCGCTACCGCCTCGCGACGCGCTGGACGAAGTCGTGCGCCGCCGCCGCCAAGCCCGGCCTCGCCGCGCTGCTGCGCTCGTCGCCCTGCACCGGCAGCCTGCACGGCGGCGAGTACCAGGCGCCGAACCACAGCGTGTACGTGCAGATCAGCGTGCTGGAGTTCGGCAGCGAGGGCACGGCGCGGCGGATGGCGCGCAAGGTGAACGCGAACAACGCGCCGAAGATCAAGGTGGCGTACGGGTCGGAGCCGGGGCACTGGTGGTCGAGCCAGAGCGTCGGACGGTTCGTGCTGATCCGGCAGTCGTTCGTCAGCGGCTCGAACGTCCCGGGGCCGCGCAGCGGACCTGCGCAAACCTACGGCGCCGACCTCATCCACATGTTCGGTGCCGAACTCAGCAACCTCTACACCTGGGGAGACTGACCCATGCAGTCCTCACGCGCCGGGTTCTCGCTGATGACGATCCTCGGCGTCCTGTGCATCGTCGGCGGGCCGGCGCTGGAGTTCCTGAACCTCGTCACCGTCGGCGACGACGAGCGCGACGCCAAGACGATCCCGGAGATCCGCGCGCTCGCGCTCATGACCGTGATCGCCGGGGTGGGGTTCCTCGTCGGGGCGGTCGCGATGAAGCTCGGTTCGGCGCCCGCGCCGCGTCCGGCGGCGCCGCCGTTCGTCCCGCCGCAGCAACAGGGGTACGGACAGCCTCAGTGACCGAGGTGCCGGACGAGCGCCCGGTGCCGCTGCCAGCCGTCCGGTGAGCGGCCGTCGCCGAGCGTGAACAGCGTCATCGGGGCGCGAGCCGGACCGGCTTGCTGGGCCGGGACGCCCGCCGGCCCGGTGACGTTCCCCGCGACGGCCATCGCGACCGGCGCGGCGGCGCCCGTCCAGCGCGGCTCGACGGTGAGGTCCGCGCGGCCCGGCGTGAGCTGCGCGAACAGCGAGGTCAGCGGCTGGTCGGCGGCCATCGCGGCGACGAGCGAGCCGAGGTGCTGGAGCGGCGGCGGATCCTGCGGGGCGTACCCGACGGTGACGGTCGTGGACTCCTCGACCGCGCCGCCGTCCACGGTGGCGAACTCGCAGACGGCCTGCGCGGGACGCGGCCCGTCCCCGCCGACGATGATGCGCGCGGTGGAGCGTCCCCGCGCGTACTCGGTGAGCCGGTCGGGCTGCCACGGATGCTCCAGCGGCTCGGCCGGGCCCCAGCCCGCCGGCCACTTGCCGGTGAGCAGTTGCAGCAGCCGGTCGACCGCGCCGCCGAGCAGCCCCTCGGCGGGGTGCCGGACGCGGTAGGCGAGCCCGAGCTGCACCCCGATCGGCGCCGTCGGACGGGTCGTGAACCCCGGCGCATAATCGCGGGCGTCCGGGACGGGCACGAACGTCGTCCCCGACCACTGCAACGGCCGCCCCGACAGGCCTTCGTAATAACCGTCGCCGTTCCGTACGACCCACTGCGCGCCCGCACCCGCCGTGACCGTCCGCAGCGGCAGCGACAACCGCGACTCCAGGGGCGTGACGAGCTGCAGCGTGCGCCCCGACTCCTCGCAGTCGCGCAGGGCGCCGCCGATCCAGGCGCTCAGCGCCACCAGGGGACGGTCCTGGAGCACGACCATCGCCTGTTCGGTGAGTGCGTCCACAGTGCTCATCTCCGCCCGAGTCTAGTGATCTCCCGGGACGGCGGCGATCCCGAACGGACGAACGGGATGCTCCCGGGCGGCCTCTCTGAGTAAACTGTCCCGGTTTCTGAAGTGATGTTGATGGGTCGGATGTGTTGTCCGGCCACGGGGTCGAGTGTCCGCGTGATGGGGAGCGCCATGACCAACGGTGACCGGATCTCCGAGCTCTACAAGGGCGAGATCTGGAGCGAGCGCGTGCAGCGGGCCGCCCGTTCGCGCATCGACTGGCTGGTCGCGCAGGCGTCGGGCGACGTCCTCGACCTCGGCTGCTCGCAGGGCATCGCCGCGCTGCTGTGCGCGCGGCGCGGGCTCCGGACGCTCGGCCTGGACATCGAGGCCGACCGGATCGAGTACGCGCTGGCCGACCGGGAGCGCGAGCCCGGCGTCGTCCGCGAACTGCTGGCCTACCGCGTCGCCGACGCCCGCCGCCTGGACGTCCCGGACGCGTCGTTCGACACCGTCCTGCTCGGCGAGGTCGTCGAACACCACCTGGACGCGTCGCCGGTGCTGGCCGAGGCGGCGCGCGTCCTGCGCCCGGCCGGACGTCTCGCGCTCACCACCCCGTTCGGCTACCACCCGCACCACGACCACCGCGCGACGTTCTACGTGGCGTCGCTGGTCGCCCTGGTGGCGCCCTACTTCACCGTCGATTCCCTCGACGTGGTGGACGGCTACCTGCGCGCCGTCCTCACCCCCGGCCCGATGGACGCCGGGACGACGCGCGACCTCGTCCACGCGATGCAGCCGGTGCTGGAACAGGAGTTCGTGCGAACCGAACGCGAACTGTCGGAGCAGCGCCGCCGCGCCGACACCGCGACGAAGGAGAAGACGGCGTCCTACGAGCGGCTGGAGGCGCGCCTCGACGCGATCGCCGCGCAGCAGGACGCCACCATCGCCGACCTGGAGGCCAAGCTCGCGGCGCTGCGCGAGGAGAACGCGCGCCTCGGCGAGACGCTGCGCCGCGAGAAGGCGGCGGCGGAGGAGCGGGTCCGCGCGGCGCGGCGGCAGGCGGCCGGGCTGGAGCAGACGGCCGGGAAGCTGAAGGACGTCGAGGGCAAGCTGGCCTACCAGGAGTACCGGACGCGCTACCTGGACTGGCAGCTCAAGTCCACGCAGAACCGCCGCTGGTGGCGGGTCGGCGAGTCGCTGTTCGGCGTCCGCCAGGACCCGCGCCGCGGCCTGTTCGGCCTGCCCGCCGACATCCTGCGCGCGTCGGTGAAGGTGCCGATGCCCCAGCCCCCCGAAAAGCCCGCCCACCGCCGCGAACGAACGGTCACCGTGTCCGCGTCCGGTGCGCAGGCGGCGCGGACGATGCCGGAGATTCCGAAGATCGTGCTGCCGGACGGGCCGGTCAATCGTCCCGACCTGACCGTTCTCACCATTCTCGACACGTTCTCCGCCTCGGCGTTCCGTTTCGAGTGGCGACAGGTCGAGCCCGGCCCGGACGATTGGCGGGAGGTCGTCGAACGGGAACGGCCCGACCTGCTGTTCGTGGAGTCCGCGTGGGCGGGCAACGAGGGCCGCTGGCGCCTGCAGATGAGCGGGAAGAACGCACCGGGCCGGGAACTGCGCGCACTCGTCGAGCACTGCCGGGAAAAGGGGATCCCGACCGTCTTCTGGAACAAGGAGGACCCGCCGAACTTCGACGTCTTCATCGAGACGGCGAAACTGTTCGACACGGTCTTCACCACGGCCGGCGACATGATCCCGCGCTACCGCGAACTGCTCGGGCACGACCGCGTCGCCGTGCTGCCGTTCGCCGCGCAGCCCCGGCTGCACAATCCGGTGAGCGTGCCGGGCGGACGGCGCAACGACGTGGCGTTCGCCGGGACGTACTTCAGTCACAAGCACCCGCGCCGGGCCGAGCAGATGGCGGCCGTGCTGGAACCCGCGCGTTCTTTCGGCCTCGACATCTACAGCCGGATGCTCGGCGAGGAGGACCGTTTCCAGTTCCCGTCCGGTCTCGCCGACCATGTCGTCGGCTCGCTGCCCTACGACCGGATGCTCACCGCCTACAAGGCGTACAAGGTCTTCCTCAACGTGAACTCGGTGCTCGACTCGCCGACGATGTGCGCCCGCCGGATCTTCGAATTGTCGGCGTGCCGCACGCCCGTGCTGTCGGGCCATTCGGCGGCCATCGAGCGATTCTTCCCCGGGCTGGTGACGATCACCCGCACGGAAGAAGAGACGCGCACCCTGCTCGGCGGGCTGCTCGCCAACTCCGAACTGCGCGACCGGCAGGCGCACCTGGCGATGCGGGAAGTGTTCGCGCACCACACGTTCGGCCACCGGGTCGACACGGTGCTGGAACAGATCGGCCTGTCGCGTCCGCTGCCACGCCCGACGGTGTCGGTCATCCTGCCGACGAACCGTCCCGACAGGCTGCCCGCCGCGCTGGAGCAGATCGGCCGCCAGCACTGGAAGGAACTCCAGCTCGTCGTCGTGCTGCACGGGCTCGACGTGCAGCCGGAGAAGGTCCAGGCACGCGCGGGCGAGGCCGGGATCGACAACGTCGTGGTGCTCGAAGCGGACGCCGCCCTGCCCCTCGGCGCCTGCCTGAACCTCGGCATCGAGGCCGCCGACGGCGACCTGATCGCCAAGATGGACGACGACGACATCTACGGCGAGCACTACCTGTCGGACCTGATCCCGGCCTTCTCCTACACCGATGCGGGCATCGTCGGGAAGCAGGCGTGCTACGTGCGGCTCGAAGCGAGCAACGCCACGCTGCTGAGCAAGCCGGAGGCCGAGCACGCCTACACCAGCCTCGTGCGGGGCGGCACGATCGTCGCCCGCGGCGACGTCCTGCGCGACCTGCTGTTCGACCCGCTGCCGCGCGGATCGGACACGCAACTGCAGCGCCGTGCGAAGCAGGAGGGCGTCCGCATCTATTCGGCCGATCGGTTCAACTACGTCTACGTTCGCGGCGCGGACCCGTCCGCCCACACCTTCCCGGTGCAGGACGCCGAACTGCTCAAGCAGGCACGGGTCGAGTTCTACGGGCCGCCCGAGGCGCACGTCTGCATCTGAGCGGCGCGAACTTCGGCGGGCCTTCGGACGTTGCTCCCCGTGGAGCGCCCCGCCCGCCGCCGCCGTCCTCGGCGGTCTGGGACAGTTGAGGGCACGAGACGGTGTGCCGGACACGGGCCCGACACAGGAGGCGGAGATCGAACGTCGGAAGAACGAGCCGGCCGGCGGGTCGCGTCCCGGTGACGCCGTCCGATGACCGGGGTGATCGAGCCGCAACGGCCGCCCGACGGTGCGGTCCGTCCGCCCGCCGCTCCCGCGCGTTCCCGCAGCGCCCGGACGACGGCGTTGCTCTCCCTCGCCGCCGGGGCGGGCGGAAGCCTGCTGGTCTCCGTGGTCCTCACGGGGATGGCGAGCGGCGACCGGCGTGAGCCGCATCTCTCGCCCTCGGCGGCGGGTGCGCCGCCGGTCTTCCGCGTCTATCTCGACGCCGCCGGATCGGACGCCGCCGACGGCCGGGACCCTGCCCACGCCGTGGCGTCGCTCGCGCGCGCTCAGCAGGTCGTCGCCGCGGCCCGGCCGAAGACCGACGTGGAGATCCGCATACGCCGGGGCGTCTACTCGTCCCCGCCGCTGATCTGGAAGACGTACGTCCCCGGGCACTCGATCAGCTTCCTTCCGGCCGACTACCGGTACGGCGGCGACCTCGCCGGCATAGCGGGCCGCCCGGTCTTCCGGGGAACCGGCGGCGTCGGGTACTGGCTGCGCGCCGAACCGCCGCCCGCCGGCACCGGCGACACCGCGCTGCGCTTCTACTACCTTCAGGTGGAGCGGTACTCCAGCGGCGGGATCATGTTCGACGGCGGGACCCGTCCGTCATCGGCCGGCGTCCTCGTCGGCGGGCCGACGAGCGTGGACGGCAACACCGTCTACGGCGTCCGGTTCAGCGCCATCGGGTCCAAGTACGTCCCGACGGCGCTCGGCTATGGCGCGGTCGACCTGGTCAACTCGCGGCGCAACATCATCGAGCAGAACGAGTTCTCCGGCATCGAGAACAGCGGTGATCCCGCCCAGGCGGCACTCGTCCACGGCGTCTACCTCGCCCACCGGAGCAGCGGCAACATCATCCGCGGCAACCGGTTCGACATGGTCAGCGGCGACCCCGTCCGCACGCGCAACGCCAGCGGCGACAACAAGGTCTCCGGCAACGTCTTCGTGCGCGCGGGCTCCAAAGCGTACTTCTCGGACTGGTTCCAGCGACGGGCGGACGCGTCGGTGCCGCGTGAGTGCGCGTCGCTGGAGAACCGCTTCTACGACAACACGCTGACGTCCGGGTACAACGGTCCCGTGCGCACGTGGTCGGCGTCGCCGGGCACGGACACCTCCACGGGCGGGACGGGCTGCGGACCCGAGCCCGCCCAGCGCGTCCTCGCCTGGGGCAACCGCACCGGCTGACCGTCAGGACTCGTCGAACCGCCACAGCGTCAACTGGTCGCCGTCGCCGCCGGTGGAGATCCCGACGCCGAGCAGGCCGCCGCCGGACGCGGTCAGCGCGCCGATCTGCTGCCGTCCCTCACCGGAGAGGCCCGGCCCCTGCGGGACCGTCGGCTGCCAGGCCCGGCCGTCCTCGGACGTCCACCGGATCGTGTCGCCGTCGTGCCAGCTCCCGAACATTCCGACCAGCGTGATCGTGCCGTTCCGCGCCGCCGCCGCGCCGAGGAAGCTCGCGGCGTTGCCTGTCGGCGTCGGCAGGGCGCTGCCGCGCCAGGTGTTCCCGGCGTCGCTCGACGCCACCGCGACCGCCCGGTCGCCCGGCGCCTGGCCCTCGCCCCCCGCGACGAACACGCGGCCGGCCGCGACGATGTGCGTCAGCCGGGTGTTCTGCACGCCCGCCGGTCCGACGGCCTCCTTCTCCGTCCACGCCAGGCCGTCGTTCGACACCCAGATCGCGGGCCGCGCCGGGTGCGTCGCGGGCACACCCTTCGTCGAGCTGGCTCCGACCGCCGCGAACCCGGTGGGCGTCGCGGCGACCGCCGTCATCTCCCGGGACGTTCCGCGCCCGGCGGCGAGCCCGTCCTGCCGGGCGGGCTGCCACGACCGCAGGTCCGCCGAGAACCACGCGACGGCCGACGACTCCCGGTCGCCGAGCGCGTCACGGCCGACGATCAGGTAGCCCTTCGGCCCGGCCGCCACACCCGCGAGCGTCACCGAACGCCCGCCGTGCGGAGCGAAGGCCGACGGATCCTGCCACTGCCACGCGGTGCCGTCCGCGGACGTGGCGAGCAGCGGCCTGCGGCCGTCGGTCCCGATCGCGAGCCAGCCCCGCGACCCGTGGGCGACCTTCAGGAGCCGCTGCCGCTGGTTCGTGGCGGCGACGGACGGGACGGCCGCCCGCTTCCAGGACGTGCCGTCGGAACTCGTCCACACGGCGGCGCGCCCGTTGGTGCTGCCGACCGCGACGAACCGCCCGCCGGCGTTCGCGACGTCCACGACCGACCGCTCGGTGACGACCGCGCCGGGCACCCTGCGCAGATCGACGGGCGTCACCTGCCCGCCCGCGCCGACGAGGAGCTGGTAGTCCTGATCGGTCTGCCGGCTGCTGCCCCCGATCACCAGGGCGCCGCCGGCCACCGTCACGGCGTTGAGCTTGCGCTGCGGCCCGGTGCCGAGATCGGCGCCCTGGCCCCATGCCGAGCCGTCCGTGCTCTGGAACGCGACCTCGCGGCCGTCCGCCGTCGAAGCCAGGAGCGCGAAGCCCGAATCGTCGCCGGCCAGCCGCACCGGCTCGATCCCGGACCCGGCCTCGATCTTTCCGGCCTGCTCCCACTTGCGGCCGTCGCCGGATCGGAACGCCATGCCCGGCCGGGCGCTGCCCGACTTCCCGCGGCGCACGGCGAGGAAGCCCGAACGGTTCGCCGCCAGATGCAGGTCGCCGAACGCCCCGGACGCGGTCGGGGCGCCGAGCGCCTGCCAGGTCCGTCCGCCGTCGGTGGAGCTCCAGAGCCCGGCGACCGTGCTCTTGCGCTTGACGACCGTCCCCGCGACGAGGATCGTCCGGCCCGTCGCCACCGCGTAGCGCAGCGCGCCGAGCCCGTCCTTGCCGGTCTTCATGCCGATCGCGCGCCCGGTGAGGCGCTGCCAGTTCGTCCCGTCGGGGGACCGCCACAGGATCGGCGCGTCGCCCTTGCCGGACGAACGATGGCCGACCGCGAGGTATCCCCGTCCGGCACGGGTGACCTGCTCGATGACGTCGCCCGCGGTGAAGACGCCCGGCTTGGCGGCGGTCTGCGTCCAGGTCCGTCCGTCCGCGCTGGTCCAGACGTTCTCCGTGGCGTTGCCCGCGCCGAGCGCGACCCAGCCGCCCGCCGCGCCGAACACCGCGTCGGGCCCGCGTCCGAGCGCGGGGCCGCCGTCCTTCATCCGGACCTTCGCCACCTGCCACGTCCGGCCCTGGTCGGCGGAGTAGAGGAACTTCGGCCGGGGACTGAGCGCGCCGGTCTGCGAACCGGCGACGACGACCGTGCCGCCCGCCGCGGACGCCGCGTTGATCGACTGGTCGAGCCCGTCGGAGGGCGCGCCCTTGTCCACGGCGAAAAGCGCGTCGGCGAACGATGACGGATCGCCGGCGCCCGGACCGTCGTCGCCGCCGGACATGAGGGCGTAGACGCCGTATCCGCCCCCGCCGACCACGGCCAGGGCGACGAAGCCCGCAATGACCGGCTTCGCGGGAAAGGCGCGGCGGCGCTTGGCCTTGTTCTTCCTGGCCTCGACGATCCACGGCTCGACGACCTGCGGCGGGACACCGGCTCCGCCGGACGGTGACTGCCTCGGCCCCGTCTCCCAGGGCTGCTGGACGACGGGCGGCGGCGCGTACGGCCGATGCCCGGCCTCCGGCTCCGCCCGGGGCGCGGGCGGTGGCTGCCGCTGGAGCGAGCCCGGACGCGGCGGCGGGGACGTCGTCTCCCAGGGCTGCTGGACGACGGGGGGCGGGCTGTACGGCCGGTGCTCGCCGGAGTCGGTGACGGTCTCCTCGGCCCACACGGGCGGCGGTGGCGCCGGAGCCGGGCTGAGACCGCCGCCCCGCGCCGCGTCGCCCTGGGGCGCCGGAGCCTCGCTCTTGGCGGTCCGCTCCTCCTCCGGCTCGGTCACGGCCCAAGGAGGAGGCGGCGGAGGGGAGAACTGCCAGTCCTCCTGACCGCCGTCAGCCGTGGAGTCGTTGCCGGACGTGCTCACGTTCCCCTCCGGAGGAGTGCTGTTCAGGAGCCTGAATACGGCACAAAGCACCCTACGGGGTTCCTCGCCCGCCGTCATTCGAGTCCCGGTACCCGCCGTGCCCGTTCAGGTGCCGCGCTGCCTGGCGCTCCCGCGCCGTCAGGAGTCCGGCCGGGACGGGAGGGCCGCCGTGCGCAACATCTTGCGGGCGACTACGCGGCGTATCTGTCCATGACAAATTTTCGTCGTTCTTTGTTTCGGTTGGAGAAAACTTCCTGCGGTAGATGGCTTCCGTACAATCGCGTCACTTTTCAATAACGAAATAATATCGGTCCTTGTCGTCGGCCCATGGAACGTGCCGTCGCCCGAAGGTGGCTACGCAGCGTCGCTGTATCGGTGAAATATCCCTGTGGTGCAGGGGGTTGCGGCGTCCTGGTCAGTAGGTTTACGGGGATCCGGGTGATTCATGCCACAAATTAGCCGTCACGGAGAGTCTTGTCATGCGCTGTTGATCATCTTAGGTTGAGGGCGTTTTATGACGGTCTTATCTGGCAGGGGTCCGTATGCGCCATCTCCGGCTGCGCTTGAGAGATCATCAACAGCGCTCGCATCATGGCGTTATCCTGCGTCGCTCGGCTTGGATGACTTCCATCCTGACCACTGTTATGGCGGCGGCGTCGCTACAGTCGGTGACCATCGCGCATGCCGACCCACCGGCCACCGCGGTGCTGGCGCCGACGGAAGAAGCCGCGCTCGCCAAAGCCAAGAAGACGGGGGACCCCGTCGAGGTCACGGCGTTCCGGGACGAGCGCCGGACCGTTTACGCCAACCCGGACCAGACCTTCACCGCCGTGCAGAGCGTGCGCGCCGTCCGCGTGCGCAAGGGCGACGGATGGGCGACACCGGACGCCACGCTCGTCAAGGCCAAGGACGGTTCGCTCGTCCCCAAGGCGGCGAATCTCGCCATGCGCTTCTCCGCTGGCGGAACCGGCGCGGTCGTCCGGATCGAGCGGGCCGGCCAGAGCTTTTCGCTGGCCTGGCCCGGCCGTCTCCCGGAACCCACGATCCAGGGCGCCACGGCTACCTATGCCGACGTACTGCCGGACGTCGACCTGATCGTCAACGCCGACATCGACGGTTTTTCCCACGTCTTCAAGATCAAGTCACGGGAGGCGGCCGCGGACCCGCGCGTCCGGCGCCTGACGCTCACCACCGGGGGAAACGGCGGCGTCCGCTCCGTCCAAGGCGGCGGCGTCCGAATCGTGGATCACTCGGGGGCGCCGCTCCTGGACGCGCCGCAGCCCCTGATGTGGGACTCGCGCAAGCCCGCGGCCGAGAACCCGAAGGCCGACGCTCCCGGCGCCGTCGACCTGCGCAAAGGACCGTCGGAGTCGTCTCGCCAAGGCGAGGCGGCCGTGACGCTCGACCGCCGCAACCTCACCATCGCACCCGACGCGACGCTCCTCTCCGCGAAGGAGACGACGTTCCCGGTCTATGTCGACCCCGTCTACAAGACGGCGACGCGTACCGGCTGGACGATGGTCGCGAGCGGTTACCCCACGACTGAGTACTGGGGATTCCCCGGCAAGGACAACGAGGGCAGCGGCAAATGCCCCGCACTCTCCGGCGACCCTTACTACTGCAACGGGACGGGCACGAAGCGCCTCTTCTACTCGATCCCCACGTCGGCCTTCAAGGGCAAATACATCATCAGTGCCGAGTTCGCCGTCACTTTGCGTCACACGTACAGCTCGTCCGCCAAGGGCGTCGACCTGCACTGGACGTCGAAGTCCATTGGCACGGGCACCAACTGGGACAACCAGCCGGCCTCGGGCGACATGAACTTCCTCCAGACGAAGTCGCCGACCAACGCGACATCGTCCTGCACCTCGACCAACCAGAACGTGCGCTTCGACGCCAAGGCCGCAGTGCAGGCAGGTCTTTCCAACACGACGTTCCGCGTCCGAGCCGACGACGAGAGCGACTACACGTACTGGAAGCGGTTCTGCGAGAACGCTCAGCTCGAGGTGCACTACACGACCGCGCCGAGCCAGCCGAAGCAATCGGAACTCAAGATGACGCCGGGCGGAAGCTGCATCAGCGGGACCGGGCGTCCGTACGTCGACGAGCCGCCGAAACTGTCGGCGACTCTGCGGGATCCCGACAACGAGCAGGTGCGCGGCCAGTTCTCGGTCAGTTGGGTCGGCACTGACGGGGTCAAGGTCACCAAGACCTACACGACCGGCTACAAGGGCAGCGGCAGCAGGTTCGATTATTCGCTCGTCGGTGTCGGCATACCGCAGAACACGGTCATCGGTTGGGAGGTCCGCGCTTCCGACGGCTATCTCTGGGGGCCCTGGAGCTGGGAGGGCTCGCAGACGTCCTGCCAGTTCATCTACGACGCGACCAAACCGAAGCCGCCGACCGTCACCTCGACGACCGGACACGCCGTGGGCGAGTACGGATCGTTCACCTTCAAGGCGTCGGACACTGACGTGGTCGCGTACAAATACGGGTTCAATGACGAGGCCGAAACCGCGCATACGATCCAGACGACTTCCGGCGGTGCACAGACGGTCCGATTCATGCCTGATGATGACGGACCGCAGTGGGTCTCGGTGGTCGCCGTGGACGGCGCGAACCAGACGAACCCGGTCGTCGCAAACTTCGAGTTCTACGTCGACCCGGGACGTGGGCCACGAGCCGCCTGGGACCTCAACGAGAACGCGGGCGCGACGCAGGCCATCGCGCGTGACCTCCCTGACACCACGGGGACTCTCAGCGGCAGCGCCCAACTCGGCGGTTCCGGCGCGGTCGGCGGTTCCCTCGCACTGGACGGAGGCTCGGTACAGACCGGTCAAAAGGTTGTCGCCACCGACCAGAGCTACTCCGTCAGCGCATGGGTGAAGCTGACGAGTTCGACGCAGTACGGGACGGTCATCAGCCAGGACGGCGACCGCAACAGCGGATTCGAACTCGGCTACTACCCGTCCTCGGGGAAGTGGTCCTTCTGGCGGACCGATACCGACACCGACAGTGCGCCGATCAAGACGGCCTCCGGATCGACGGCGACGCTGAATACATGGACCCACCTCGTCGGCGTCTACGACAAGTCGGCCGGCCAGTTGCGGCTGTATGTCAACGGTTCGCTGGCCGGGACCGTCGCCGTGACGGGCGACTGGGCTGCATCGGGTCCGCTGCAGATCGGTCGCGGCAAAGTCAATGGCGCGTACGCCCACTGGTGGCGGGGTGGCGTCGATGACGTGCGGGTCTATGACGAGTTGCTGTCCGAAACGGATATCGCCGACCTGTACGCGCGCAAGTCTGCGCCGCCGCCCGCCTTGGCGCGTTGGAGTCTGGACGAGCCGACGGGCGCTACGCAGGTCACCGGTGTGCCCGAGCGATACGCCGCCGGACGGGTCGGGACGGTGCAGTTCGGTGCACCAGGCGTCAAGGACAAGGCGCTTCGGACCATCGGCTGGGAGTCGGCCGGTGCCCTGGAGGCCGCCGGGCCTGTCGTCCGCACCGATGAGAGCTTCTCGGTGAGCGCCTGGGTCTATCTCGACAAAAACGATATCGGCGGCTACGCGTTGGGCCAGGACGGAGCATCGGAGAGTGCTTTCCAGCTCGGCTACGAGTCAGCCCTCAAAAAATGGGGGTTCCGCATGAGGGGGGCCGACAACGCCACAGGAACATGGATCAACGCGTTCTCTGCACAGCCCGCCGAACTCAACGACTGGGTGCATCTCGTCGGCGTCCATGACGCAGTCGCCAAAAAGATCTATCTCTACGTGAACGGCGCGCTCACCGGTACTGCCGACAACCCGAACCCTTGGCACGGCGAGGGTTCGCTGACGATCGGCCGCAACAAGTATCACGGCCAGGCGTCGTCCTACTGGCACGGTTATATCGACGACGTCAAGGTGTTCGATCGTGTTCTGGTTCCGGGAGACATTCCCGGTCTATACGCGCTGGCGCCGGAACGGCGCGGATACTGGCAGCTCAACACGGCGACGGGCGGCGTCAGCCCGGAGCAGCGCAACGGTACGGGAATGACCCTCACGGGAGACGCGACGATCTACACCCCGCCGCCCGACGATGATCCCTTTGATCCGTCGCGGCCCGCCATGGTCGGGTCGGGGCACCTGCGGTTGAACACGACAGGCACGGACGGTGCGGGGACCACACCCGCGGTGATCCAGACGAATCGAAGTTTCACCGTCACGCTCCGCGCGAGGCTCGCGTCGGCTGACCCGGTGAGTTCGATGACCGTCCTGTCGCAGGCCGGGACGACGGGATACGGCTTCGCGATCCGCTATGACAAGGCCACCGGCCAATGGCAGGTCGTGATGCCGAAGACCGACGGTGGCAGCGAAGTGGTGTCGGTGAACTACACCCAGGCGCAGGCATCGTCGGACGAGGCCGGGCAGGCGATCGCCATCGTCTATGACCACACCGTCGGCGAACTCCGAATCTATGTCGACGGTGACGAGGACGCCGCCGCCAAGGTTCCCTACTTCAGCACCTGGAATGCCGTGGGGCCGCTGCGCCTCGGGGGATCCGGCTCGGAAGCGTTCATCGGCGAAGTAGATGACGTCCGCGTCTACGCCGGAGCCCTGGACGAAAAGACTTTGCAAATCCTGAAAGACAGGACGGAACAGCCGGATCTCTGAAGGCCGTGACCGGTTGAGAAGCAAGCGTCCCCTGTGCTGATCTTGAGAGCGAGAGCCAGCCCATGCAGTCGTCCCGAGTACTCATCGGCCTTCGTCGATGCGCCCGAGTGCTGGCGCTCTTGCTGCTCGTGGTCCTTCCGGCCGGACTGGTTGAAGCGCTTCCCGCGTCCGCTTTCGCGGACCCGAAAGGCACCCGGCCGGCGACACAGAAGCAGCGGAAGCCGGTGAAGGGCAGCCGGGGGAAGGTCAAACCCCGGCGCCCTGATCCGACCGCCGCGAAGACCTTGCGCACGCCGCCGCGCGGCGCCTGGCCGAGCACCGGTTCGACCGAGGTCACGGTGCAGGGCGGCGCCGGTGAAGGCACGGCGGGCGGACTGCGCGTCAGGGTCGCCGGAAAGAAGACTGCGGAACCGCGAAAACTCAGAGTCGATGTTCTCAGCCGTCAGGAAGCGGCCGCTGCGGGCGTCTCTGGAGTGTTGCTGCGTCTTTCGCGGACGGACACCGTCAAAACGAACGAGAAGCTTCGCGTCAGCATCGGCTACGGAACGTTCGCCGATGCGTTCGGCGGCGCGTTCGGCTCGCACCTTCGCCTGATCGCATTGCCCAAGTGCCCGCCGGGGAAGTCGGCGAACTGCGGGAAGCCGACCGAACTGCCGTCGGCGAACGACGGGGCGACGCGCACGGTTACCGCAGACCTGCCGGCGGCCACCGCAGGCGCGACGACGATGGTGGCGCTGGCCGCCGATACCGGATCCGACCAGGGCACCTACGGCGCGACCAATCTCGCGCCGTCCTCGAAGTGGAGCGTGTCGCCGTCCTCGGGCGGATTCTCCTGGAGCTATCCGTTCCGGACCGTCCCGGCTCCCGGCGGCATGGCCCCGAGCGTCGGACTGGGCTACTCCTCGCAGTCGGTCGACGGCGAGACGTCCGCTACGAATAACCAGGGCTCGTGGATCGGTGAGGGGTTCTCCTACGAGCCGGGCTACATCGAACGCCGTTACAAGGCATGCGCCGACGACGGCAACAAGGGTGTAGGCGATCTGTGCTGGGCGACCGACAACGCTGTCATCCAGCTCGGCGGTACATCCACCGAACTCATCAAAGACGATGCCACTGGCAAGTGGCGGCTCAAGGACGATGACGGTTCCAAGGTCGAACGGCTCACGGGCGCGACGAACGGTGACGACAACGGTGAGCACTGGCGGATCACCACCACCGACGGCACCCAGTACTACTTCGGCCTGAACCGCCTTCCCGGTTGGGCCAGCGGCAACGAGGAGACGAGCTCCGTCTGGCGCATGCCGGTCTTCGGCAACAACTCCGGAGAGCCGTGCTACAAGTCGTCGGGTTTCGCCGACTCCTGGTGCAACCAGGCGTGGCGCTGGAACCTGGATTATGTCAAAAGTCCGCACGGCGACGTCCTCTCCTACTACTACGCAAAGGAGACGAACTACTACGCGCGCAACGCCAAGACCGACGTCAACGGAACGCCGTACGACCGCGGTGGCTATCTGAAGCGGGCCGATTATGGCCAACGCGACGGCCAGGTCTACTCGACGCCGGCTGCGGCGCGCGTGGCGTTCGATGTCACCGAGCGTTGCATGCCGTCCACCGGCGTGACCTGCGATCCGGCCGCCGTACCGGATTCGGCGAACTGGCCGGACGTTCCCGGATGGCTGAACTGCAAGCCCGACACCAAGTGCACCTGGCAGCAGACCGGCCCGTCGTTCTGGACGCGCAAGCGGCTGGTGAAGATCCGGACCCAGATGCGTTCGGGCACCGGCTACGCCGACGTCGATTCCTGGACTTTGACGCACGAGTTCAAGGACAACGGCGACGGCTCGCGGACGCTGTGGCTCGCGAAGATCGACCATGCCGGTCTTGTGGGAGGGACCGCGACGACGCCGTCCATCCAGCTCGTCGGCAAGCAGCTTCCCAACCGGATCGACATCCCGAACGACAACATCCAGCCGATGGTGCGCTACCGGCTGGCGACGGTGTACACCGATTCGGGCGGTCAGCTCGATGTGAATTATGCGCCGACGGAATGCACATCGTCCTCCCTTCCGAAACCCGGTGAAAGCACCAAACGCTGCTTCCCGGTCAAGTGGACGCCGCCGGGCGTGACCGATCCGATCACGGACTGGTTCCACAAGTACGTGGTCGAGAAGGTCATCCAGACGGACCGAACGGGCGGATCACCGGACCAGGTCACCAAGTACGAGTACGAGGGCGATGCGGGCTGGCGGTACACCGACCCCGACGGCATCGCCGATCCCAAGAACTTGACCTGGGGCGAATGGGCCGGGTACGGCAAGGTCCACGTGCTCGGCGGTGACGGGCAGACGTACACGACCCGAACCGATTACACCTATTTCCGCGGCATGGACGGCGACAAGGACCCTGCGGGCGGCACCAGGTCCGTGTCGGTGAAGGACTCCACCGACACCTCGTACACCGACTATCCCGATCTGGCCGGTTTCGAGTTGGAGTCCGTCGTCTATGACGGAGCTTCGATCGTCAGCAAGACCATCAACGCGCCGTGGCGGAAGCAGACCGCCACACGTAAGAACGACTGGGGCACCGACCGCGCGGGATTCGTCGACACCGGCACGACCCGCGGTCTGACCGCCCTTTCCGCGGGCGGCTGGCGCGAGACGAAGTCGACCACGACCTACGACGACACGACGGGTCGGATCCTCCAGGAGGACGATCTCGGCGACCTCTCGACCGCGACCGATGACGTGTGCACGCTCACGTCCTACGCCGACGACGTCGACGCCTGGATGCGCACCTATGTGAAACGCGTCGAGAAACTGTCCGTGAAGTGCGCGGACGCTGGAACGGCCGACCGTTCCACGAAGCTGCTATCCGACACGTTGACGTCCTACGACGGCCAGGCTTACGGCACCGCCCCCACCAAGGGCGACGTCACGAAGGTTCAGACGCTCAAGAGCCATGACGGCACCACCGCGAAATACATCACCGACGCGGAAGGCACGTTCGACGAGCACGGGCGTCCGCTGACCGCCAAGGATCCGGCGGGTTCCACGACGACGACCGAGTACACCGACACCGACGGGCTCGCCACCTACAAGAAGGAGACGAATCCGCTCGGGCATATCACCGAGACCTGGTTCACGCCCGGCTGGAATGCGCCCGCCGCGCAGATCGACCCCAACGGGAAGCGCACCGACCTCGCCTACGACCCGCTGGGCCGCCTCACCAGTGTGTGGTTCCCCGACCGTCCCAAGGCGAACAGCTTCACACCGAGCGTCAAATACAGCTACGCGGTTCCCGGCGACGGCATCACGTCGGTGAAGACCGAGAAGATCGAGAACGACGGCACGTACGGAACCGAGTACAAACTGCTTGACGGATTCCTGCGTCCGCGCCAGATCCAGACCGAGGGCCCGGACGGCGGACGCCTCGTCGCGGACACGTTCTACAACGGCATCGGCCAGGTCGCGAAGGCGAACGAGACGTACTGGGCGAACGGCCCGCCGTCCAGCACGCTGCTGACCATCGACAACGGGCTGGTGAACGGCCAGACGGTCATGGCCTACGACGGAGCGGGCCGGCCGAAGGTCGAGACGTTCCGTGTCGCGGGCCAGGACAAATGGTCGACCACCACGACCTACGGCGGCGACCGGGTGAGCACCCAGCCGCCGGCGGGCGGAACGCCGAGCACGGCCATCACGGACGCCCAGGGCCGGACGATTCAGCTCCTCCAGTACAAGGGAACGTCGCCAACCGGGGACCACGACACCAGCACCTACACCTATACGGCGGCCGGAAGTCTTGCGACGGTCACCAACGAGAGCAACGAGGTCTGGCGTTACGAGTACGACCAGCGCGGCCGCAGGATCAAAGCCGTCGATCCGGACGCCGGGACGACCACCTACGGTTACGACGACCTCGACCGTCCCGTTCTCACCACCGATGCCAGGAACAAGAGCATCTTCACGACCTACGACAAGATCAGTCGTAAGACGGCGACGTACGAGGGCACGGACGCGAACGGCAAGAAGCTCACCCAGTGGACTTACGACACCAAGTACAAGGGCCAGCTCTACTCCACGCTCCGTCATACCGACGGGACATCGGCCAACGCGTACGGCAGCGCCGTTCTCACACGTGACGATTTCTACCGGCCGACCTCCACCCGCTATGTCGTCCCCTCCGCTGAAGGAAACCTCAAGGGAACCTACGACTTCACCACCTCCTATAACCGTGACGGCACGATCAAGACGATCGGGATGCCGGCGGCCGGTGATCTTCCCGCTGAGGTCGTGCGCTACGGCTATGACGACCTCCAGCGCCCGATAACCGTCGATGGAACGACGTCCTACCTGACACGGACGGACTACGCCCCCACGGGCGAACTCCTGCAGCGCGAGCTGTCCACCGGTGGCAAGAAGACCTGGCAGACCTACACCTACGAGCGCGGTACGAACAGGCTGGTCGAGTCGAAGCTGAATCGTGAGCTTCAAGGTGCGGTCCCCGACTTCCGCGGCCAGTACAGCTACACCGACAGCGGCTCGATCACGTCGATCAATGACGCGGCGACGGGCGATGACCAGTGCTTCTCGTATGACTACCTGGACCGGCTGAGCGCAGCGTGGACGGCGAAGTCCGACTGTTCGACGGCGCCTACGAAGGAGAACGTCACCACAACGGTCGGCGGCCCCGATCCTTACTGGACGTCCTACACCCAGGACCCGAACGGCAACCGGCGCAAGGTCGTCCAGCACACCCTGACGGCCACGGGCACGGACACCACCGCGAACTACACATACCCCACTAACGGGGCCGCTCGTCCGCACGCCGTCTCCCGGGTCGTGGACACGACGCCGACCGGCGACCGGCTCAACACGTACGCCTACGACGAAGCCGGAAACACGACCGAACGGGTACTCGCCGGTCAGAAGCAGACGCTCACCTGGGACTCCGAAGGAAGCCTCGCCTCGGTCAAGGAAGCGGACGGCAGCACGTCGAGCTACGTCTACGACGGCGACGGAAATCGGCTCATCCGCAAGGAGCCGGGAACATCGACGCTGTACCTGCCCGGAATGGAGCTGCGCCTTCTCTCCAGTGGGACAGTCGAGGGAACCCGCTACTACCAGCACGGCGACGACACGATCGCCACGCGTACCAAGGACGGCGTCACGTTCCTGTCCGCCGACCACAACAGTACGTCGCTCTTGGCGGTGAAGGACGGAGCGGAACAAACCCTGACGCGCCGCCGCCTGGATCCGTTCGGGAACGCCCGTAACGGTGCCGACAAGCCGCCGGCTTGGATCGACGACAAGGGCTTCCTCGGCGCGCCCAAAGATTCATCGGGCCTTACCCACATGGGCGCCCGAGAATACGACCCGAAACTCGGCCGCTTCATCTCCGTCGACCCGCTGTTCGACGACAAGGACCCGCAGTCGTGGAACGGCTACTCCTACGCCGACAACGACCCGGTGTCGAAATCTGACCCGGACGGCCAGTGGTGTCGGCGGATCGACGGTTACCTAGAGTGCTTCAACGGCGACGGTCAGAATCGCGTCCCGCACCCGAGCGGCAACGGTTATACCGTCTACCCGAAGCACGGTCGCCCCGTCAACTCGGGCGACGTCGGCCCGGCCAGGAACACCCGTCCCGCCATCAACCCACGCATCGCCGCACAGAAGCAGGCCGCCGAGCAGGCGAAACAACGCCTCAAGGCCGCCGCAATGGCCCTCGGCAAGATCGCCGCCGAAGAACTAGGCATCACCGACGCCCTCGACTGTTTCACCAAGGGAGATATCGGAGGGTGTGCCGAAACGGCGCTCAACGTGGTGACCATGATATCCGGTGGCCCGCTGCTGAAGTTCCTGCGTAAGCACGGAAATCCATTCAAATGGGCGCAGACGTTTAGGTTGGGCAAGAAGATCCTCGGCCTTGTTAAGGAACTGGCGAAGTCATTCAATGAGTGGCGCAACAGTTCGAGGCTCGCGAAAGAGCTAGAAATGGCAGCCACATGTACCGTAGGTAATAGTTTTATGCCTTCGACAACGGTTCTAATGGCTGACGGAAAGCGTAAACGCATCGACCAAATCAATCCAGGTGACCGAGTCCAGGCGACCGACCCGGCTACCGGAAAGAGGATTTTTAAACCGGTAGTAGCGACGATCGTTGGTCACGGTACTAAAAATTTGGTCGACATTACCGTTATTACCACCTCCGGCAAACGAGGCCTAGTCGTTGCGACTGATGGCCACCCCTTCTGGGCGGTTGCCTTCACTCCAGCTCCGTGGCGTAGGGCCGCAGTGTTCGGTTGGGTCAATGCAGGGAGCCTTCAACCGGGCATGCGACTGCGCACCAACTCTGGCGCCAATGTTCGGGTTGTCGAAGTCAGGCATCGGATTTCGATTCGGCAAAACGTTTACAACCTTTCGGTCGCCGACGCCCACACCTATTATGTGGCTGCAGGGGCGCCCGCTATACTCGTGCACAACTGTGGCTCCGGCGAAATTACGGACGAAACAATGAACATGCATATCCTACGTCGTCACTCCCTCGAGCTTGATCACCGATTCCCCGAGTTCGCTGCCAAAACCAAATTTGCAGAGGGTGTCACGCCGGACCAGATCAGGATTTGGGCACGCGCGGCAATGGGAGCGCCGATGGATAAAATAAGCACGGCCAACGGTGCGCATCGCCACCTATATAACGCGGGCGAAGTTGTGGGGTTCGAAGGCGAGACGCATGTAGCGGTTTGGGTCGAAGGCGGAAGAGTCACCTCTGTTCATCCGGAATCGCCATGATTGAGGTACAGGTTCGGTTGTCGAGCGGCAGCGTAGTTGTCGACGGCCGTGGAAGTGGAGTTGAATCCTTCTGTCAGGCTGACATCATCAAATACCCACTGCTGAGCCATATCATCCCGTGGGGGGATACGGTATTCAATGTGAGTCAGATTCGAAGCCTGATTGTCGAAATCGACGTCTATGAAAATGATTCTAGTTTTAATCCTACGGGTAAACGGTTTGACTGGTTGAAGGAGATGTGTGAGATCGCCCTTCGGGAGCCGCATCGGATGTTGTGGTTTATAGGCGATTGATTGTGTCTGGGCCAAATTGTAAGGGCTTGGGGCGGTTGTTATTATGGGTGGCAATATCCCATGTGTCGAGTGCTGGCCTCGGCTGACCGGTCGAATACCTTTATATTTTATAGTTATCATTCAGCTCTTGAAGGGGTTTGGTCATGTGGACGCTGTTGGGGTCGGGTTTGTAGTCGGCGAAGGGGGCGCAGTAGGTGAAGCCGAATTTTTCGTAGAGGCGGCGGGCGGGGAGGTAGGGGGCGGTGGAGCCGGTTTCCAGGCTTAGGCGGGTGTAGTTTCGGGCTGTTGCCTCGTTGATGATGTGGGTTAGTAGGCGGGATGCCAGGCCCGTGCGGTGGTGGGTCGGGGCGGTGCGCATTGATTTCAGTTCGGCGTGAGTTGGGGTCAGGTGTTTTAGGGCGCCGCAGGCTGCTATCGAGTCGCCGTCCGTCACCGTCCAGAACGTGATGTCGGGGGACCGGAGGGCGGCCAGGTCCAGGGCGTGGACGCTTTCGGGTGGGGAGAGGGCGCGCATGTCCTCCAGGTGGTCGTGGAGGAACTCGGCGATCTCGGGGCTCGTCAGGTCGTCTTGGAGGATTTTCATCGTCCCCTCGGTGGTCGAGGTGTTGCTGGTCGGTGGGGTGGACGGGTGTGCGTAGAGTCACCTTCGGGCTGAGTACTGGACGTCGGGCGGGGCGCGGGTACCCTGGAGCGCGCACGTCCGGTACCTACTGTTGAGGACTGGAACGAACCTGTATGGATCCTGCTGTGCCTTTTGACGCGCCGGAGGACCGGCCCGCCCGTCTGGACGTCGGCGTGGTCGGTGCCGGACGCGTCGGGACCGCGCTCGGCGCCGCGCTGGCCAGGGCCGGGCACCGGGTCGTCGCGGCGTCCGCGGTGTCGGAGAAGACCCGGGAGCGGGCTGCGGAGCGGCTTCGGGGTGCTGTTCTCGCCACCCCGCAGGAGGTCGTGGAGGCCGCGGACCTGGTGCTGCTGACCGTCCCTGACGACGCGCTCGGCGATCTTGTCGCCGGGCTCACCGCGACGGGCGTCGACACCACGGGCAAGCTGATCCTGCACACCAGCGGACGTTACGGCACCAGTGTCCTGGCGCCCGCGACGAGAGCCGGCGCGCTCCCGCTCGCCGTCCACCCGGTGATGACGTTCACGGGACGCCCCGACGACGTGGACCGGCTCAGCGGCGTGTCGTTCGGCGTGACGGCCCCGGACCCGCTGCGTCCCGTCGCCGAGGCGCTCGTCCTGGAGATGGGCGGCGAGCCCGTCTGGATCGAGGAGGAGAAGCGCCCGCTGTACCACGCGGCGCTCGCCACGGGGGCGAACCACCTGGTCACGCTGGTCGTGGAAGCGATGGACCTGCTCCAGAAGGCCGGCGTCGCCGAGCCGGGACGAACGCTCGGCCCGCTGCTGGGGGCCGCGCTGGACAACGCGCTCAGGCTCGGCATCGAGGGCCTGACGGGACCGGTGGCGCGCGGCGACGCCGGGACGGTCGCCGAGCACGTCGCCGAACTCGCCCGCGTGTCCCCGGAGAGCCGCAGCGCCTACGTCGCGCTGGCGCGGCTCACGGCGGACCGGGCGCTCACCGCCGGACTGCTCAAGCCCGGGGACGCCGAGCGGCTCCTCGGCGTGCTGGCCGACTGAGGAGGGGGAACGCGATGACGCTCGTGATCGCCGGCACGCGGGGCGAGTTGGCGGCGGCCAGGTCCGCGCTGACCGGGACGCTCGCGCTCGTCCCGACGATGGGCGCGCTCCACGAGGGCCACCGCTCGCTGATCAGGAGGGCGCGCGAGACCGCCGACGCGGTCGCGGTCAGCATCTTCGTGAACCCCCTCCAGTTCGGCGCGAACGAAGACCTGGACCGTTATCCGCGGACGTTCCCCGACGACGTCGCGGCTTGCGCGGACGAGGGCGTGGACCTGATCTTCGCGCCGTCCGTCGCCGAGATGTACCCGACGGAGCCGCAGGTCACGGTCAAGGCCGGCCCGATGGGCGAGCGGGTCGAGGGCGTGACGCGGCCGGGGCATTTCGATGGAATGCTCACGGTCGTCCTGAAGTTGTTCCACCTGGTGCGCCCGGACGCGGCGATCTTCGGGGAGAAGGACGCGCAGCAGCTCGCCCTCGTCCGCCGGATGGTCGCCGACCTGAACGTGCCGGTCGAGGTGGTGGGAGCCCCGACCGTCCGGGAGAAGGACGGCCTGGCGCTCTCCAGCCGCAACCGGTACCTCACCGACGCGGACCGGGTGACGGCGACGGCGCTGTCGCGCGCCCTGCACGCGGGCGAGAAGGCGGCGGGCGGCGGCCCGGACGCCGTCCGGACGGCGGCGCGGGCGGTGCTGGACGCCGCGGCGTCGCGGAATCCGCCGCTGCTGCTGGACTATCTCGTCCTCGTCGATCCGGCGACGTTCGAGGAGGTCGCCGCCGGCCACGAGGGACCGGCCGTGCTCGCCGTGGCGGGCCGCGTCGGCGGAACCCACCTCATCGACAACGTCCCGCTCGGCTTCCCCGCCTGAACGCCCCCCGAAGGAGTCGTCATGTTCCGGACCATGTTCAAGTCGAAGATCCACCGCGCCACCGTGACGCAGGCCGACCTGCACTACGTGGGGTCGCTCACGCTCGACCAGGACCTCATGGACGCGGCGGACCTGCTGCCCGGCGAGCAGGTCCACATCGTCGACATCGACAACGGCGCCCGGCTGGAGACGTATCTGATCGCGGGGGAGCGCGGCTCCGGCGTGATCGGGATCAACGGGGCGGCGGCCCGGCTCGTCGCGCCCGGCGACCTGGTGATCATCATCAGCTACGCGCAGATGAGCGACGCGGACGCGCGGTCGTTCGAGCCGCGCGTCGTCCACGTGGACCGCTCTAACAAGATCATCGCGCTGGGGTCCGACCCGGCCGAGCCCGTCCCCGGATCGCTGGACTCCCGGGGCGACCTGATCCGCCGCTGACCGTCGGACGGGGGCCGGTCGCATCCCGCCGCAGGGGTTAATGTCAGAATGACGAGAAATCGACCCCTGAGGAGGGGCACATGATCCCTCGTGTGCTCACGGCGCCCGCCCCCGGTTGGACCGCCGACACCGACATCGTGGTGATCGGCTCCGGCGTCGCCGGACTGGTCGCCGCGCTCAACTGCCGTCCGCACGGCCGCGTCCTGCTCGTCACCAAGGCCCTTCTGGACGCGGGCTCCACCCGCTGGGCGCAGGGCGGCGTCGCCGCCGCTCTCGACCCTGCCGACACCCCCGGCGAACATCTGGCCGACACCCTCACCGCGGGGGTCGGGCTGTGCTCGCAGGATGCCGTCCGCGCGCTCGTCACCGACGGCCCGGACGCCGTCCGGCGGCTCATCGCGCTCGGCGCCGAGTTCGACCGCGCGCCCGGCGGCGACCTCGCGCTCGGCCGCGAGGGCGGCCACCACCGCCGCCGCATCGCGCACGCGGGCGGCGACGCGACCGGCGCCGAGATCAGCCGCGCGCTGCGCGCCGCGCTCAAGGAGAGCGACGTCGAGGTCATCGAGCACGCGCTCGTCCTGGACCTCCTGCTGGACGCCGCCGGACGCGCCGCGGGCGTCACGCTCCACGTCATGGGCCAGGGACGTCCCGGCGGCGTCGGCGCGGTGCGCGCCCGCGCGGTCGTGCTCGCCACCGGCGGCCTCGGCCAGGTCTTCGCCGCCACCACGAACCCCGAGGTATCGACCGGGGACGGTGTAGCGCTCGCGCTGCGCGCGGGGGCTGCGGTGACCGATCTGGAGTTCGTCCAGTTCCACCCGACCGCGCTGTGGCTCGGGCCGGACGCGCGGGGTCGCCAGCCGCTGATCTCCGAGGCCGTCCGGGGCGAGGGCGCGCATCTGGTGGACCGGTCCGGGACGCGCTTCATGGTCGGCCGCCACGAACTCGCCGAGCTGGCGCCCCGCGACGTCGTCGCCAAGGGGATCATGAGCCGGATGGCCGAGACGGGCGAGCGGCACATGCTGCTGGACGCCCGCAACTTCGGCGCCGACCTGTGGGAAACCCGGTTCCCGACGATCCTCGCGGCCTGCCGGTTCCACGGGATCGACCCGGTGACCGAGCCGATCCCGGTCGTCCCGGCCGCGCACTACGCCAGCGGCGGCATCCGCACCGACCTGCACGGACGCACGTCCGTGCCCGGTTTGTACGCGTGCGGTGAGACGGCGTGCACGGGCGTCCACGGCGCGAACCGGCTCGCGTCCAACTCGCTGTTGGAAGGGCTCGTGTTCGCCGAGCGCATCGCGGCGGCGGTGGGGGCGGAACTGGACGAGCCGGGCGCGGCGGTCGCGCCGTCCGGACCGTCCGGCCTGCTGGACGGCGGCGCGCGCGACGCGATCCAGCGGATCATGTCGGCGGACGCGGGCGTACTGCGCGACGCGGCGGGCCTGGAGCGCGCCGCCCGCGCCCTGGACGCGCTGGTGCCGTCCCCGGACGTCGCGCCGGACGTCGCCGCGTGGGAGGCCACGAACCTGCACGCGGTCGCGTCCGCGATCGTCGCCGCCGCGCGCCGCCGCACCGAGACGCGCGGCAGCCACTGGCGCGACGACCACCCCGAGCGCGACGACGCGGCCTGGCGCGGCCACCTCGTCACCCGCCGCACCGACGCCGGCCTGGTCACCACCTACGAGGAGCACCGATGACACCCGAACTGGAAGCGCGGCTGGCCGTCGCCGGCCTCGACGCCGCCGCGGTGACGGCGCTGGTGGAGACCGCCCTCGCCGAGGACGGCGCGACCGACGTCACCAGCGAGCCGATCTTCGCCCCGGACGACCGCGCGGCCGGCGACTTCACCGCCCGCAAGGACGGCGTCGTCGCCGGGATCCCGGTCGCCGAGACCGTCTTCGAGCTGCTGGGCGTGGACTACGAGAGCCATGTCGCGGACGGCGACCGTGTGACGAAGGGACGGGCCCTGATTTCTGTGTCCGGGCCTACGCGCGCAGTTCTGCGAGCCGAACGCACGGCGCTTAATCTCCTCACCCATCTGTCGGGCATAGCGACTGCGACGCGCAGATGGGTCGATGCGATCGAGGGCACCAAAGCCAAGGTGCGCGACACCCGCAAGACCCTTCCCGGGCTGCGCGCGCTGCAGAAGTACGCCGTCCGTTGCGGCGGGGGCGTGAACCACCGGATGGGGCTCGCGGACGCGGCGCTCGTGAAGGACAACCACATCGCGGCGGCAGGCTCGGTGACCCGCGCTTACGAGGCCATCCGCGCCGTGTACCCGTCGCTTCACGTCCAGGTGGAGTGCGACACACTCGCGCAGGTGGAAGAGGCGCTGGCCGCGGGAGCGACGTCCCTGCTGCTGGACAACATGTCGGTCGGGCGAATGACCGAGGCCGTGAAGCTCGTGAACGGCCGCGCCGAACTGGAGGCCAGCGGAGGCCTCGGTTTGGCCGGGGTCCGAGATGTGGCCGTGACGGGGGTGGACTACCTTGCAGTAGGTGCGCTGACCCACTCGTCGCGCGCCTTCGACATCGGCCTTGACTTCTCCTGATCAGCGGGGACCTGATGCTGCTCACCATCGACGTCGGCAATACCAACACCGTCCTCGGCCTGTTCGAGGGCGAGGAGGTCATCGAGCACTGGCGGATCAACACCGACCCGCGCCGGACGGCCGACGAGATCGCCGTCGTCCTCCAGGGTCTCGTGGCGCAGAGTCCACTGCTCGCCGACACCGATATCAGCGGCATCGCCCTTTGCTCGACCGTCCCGTCGGTGCTCCACGAGATGCGCGAGATGTGTCGTCGTTATTACGGCGACGTCCCCGCGGTGATCGTGGAGCCCGGCGTGAAGACCGGCGTACCGGTGCGGATGGACAACCCCAAGGAAGTCGGCGCGGACCGCATCGTCAACGCACTGGCCGCCGTCCACCTGCACGGCGGGCCGGCGATCGTCGTGGACTTCGGTACCGCAACGACCTTCGACGCGGTGTCCTCGCGCGGTGAGTACGTCGGCGGTGCCATCGCACCGGGCATCGAGATCTCCATCGACGCCCTGTCGGCGCGCGGCGCGCAGCTCCACAAGATCGAGCTGGTCCGGCCCCGGTCGGTGATCGCCAAGAACACCGTCGAGGCGCTCCAGTCCGGCATCATCTTCGGGTTCGCGGGCCAGGTGGACGGCCTGGTCGAGCGGATGTCCGACGAACTGGCCGAGGACCCGGGCGAGGTCACGGTCATCGCGACCGGCGGCCTCGCCCCGCTCGTGCTGGAGGAGTCGCGCAGCATCGACGAGTTCGAGCCGTGGCTGACGCTCATCGGCCTGCGCCTGATCTACGAGCGCAACACGCCCTGAAGCGGGGTTTTCCACAGGCTGTGCACGGGTTCGCCGGGGCTGGGGCGGGTCGGTAGCCTGAGCGTGTGAGTGACGAGACCTACGACGACCTCCCGGAGCAGATGCGCGTGCGCCGGGAGAAGCTCGACCGCCTCCGTGCGGCCGGCATCGACCCCTACCCGGTGACGTTCCCCCGGACGGCGGCCAACGCCGAGCTGCGGGAGAAATACACCGGGCTGGAGCCGGGCACGGAGACGGGCGACCGGGCGGGCGTCACGGGTCGCGTCATGCTGCTGCGCAACACCGGCAAGCTGTGCTTCGCGACCGTCCGGGACGGCACCGGCGACCTCCAGATCATGCTGTCGCTGGCCAAGGTCGGGCAGGAGGCGCTGGACGCCTGGAAGCGCGACGTCGACCTCGGCGACCACATCGGCGTCGAGGGCGAGGTGATCACGTCCCGGCGCGGCGAGCTGTCGATCATGGCGGACCGGTACGCGATCACGTCGAAGTCGCTGCGTCCGCTGCCGGAGAAGCACGCGGGCCTCACCGACCCCGAGGCGCGCGTCCGGATGCGCTACGTCGACCTGATCGTCAACGACGAGGCCCGGCAGATGGCGCGGATCCGCAGCGCCACCGTCCGCGCCGTCCGCGACTTCTGGCACGAGGAGGGGTACCTGGAGGTCGAGACGCCGATGCTCCAGCCGATCCACGGCGGCGCGGCGGCCCGTCCCTTCCGGACCCACATCAACGCCTACGACATGGAGCTGTACCTCCGCATCGCGATCGAGCTGTACCTCAAGCGGCTCGTGGTCGGCGGCATCGAGAAGGTCTTCGAGATCAACCGGAACTTCCGGAACGAGGGCGCGGACTCCACGCACAACCCGGAGTTCACGATGCTGGAGGCGTACGGCACCTACCTCGACTACAACGACATGGCCGACCTGACGCAGCGGATGTACCAGAAGGCGGTCGTGGCCGCCCTCGGGACGAGCGTCGTGCGGCACGGCGACCACGAGGTGGACCTCGGCCTGCCCGAGTGGCCGCGCATCACGCTGTACGGCTCGGTGTCGGCGAAGCTCGGCGAGGAGATCACGCCGCGGACGCCGATCGAGACCGTCCGCAAGCTCGCCGAGGCCGTCGGCGTCCACGTGGACGCCAAGTGGGGCCAGGGGCGGCTCGTCCAGGAGATCTTCGAGGACCTGATCGAGCACACGCTCGTCCAGCCGACGTTCGTCATGGACTTCCCGGTGGAGACGTCCCCGCTGACCCGCGAGCACCGCGCCGAGCCGCTGCTGACCGAGAAGTGGGACCTCATCGGCTTCGGCACCGAACTCGGCACCGCCTACTCCGAACTGGTCGACCCGGTCGAACAGCGCCGCCGGCTCACCGAGCAGTCCCTCCTGGCGGCGGGCGGCGACCCGGAGGCCATGCAACTCGACGAGGACTTCCTGCGCGCCCTGGAATACGCCATGCCCCCGACGGGCGGCATGGGCGCGGGCATCGACCGAATGATCATGGCTTTCACCGGCAAGGGCATCCGCGACACGATCCTGTTCCCACTGGTCAAGCCCGAATAAGGCGAGCGGCTCCGCACCGGGCCGTCCGCGCGTTCAGCGGGTCTTGCGTGCGCGGTTCAGATGCGTGCTCTCAGGCGGACAGGTCGACGTGCAGGGACTCCAGGCCGCGTAGGACGAGATTGTCCCGGTACGTCACCGGTCCCGCCGCCATTGTCACGTTCCGTTCGAAGAGCTTGCTCAGCGCGACCTGTCCCTCCAGCCGCGCCAGCGGTGCGCCCAGGCAGTAGTGGATGCCCTGTCCGAATGACAGGTGCCGCGCGGCCGAACCGCCCGCGTACCGCGTCAGGTCCAGTCGGTCCGGCTCGGCGAAGACGGACGGGTCGCGGTTCGCCATTCCGTTCAGGAGCAGGACGAAGGAGCCCTTGGGCAGCGGAGTCCCGCCCAGTTCGGTGTCCACGACGGCCGTTCGCAGTGTGAACTGCACGGGCGGGTCGTAGCGCAGTAGTTCCTCGATGGCGGCCGGAGCGGCGTCGGGCTGCGAACGGAAAAGCGCTAGCTGCGCCGGGTTCCGCAGGAGCGCGAGGGCGCCGTTGCCGATCAGGTTGACGGTCGTCTCGTGTCCCGCGACCAGCAGCAGGACGCACGTCGCGAGCAGTTCCTCCTCGGTGAGCGCGTCGCCGCCGTCCGAGACCGCGACGAGAGCGCTCAGCAGGTCGTCGCGTGGTGACGCGCGACGCTCCGCCGCCAGCGCACGGAAGTAGGCGTTGAACTCCGCCCGCGCCGCCTCGCGCCGGACGATCTCGGACTCGGGCAGCAGGAAGTCGGGGTCCAGGCCGCGTGCGAGCGCTTCGGACCAGTCCTTGAAGCGGTCCCGGTCGGCGGCGGGAACGCCGAGCAGCTCGCTGATCACGATGACCGGCAGCGGATAGGCGAGCGCGGCGATCAGGTCGGTCCGGGCGCCGGCGGCCGCGTCGAGCAGCTCGTCCACCAGCGCGGTGACGCGGGGCCGGAGGCGCTCGACCAGACGCGGCGTGAACGCCTTGCTGACGAGCCGGCGCAGCCGCGTGTGGTCGGGCGGGTCCATCGTGAGGAACGAGCGCTGCCGCGGCCCCTGACGCCACGTCTCGCCCTCGTCGCCGAGGCCGTGCCCGAACGACGGGTCGCGCAGCGCGTGCTCGCAGAGGGCGTAGGAGGACGTGACCCAGAGCCCGGCGTCGGTCCGGACGAGCCGTCCGGGCGGCGGATACCCCCGGTAGGGGTCGGCCCGGAACGTCGGATCGAACGGATCGAAGCCGAGAACGGCGGCGGCGTCCACGATGGCCTGTCCCATACGGACACCGTCACCTCCGTTGGACGGCTTGTCAACAGTCAGGCGGACTCGCGGATGACCAACTCGGGCCGCAGCACGACCTGACGGTGCTCGTGCGACGGCCCTTCGGCGACCTCGGCCATCGCCAGCTCCGCCGCCTCCCAGCCCAGCTCGCGGCGCGGCTGCCGGATCGTCGTGAGCGGGACGGCCGCGCTGCCCGCCAGCTCGATGTCGTCGTAGCCGATCACCGCGACGTCCTCGGGCACCCGCACGCCGAGGTGGATCAGCTCGTTGACGACGCCGATCGCGAGCAGGTCGTTGGCGCAGAACACCCCGGTCGGACGCGGGGACAGGGCCAGCAGCCGGTGCGCCGCCGCGCGGCCCGCGCTCGGCGTCAGCCCGTCCTGGGTGAGGACGGACAGGTCGCCGCCGCCCGCCTTGACGAGCGTCCGCGCGGCGCCCTCGGCCCGTTCGGCGACGGGCTGCGGCTCGGGCACGCCGGTGACGAACACCATCCGGTCGCGGCCGAGCGTCAGCAGGTGCGCCGCCGCGATGTCGCCGCCGGCCACGTGGTCGACCTGGGCGGAGCAGAAGTCCGGCCCGGCCCGGTCCAGGAGGACGACGCACATTCCGGACTCGCGCCACCGGCCGAGGCGGTCCGGGCCGTCCTCGACGGAGCTGACGAGCGCGCCCGTCGCGCGCTGCTCGGCGAGCAGTTCCAGCGCCCGCCGCTCGCGGTCGGCGGAGTGGTCGGTGGACAGCCACAGCGTCTCGAACCCGGCCTCCTCGAACGCGAGCTCGGCGCCGCGCGCGACGTCGGACGCGTAGGGGTTCGTGAGGTCCTCCACGACGACCCCGAACGCGCGGGCGCGGGCCGCCGGACGGGGCTCGTCGGGATGCTGCCGGAGCCGCCGCGCGGACTCGTTCCGGACGAACCCGAGCTCCTCGATCGCCGCGAGCACGCGGTCACGGGTGGCTTCGGCCACGATGTTTGGCCGGTTTAGGACATTCGAAACGGTCCCAACCGAGACTCCGGCGCGTCGGGCGACCTCGCGAATACTCGGCTGCGACACGTCTCTCCTCGTGGGGTGCCGGAACTGTTCTCGCTGGTCAGAGGGATTTTCGCGGCCAACCCTCGGCGCCTCGACTACCCCTGGTCTCCATACGAGCACAGATAGTACGGAATCGGCGCTTGACGGGCCGGATCCGGCCGCCTAGCGTTCCGAGCCGAAGCGTAGCTTGAAACGATTCACGATCTTCGTCCGCGTCGGTGCGACGGTGCCCGGGGCGGACGGGCCGTTCCGGAAGGAAGGGGAGGGCTGCGATGGCTGGAGATCCAAGCCCCGTCCCGACCTTGCGACAACGTCTGAATCGTCGCCCGGAGTTCCGGATGATGCCCCGCAAGCCACCCATCGGCCACCTCCGGCCAAGCACGCCTGTCAGTGATGGAACCCGATGATCTGAGTCCGGAAGGTTCCGGACCCGGCAACCCGAAGCGCGTACAGATCGACGCTCACCCGTACCTGTGCAGCGGGCGGCTGCATCCCCGCGGTCATCACCACGGACGAGGGAGGACGGAGTGGAACAGGCCACACTCACACGTCGTGGCACCGAGGATCTGCGACTCAACGAGGAGGAACTGCGGCTCCTCGCGCAGATCGCCAGCGGTGTCACGGCGGATGTGGCGGCACGCAAACTCGAACTGAGCGCCCGCACCCTGCGCCGCAGGCTGCGGACCATCTGCGACCGGCTCGAGGTCAACACGCCGATCGAGGCCGTGGTGTGGGCGGCCCGCCGGCAGCTCATCTAGCCCGAATCGACGAGCGGCGAACTCCGTCCGACCCCGTGCGGCGGCGTCGGCTTCCCGGTGGGTGGGTCCCCGCCGGCGGCGCCGCCGCGGACGTTGTTCCACCCGCACCGGACGGCGCGTGCGTCCGGGCTGTGCCGAAAATGTCCGCATATGCGGCACTTTCCCTGACCCGTCCAGTCTATCCCCGGTTGGGGGGCTAGTCCGGATGTGGTCGGTATTTCGGACACGTCCCGGCGGTCAGGCGACCCGGACCGCTCCGGCGAACGGACGCCCGGCCATCGACGCGATCTTCACGACGTCCCCGGTGTGCGGCGCGTGCAGCATCTTCCCGCCGCCCACGTACAGCCCCACGTGGTGCAGGTCGGAGTAGAAGAACACGAGGTCCCCGGGCTGCAACTGGCTCTGCGACACGTGGACGCCCGCGGTGAACTGGCTGCCCGTGTAGTGCGGCAGGTTGACCCCGACCTGGTGGTAGGCCCACATCACCAGCCCGGAGCAGTCGAACGTCGACGGCCCCGCCGCGCCCCACACGTACGGGCTGCCGATCTTGCTCATCGCGATCCGCAGCGCCTGCGCCGCCCGGCTCTCCCCGAACACCGGCAGCTTGGCGAGCTGGCTCGGGTCCTGCTTGACGACCTTGTTGCGCACCTTCTCGTACAGCGTCGTGATCTTCTTGCGCTGGTCGTCGAGCTGCGCGCGGAGCTGCGCGACCTGGGCGGCGCGGTCCTCGGCGGCCTTGCGCGCCCGCTCCGCCGCCTGCATCGCCTGCATCAGCTCAAGGACGCGCGTGCCGTTCTGCGTGGCGAAGTAGTTGAGCGCGGCGGTCTGGTCCAGCACCGTCTGCGGGTCCTGGGACGCGACGAACGCGGCCGTCGGGTCGTCGCCGTCGTGCATGTACGCGTCGGCGGCCATCCCCGCGAACCGGGAGCGCAGGCCTTCCAGCGCCTTCTGCTGCCGTCCGGCGTTCGCCTTGGCGACCCGCGCGGCCTGCTGCGACTGCTGCAGCTTCACCTTCAGGCCGTTGTACTGCTCGGTGAGACGTTCGAGCTGGTCGGCCAGCTTGTACGCCTGCGTCTTCAGTTCTTTGGCGGACGGGTCCGGCGACGCGTGCGCGGGCGGTGCGACCGCCGCCGCGCCGACCACCGCGCCGGTCAGGACGAGTACGCGCAGCCGACGGGAACGGCGGAACGAACGGAACGGCTCCACGGGGTGCTCCTCTGCTCGACCGCCCGCCGGGGCCGGTCGCCGTCCGGTCGCGCGCCCTCCCGGCGGTCCGTACCGGCCCGCGGCCGGGAAGAGGCCCGGTCGCGGAATTCGGCGGGTTCGGCCGCGCGCACCGCGCGGGCCGACGTCAGCGCAGGAGACTAACGGAGTCGGCCCCCGGTGCCAACCGGTTCCGGGGAAATCGCCGGTCGGCGGGTCGCGGCGGGGCCGCGGTTCGCTACTCTCGCCTGCTTGTGGAAGTCGTGATCAGGCGTGCGCGCACCGCCGATGTCCAGCACGTCCGCAGGCTCGTCGACCTGTTCACCGGGCCGGGACGGCGGCTGCTCCGCAAGTCGACGGTGACCCTGTACGAGGACGTCCAGGAGTTCTGGGTCGCCGAGGACCTGCAGACCAACGAGATCATCGGCTGCGGCGCGCTGCACGTCATGTGGGAGGACCTGGCGGAGGTGCGGTCGGTCGCCGTCCGTCCGGGCCACAACGGACGCGGCATCGGGCACCGCATCGTGTCCCGTCTGCTCGACACCGCCCGCGACCTCGGGGTCCGGCGCGTGTTCTGCCTTACCTTCGAGGTGGAGTTCTTCGCGCGGCACGGCTTCCGGCCGATCCTGGGCACGCCCGTGGCTCCCGAGGTGTACGAGGAACTCCTCCGTTCGTATGACGAGGGCGTCGCCGAATTCCTCGACTTGGACCGGGTGAAGCCCAATACGTTGGGGAACACCCGGATGTTGCTTCGGCTGGAGGATTGACCGATGAGCGAATATTCCCCCGGCGGCGGCCAGCAGGGGCCGCAGCAGGGCGGCGCCTCCTGGGGTCCGCCGCCGCCGTACCAGGAGTCCGCGCCCTACCAGCAGCAGCCTCCGGCGCCGCGCGAGGCGGCCACCCAGCAGTGGGGGACGGACGACTACAGCGCTTACGAGTCCGGCTACGAAGAGCCCGAAGGCGGCGGAGAGATCCAGCTCGCCTCGATCCCGCGCCGCGCCGTCGCCCGGCTGGCCGACAACCTGCTCGTCGCCGTCTTCGGGTTCGCGCTGATCCTTCCGGTCACCATCGGCATCTTCGGGCTGGACACCAGCGGGAAGAAGGCGTCCACCGACGGCGCCGTGTGGAACTGGCCGATCATCATCACGCTGTTCGCCGTGCTCGCGGTGCTGCCGTTCGCGTACGAGGCCGTCCAGCTCACGATGTCGGGCCGGACGCTCGGCAAACGGCTCATGAAGCTCGGCATCGTCCGGCAGGACCCGGCGGGCACGCGGCTGACGACGGCGCAGGCGATCCTGCGTCCGGCCGTCCACCAGGTCGGCTACCAGCTCGGGTTCTTCTTCTTCCTGATCCTCGCCGTCAAGGTGTGGGACTACGCCTTCTACGGGGTCGCGCTCGTCGTCGCGGGGACCGTCATGGCTTACCTGTGGGCCATCTGGGACGTACCGTTCCGCCAGGCCGTCCACGACCGGCTCGCCGGGACGCTCGTCGTGGACGAGCGCGAGTACTACGAGGGCTGAGCGTGACGGCCGAGCCGGCGGGGGATCTGGCCCCCGAGGAACCGCACGTCCCGCACCGCGCGGACCTCGCCGACCCCGGGCAGCGGCTGCTCGCCCGGATCGTGGACACGCTGATCGTCGGGCTGCCCGTCGTCGCCGTGCTGCTCCAGACGGTCCCGCGGTCGCGCCTGGACGTGCTCGCGCCCCCGCTCGTCGCCCTGCTCCTGCTGGCCTACGAGGCGCCCCAGATCGCCCTGTGGGGCCGCACGCCCGGCAAGCGGGTCGCGGGCATCGAGGTCGTCCCCGCGGACGGCGCCGAACGCCTGGGGGCCGGACGGGCGCTCCTGCGGGCGGCGACCTACAACCTGCCGATCGCGGTGCGTCCCGTGCCCGTGCTCGGCCTTCTGGCGGGTTTCTTCTGGGTCGTGAACGGCGCCTTCATTTACGAGGGGGCGCGGCGCGAGGTCCCCGACGGGGCGCGCCGGGCGCTGCACGACCGATTCGCGGGCACGGACGTCGTCCGGGCGCGTCCCGAGGCCCCCGGCTCCCCCGAATAACGGCGTATCGGGCGGCCGTATCCGGTGCCCTCCGGATCGGCCGCCGCGCCGGTTCCCGGTAACGGCCTGGCCAATACGCGAGATGAAAGTCAAGCGCCGCGTGGAGGCCGTAGACCCCGTCCCACCGCGCGACACGCCGTACGCATCGGCGAGATCGACCTGACCACCCGGCCATGTCGAATTGGCCGTTACGCGAGATGAGCCGCCGACGGCGTCCCGTGCGCGTCTTCCGAAGGGCGCCGGAGAAGCCTCGGGAGGACGTGCCGGTGCCGTATCTTGTTCGCTGGCGCCGTCCGGAACCCCGCCTCCGGACAAGCACGGCATTGGCGACTTAACTGGCGCTAAAAGGAGCGGCGCTCCCTTCGCTGCAAGCGGTTTCCGCCCGTCCGGCCGGTCTCGTTATTCGTTGACATGGCCCGGTCGCGGGTCCCTGGGGCATGCCCGGAGCCGCCGTGCTCCGGGTGCATTCGTTGGCCGATGGCGCGCTTAGTCCCGATACGCCGGGCTTAATCGAGGGCGTAGCCGGCCCGTCCGGACGGGCCGGTTAACGCTCCGTGTCCTGCCTTTCGGGACACCGCATGGGCGCGCGGACACGTCCGGGAATGCCGTCGCCGCCTTGGAAGCCCGGTCCAATACGCGGGCGGATCCCCTGGTGAGGGGGCCGAGGTGGCGGGCGTCACGGCCATATGGCGGCCGTGCCGTGCCGGGACAATTCCCGCCGCGCCGGCCCGTCCGCGGGGCGGCGCGCCACGGTAACGGCGGTCCACCAGATTCCGGCCCCGGCGATTACGATGCGTTACCGCGGGCAAGATGACTTCCGACGCGCGCGCTGAATTGTCATCGGCAACGCTCGCGGTATATGTTCGTTCAACCGAATGAAGTTTGCTCGAACCGAAAGGTCTGTCCTCATGGCACAGAAGGTCCAGGTGCTTCTCGTCGACGACCTCGACGGCGGCGAGGCGGACGAGACCGTAGCGTTCTCGATCGACGGCGCCTCCTACGAGATCGACCTCAGCAGCGCCAACGCAAAGAAGCTGCGGGATTCCCTGCAGCCGTTCGTGGAGAAGTCGCGCAAGGCCGGCACCGCCCGCCGGCGCCGTCCGCGCACCGGCTCCAACCGCGAGCGCAGCGCGGAGATCCGCGCCTGGGCCAAGGCCCACGGCATCAAGGTCAATGAGCGGGGCCGGATCCCGCAGAATGTGATCGAGAAGTACGAAGCGGCCCACTGACCCTCGCGTCCGGGCCGGCGGCCCGTCTCGTGCTCCGGGGCGGGCCGTTCGCTTGTGGCGTAGCGATCGGTGGGTTGCGGTCCTCGCAGTGCGGTACACAGGACCCATTCAGCTTTGCTCGGGACGCGTCGCGGACCGCGGGCGATAAGGCCCGTTCGCTTGCGGCGTAGCGGGAACATCGCGCACCGCAGCGGTAGTTGGATGGGACTGAACAGCGCTCAGCTGGGGAACGTCTCCTGGTGGGAAGGCACCGGGCGGCATCCTCGGGGCGGGCTAGCATGCGGAAGGACGAATCCGGACGTACCGGACTCGACCAACCGCTCTGTGAGGAGCGACGAGATGTTCGAGAGGTTCACCGACCGCGCGCGGCGGGTTGTCGTCCTGGCTCAAGAAGAGGCCAGGATGCTCAACCACAACTACATCGGCACCGAGCACATCCTCCTGGGCCTGATCCACGAGGGTGAGGGTGTCGCTGCCAAGGCACTGGAGAGCCTCGGGATCAGCCTGGAGGCCGTGCGCCAGCAGGTCGAGGAGATCATCGGCCAGGGCCAGCAGGCGCCGTCCGGGCACATCCCGTTCACTCCGCGCGCCAAGAAGGTGCTGGAGCTTTCGCTGCGGGAGGCCCTGCAGCTCGGCCACAACTACATCGGCACCGAGCACATCCTGCTCGGCCTGATCCGCGAGGGCGAGGGCGTCGCCGCCCAGGTGCTCGTGAAGCTCGGCGCGGACCTGAACCGGGTGCGCCAGCAGGTGATCCAGTTGCTGCACGGCTACCAGGACAAGGGCACCGCCACGGCGGGCGCGCCCTCGGAGGCGGCGCCTTCCACGTCGCTCGTCCTGGACCAGTTCGGCCGCAACCTGACCCAGGCCGCCCGCGAGGGCAAGCTCGACCCGGTGATCGGCCGCGACACCGAGATCGAGCGGGTCATGCAGGTGCTGTCGCGCCGCACCAAGAACAACCCGGTGCTGATCGGCGAGCCCGGCGTCGGCAAGACCGCCGTCGTCGAGGGGCTGGCCCAGAAGATCGTCAAGGGCGAGGTCCCCGAGACGCTCAAGGACAAGCACCTCTACACGCTGGACCTCGGCGCGCTGGTGGCCGGCTCCCGCTACCGCGGTGACTTCGAGGAACGCCTCAAGAAGGTCCTGAAGGAGATCCGCACCCGCGGCGACATCATCCTGTTCATCGACGAGCTGCACACGCTCGTCGGCGCGGGCGCCGCCGAGGGCGCGATCGACGCCGCCAGCATCCTCAAGCCGATGCTGGCCCGCGGCGAGCTGCAGACCATCGGCGCGACGACGCTGGACGAGTACCGCAAGTACCTGGAGAAGGACGCGGCGCTGGAGCGCCGGTTCCAGCCCATCCAGGTCGCCGAGCCGTCCCTGCCGCACACGATCGAGATCCTCAAGGGCCTGCGGGACCGCTACGAGGCGCACCACCGCGTGTCGATCACCGACAGCGCGCTCGTCGCCGCCGCCCAGCTCGCGGACCGCTACATCAGCGACCGCTTCCTCCCCGACAAGGCGATCGACCTCATCGACGAGGCCGGCTCGCGGATGCGCATCCGCCGCATGACCGCCCCGCCGGACCTGCGCGAGTACGACGAGAAGATCGCGGACGTCCGGCGCGAGAAGGAGTCCGCGATCGACGCGCAGGACTTCGAGAAGGCCGCCGCGCTGCGCGACTCCGAGAAGCAGCTCCTCGCCCAGAAGGCGCAGCGGGAGAAGGAGTGGAAGGCCGGCGACATGGACGTCGTCGCCGAGGTCACCGAGGAGCTCATCGCCGAGGTCCTCGCGACGGCCACCGGCATCCCGGTCTTCAAGCTGACCGAGGAGGAGAGCAGCCGCCTGCTCCGCATGGAGGACGAGCTGCACCGGCGCGTCATCGGCCAGGAGGACGCGATCCGCGCGCTCTCCCAGTCGATCCGGCGCACCCGCGCGGGCCTGAAGGACCCCAAGCGTCCCGGTGGCTCGTTCATCTTCGCCGGCCCGTCCGGCGTCGGTAAGACCGAGCTGTCCAAGACGCTGGCGGAGTTCCTGTTCGGCGACGAGGACGCGCTGATCCAGCTCGACATGTCCGAGTTCATGGAGAAGCACACCGTCTCGCGGCTGTTCGGCTCCCCGCCCGGCTACGTCGGGTACGAGGAGGGCGGCCAGCTCACCGAGAAGGTGCGCCGCAAGCCGTTCTCGGTCGTCCTGTTCGACGAGATCGAGAAGGCCCACCAGGACATCTTCAACTCGCTGCTCCAGATCCTGGAGGACGGCCGCCTCACCGACGCGCAGGGCCGCGTCGTGGACTTCAAGAACACGGTCATCATCATGACGACCAACCTCGGCACCCGGGACATCTCCAAGGGCCAGTCGATGGGGTTCGCGCGGTCCAACGACGACCAGGGCTCCTACGACCGGATGAAGGCCAAGGTCGGCGAGGAGCTGAAGCAGCACTTCCGCCCCGAGTTCCTCAACCGCGTGGACGACACGGTGGTCTTCCACCAGCTCACCCCGAAGGAGATCATCCAGATCGTGGATCTGATGATCGCCCGCGTGGACGAGCGGCTGCGCGACCGCGACATGGGGATCGAACTGCGGCAGGAGGCCAAGGACCTGCTGGCCGAGCGGGGCTACGACCCCGTCCTCGGCGCCCGGCCGCTGCGCCGGACGATCCAGCGGGAGATCGAGGACAACCTGTCGGAGAAGATCCTCTACAGCGAGCTCAAGGCCGGCCAGATCGTGATCGTCGGCGTCGAGGGCACCGGCGAGGAAGCGAAGTTCACCTTCAAGGGCGTGCCCAAGCCGTCCGGCGTCCCGGACAGCCCGCCCCCCATCGAAGGCGCGGTCAACTTCAACAAGGACTGACCCCCGACCCGAGAAAGGCCCGCACCCCCGGTGCGGGCCTTTCCGCTTTCCCGGCCCGCTGCCCCGCGGTAGCGGATCGTGACGGCCTGGCCGTCGGGCTGTGGGTTATGGGGCTGTGGCAGATCGGATAAAAGGTATGGTCTGACCTGCGGAGACATGAGAATGACGAGTCCGCTCAGCCGGTCGTCCGCCCAAATGCCGCGACTTCTGTGGAAACCCTCCGTGATCTTTCGCTCCCGGCTAGCTTGACCGTGTGCCATCCATTGATCACGAGCTGCCGCTGGAACTGGTGCGCAACCGGCCGCTGCTCGCCCCCGAACTGCTGCGCACGGCCTTCGGCGTCGCGACTCCCGACGACGACCGGGCCACGCTCGGCTCCGAGTCCTTCGCGGACGTGCACCCCGCCGAACTGCGCTGCGATGCCACCGTGCTCATCGGCGATCCGGAGGAACCGTCCTTCGGCATCATCGTGGAGACCCAGCTCCGGTACTCGAAGCGGAAGACCTTCAGTTGGCCCGCGTATCTCTCGTCGCTGCGGCTGCGCCACGAGTGCCCGGTGGTGCTGCTCGTCCTGTGTCCGGACGAGAGCACGGCCCGCCGCTGCGACAAGCCCATCGAGATGGGCCATCCGGGCTGGACGCTGAAGCCGCTCGTCCTGTGCCCCGGCCGCCTCCCCGCCGTCACCGACCCCGAGGAAGCCCGCCGGCAGCCCGAGATGGTGATCCTCAGCGCCCTGGGCCACGCCGAGGGCCCCGAGAGCGCCTCCGTGCTGAAGTGCGCGGCAGCCGCCATCGACAGCGTCGACCCGAAAACTGGCCGCCTGTACCATGACTATCTGACGTCGCGGTTGTCGGCGGCCCCCAGAGAACTCCTGGAGAAGATCGTGAAGATCGACAACTACGAGTGGCAGAGCGACTTCGCCAAGTCGCACCGCGCCGAAGGCCGCGCGGAGGGTGAGGCCGAGATGCTGCTGAACGTGCTGGAGGCGCGGGGGTTCGAGATCCGCGACGATGTGCGTGAGCGGATCACGAGCTGCACGGACACCGCCCTTCTGACCGCGTGGGGAAAGCGCGCCGTTGCCATTGAGCACATCGAGGAGCTTTTCGCCTGAGCGTAGGCGGGCCGGTGGTGGGGCGGGCGGCTGCCCGCCCCATGCGGGCGTCAGACGCCGTAGTGGGCGACGATCTTGGCGCGGGCCAGGGTGTGGGCGGTGATGTTGAAGCCGACCACGGCGGGGGACGTGTCGGAGTCCACGCCGAGGGATTCGACGTCCAGGGCGTGGACGGTGAAGACGTAGCGGTGGGGCGGGCCGGGCGGGGGTGCGGCGCCGCCGAACGCCTTCTGGCCGTAGTCGTTGCGGGCCTGGACGCCCGTCTTGGTGTCCGGGGTGCCGGCGCCGGTGGGGAGTACGGTGACGGTGGCCGGGACGTCGAACAGGACCCAGTGCCAGAAGCCGCTGCCCGTCGGGGCGTCGGGGTCGTAGCACGTCACCGCGAAGCTCTTCGTCTCGGCGGGGAAGCCGGACCAGGCGAGCTGGGGCGAGGTGTTGCCGCCGGTGAAGCCCCAGTCGTCGAAGACGTGCGCGTCCGCGAGGGTGGCGCCGTCCGCGATGTCGGTGCTGGTCAGCGTGAAGGACGGAACCTGCGGCAGGTACTCGTCGGGCAGCGGTGCGGGCATGGGCGGCCTCCTCGTCCTTACGTGATGGTCACTTTCCGGTGGCCTCGGTGTACGCGCCGAGGACCTCTTCGGGGTCGCCGTCCATCTTGACGCGGCCGTCGTCCAGCCAGATGACCCGGTTGCAGGTCTCCTCGATGACGTCGAGGTTGTGCGCGACGAGGAAGACCGCGCCCGCGTCCTCGCGCAGCTCGTCGATCTTGGCCTTGCTGCGGCGCTTGAACTTGGCGTCGCCGGTGGCGAGGGCCTCGTCGATGAGCAGGACGTCGTGGGTACGGGCCGCCGCGATGGCGAACCGGAGCCGCGCGCCCATGCCGGACGAGTAGGTGCTCATCGGGTATTCGATGAACCCCGGCTTCAGGTCGGCGAACTTGACGATCGCGTCGTAGCTGGCCCTGGTCTCGTCGGGCGACAGGCCCATCGCCAGGCAGCCGAGCGTGATGTTGCGCGAACCCGAAAGGTCCTTCATGAGCGCGGCGTTGACGCCGAGCAGGGACGGCTGACCGTCGGTGTAGACCGCGCCGCGCGCGGGCGGCAGGAGGCCCGCGATGGCTTTGAGGAGCGTCGACTTGCCGGACCCGTTGGTGCCGACGATGCCGATCGCGTCGCCCCGGTAGGCGATGAAGGAGACGCCCTTGACGGCGTGGACCTCTTTCGTCTGCGGACGGCTCTCCCGCTTGACGATGCGCATCAGTGCCGTCGCGGCGCTGCCCTTGCCGCCGCCTCCGCTGTAGACGCGGTAGATGATGTGCAGGCCGTCCACGACGACGATCGGCTCACGTGTCGGGTCGGGGCGCACCTCGGGCTGCGCTTCGGCCACCGCGCCTCTCTCCTTCAGAGTCTTAACCACGGCCGTACCTCTCCTCCGCGCGGTAGAAGTACCAGAACCCGCCGACGAAAGCGACGACCGCCCAGATCACCGCGTACAGCCACATGAGGCCGTGGTCCAGATGGTATTTCGCGGCGTCCCGGTGGTAGGTGTCCAGCAGCGCGAACCGGACCAGCTCGATGAACACGGCGGCCGGGTTGGCCTCGAAGACCCGCCCGATCCAGTGGTGGCCGTGCTTGGTGATGCTGTCCACCCGCTCGGCGATCATGAAGAAGACGCCGGAGAAGTAGAGCCAGGTGCGGGTGATGAACGGCAGGAGCTGCTGGACGTCCTGGATGAACGCGCCGAGCCGGGCGACCATCATGCTGATGCCGATGTTGAATATCAGTTGAAGAACAAGTGCCGGAAAGAGGGTCAGCCATTGAAGACTGGGTGGCTCGCCGGTGATGAGCACGATCACGATGAGGACGCCCATCGAGATCAGGAGTTGCTGCAGCTCCATGATCACGTAGGCGAGCGGCAGTGTCGCGCGCGGGAAGTGCAAAGCGCGGATCAGCGACATGTTGTTGCCGATCGACCGTGCTCCCGCGCTCAGCGACCGCTGGGTGAACGTGAAGACGAAGACGCCGGTGATGAGGAACGCCGGGTAGTTGTGGATGTGCTTGTTCTGCCCGAGTAGCAGACCGAAGATCAGGTAGTAGACCCCGGCGTTGAGCAGGGGGGTCAGGATCTGCCAGACCTGGCCGAGTCGTGAGCCGCTGTAGGTCGCGGCGGTCTTGGCGCTGGCGAGGTTCCAGATGAACGTCCGCCGCTGCCAGAGCGCCTTGACGTAGGCGGGCAGCTTCGGTCGCGCCGCGCTCTGCCGAAGTCCGTGCTGGGCGGCGAACTCCGCCAGCGACGCACTGCCCGCGCCATTCCACGGAGCCGGATCGCTGAGAGTGGCGACCGGCTCGCCGGAGGAGGCGCCGAGCGGTTCCCGGTGACTCATGTCGCGAAGCCTATTGCAGTCCGTCTCCTTCCCGTGACGTTCACCCGCATGTACGGCCGGATTGAGATCTACGGGAATCATGTCGCACGTCCCGGGGATACCCCGGAGCATGTGGCGAAACAACGGACGGAACGGCGGGCCGCGCGGGTTGCGGCTGCTGGCGGACCTGGACCGGCGTGCTTTCGACCGGGTCGCGGCGGCGCGGCTGACGGGTCTGGAGCACGTGCTGCCGGTGCTGTCGCGGACGGCGGACCACGGCGTCCTCTGGTTCGGGACGGCGGCGGGCCTCGCGGCGACGCGCCGGGCGGGCCTGCGGCGGGCGGCACTGCGCGGGATGCTCGGGATCGCGGTGGCCAGCCCGGTGGTGAACCTGCTCGGCAAACAGGCGTTCCGGCGGAGACGGCCGGTGCTGGATCTCGTGCCGACGCGGCGGGTGCGCTGGCGGCCCCCGTCGTCGCACGCGTTCCCGTCGGGGCACTCGGCGTCGGCGGCGGCGTTCGCGACGGGTGTGGCGCTGGAGGCGCCGCCGCGTGTCGCGGTGCCGGTGGCGGCGACGGCGGCGGCGGTCGCGTTCTCCCGCGTCTACACCGGCGCGCATTATCCGGGGGACGTGCTGGCGGGCGTGGCGCTCGGCGCGCTGGCGGGGGCGGGGACGCGGCTGGTGTGGCCAGCGCGCCCGGCGGTGGCCGAGGTCGCCCGGACGAGCGGTGAACGCGTCAAGATCGCCCCGGACGGCCAGGGCATGGTCGTCGTGGTGAACGGCGGGTCGGGGGACAACGGCGCCGGGCTGTTGCCCACGTCCGGCGAACTGGCCCTGGACCTGGTGGAACGCGAGTTCCCCGCGGCGGAGATCGTCCGGCACGAGTCCGGTGACGACCTGGCGAAAGTCCTGGACGAGGCCGCCGCCCGCGCCGAGGTGCTGGCGGTGATCGGCGGCGACGGGACGGTCAACGTCGGCGCCCGCGCGGCGTTGCGGAACCGCGTTCCGCTTCTGCCCGTCCCCGGCGGGACGTTCGACCACTTCGCCCGCGCGCTCGGCCTCGAACACCCCGCCGACGCCGTCGCGGCGTACCGGGAGGGCTGCCTGGGCCGCGCGGACGTGGCGTTCGCGGCCCCCGCGAACGGCGGCGAGGAGGACCTGCTGTTCCTGAACACGGCGAGTTTCGGTGCCTACCCCGAGCTGGTCGACCGGCGCGAGCGGCTGGAGGGACGGCTCGGGAAGTGGGCGGCGCTGGCCGTCGCGGCGACCCGGACGCTGCGGCACGCCCAGCCCGTGGACATGCGGGTGGGCGGCCGCCCGGTCCGCGTCTGGCTGGGCTTCGTGGGCAACTGCTCGTTCGGCTCGCGCGGCCCCGCCCCGACGTGGCGCAAGCGGCTGGACGACGGACGGCTGGACGTCCGGCTCGTCCTGGCGGGCGGGCGGATGCCCCGGCTGCGGGCGGTCGCGTCCGTCCTGCTCGGCCATCTGCGCGCGGTGCCCGGCTACCGGCAGTGGAAGACCGACGTGCTGGACGTCGTCGCCCCGGCCGACGGGCTGCGGCTGGCGCGCGACGGGGAGGTCTCGACGGTGCCGTCCGCGATCGAGTTCGGCAAGTACCCGGGCCAGTTGCGGGTGTTCTGCCGTCCCCGGCGCGGATTCGCGGCCGGGTGACGGGGTAGGCGGGCGGCATGAGTACCGGAATCGACGCGTCCCGACTGCACGACGACGACCTGTTCCGCGAGCTGGCCCATCTGCACGCGACGCGGACGGACACGCTCCGGCACGGCAGCGACGATGCGCTGGCCGAGCACACCTCCCGCACCGAGCAGTTGGAGGCCGAGTATTTGCGGCGCTATCCGGCCCGTGAGATCGATCCCGAGCGCCTCCGCGCCGGCGCCCGCGCCCGCTGACCGGCCGAACGCGGGGGCGCAGAGCGACGAGCCCAAGCACTGCGCCCGCCCGCACCCGCCCGTGTTGACCGGGCGGGTGCGGCGTGGGGGCGGCGGGCCGGGGTCGCGCGAGCGGCCGCGCCCGCTGACCACGCGGAGGCGGGGGCGCGGTGGCGAGCCAGGCCCCGCTGGCGCTCGCCGTGTTGACCGGGTAGGCGCAGCGCGCAGGGCGGCGAGTCCGGATCGCGCGGGCGCCCGCGTGCGTTGAGCGGGCGGACGCGGGGCGGGGAGCCCGAGTCTCGCGCTCTGATGGGTGGGTGCGGGGTGTGGGTGGTGAGTCTGGGTTCTGGCGGCGTGGGTTGAGTGGGTTTTGGTGTGGGGGGACAGTTGGGTTTGGGTGGTGGGGGTAGGCGGGCGGCATGACTGTTTTCGGGTACACGCTGAACTGTGAGGAGCACGGGCCGGACGAGCTGATCCGGCAGGCGCAGCTTGCTGAGGACTCCGGGTTCGACGCGCTGTGGATCTCTGATCATTTCCATCCCTGGCTGCCCGAGCAGGGCGAGGCGCCGTTCGTGTGGTCGGTGATCGGGGCGTTGTCGCAAGTGGTGTCGATCCCGGTGACGACGGCGGTGACGTGTCCGACCGTGCGGTATCACCCGGCGATCGTGGCGCAGGCCGCGGCGACGTCGCAGGTGATGACGGGCGGGACGTTCCGGCTCGGTGTCGGGACGGGTGAGGCGCTGAACGAGCACATCACCGGCGAGCACTGGCCGTCGGCGGCCGAGCGGCTGGAGATGCTGGAGGAGGCCGTCGAGATCATCCGGGCGCTGCACGGCGGGCGGCAGATCTCGCATCGGGGGCGGCACTTCACGGTGGAGACGGCGCGGCTTTACACGGTGCCGGACGATCCGCCGCCGATTCTGATGTCGGCTTACGGGCCGAAGGCGATCTCGATGGCGGCTCGGCTGGCGGACGGCCTGATGTCCACGTTCCCGGACGCCGAGGCCGTGCAGTTGTTCCGGGACGAAGGGGGCGAAGGGAAGATCGTCGCCGGTGGGTTCAAGGCGTGTTACGGCCCGGACGAGGACGAATGCGCCGCGACCGCGCACCGCCTGTGGCGCAACGAGCAGGTCCCCGGCGAGGCGTCGCAGGTGCTGACGCAGCCCCGGCACTTCAAGCAGGTCAGTGAGATGGTCACCGTGGACCGCGTCAAGCAGAAGGTCCCCTGCGGACCGGACCTCGACCGACATATCGCGGCCGTCGAGGAGTTCACGAACGCCGGGTTCGAGGAGGTCTACATGAGCCAGATCGGCCCGGACCAGGACGCGTTCTTCAAGTTCTACGGCGCCGAGGTGCTGCCGAGGCTGCGCGCCTGACGCGCCCGCGCGAACTGGTCGTCCAGCGTGCGCGGGAACGGGAGCATCCGGTGCCGTTCCCGCCACGGCGCGAACTGCCGGACGGCGTTGAAGCCCGCCGCCGTGACGAGTCGGTCCGCGCCCGCCGCGAGCGGCCACGCCGGATAGACGTCGCGGTGGACGATCCCGGGCGGCAGGCCGTCCGGACGGCGCGGCGCCACGAGCGTCATCTCGGGCGCGACGCCCTCCGAAGCGGCCATGTCCAGCGCGTACGCGGCGAGTTCGAGGATCTCGGCGTCCGGGCCGGAGTGGACGATCAGCCAGCCGCGTACCGGTTCGCCGGCCGGGGGCGCGGGCGGGTCGCGCAGGACGAGCGGCAGCAGTTCGTCCGACACCGACCGCAGATACGCGAGGTGCTCAGGGTGCAGGTCCTCCAGCACGTACGTCCGGTCGTAGCGGATCGGATCGGTGGGCAGGCGCTCCCGGTACACGTCCCAGCGCAGCAGCCGCGCGAGATGGATCGTCCGGGCGCCGGGCGGGACGTCGGCGGCGCTCAGCTCGCCGTCCCGCCCGGCGGGGAAGGCATCGACGACGAACTCGTCGGGAACGCCCGACGCTTCGGCCCCGGCGGGCTCGCCCGAGGCCCCTGCCTCGACGGACTCGTCCGGACCGCCCGAGCCCCCGACGAACTCGTCCGGGCTGTCCGCCGCCCCGGCAACGAACTCGCCCGGGGCGACGGCGCCGACCACGCGGGGATCGGCGGCGAACGGTGACGCGGTCCGGTAGGCGACGGGCCCGCGTCGCCCGGTCGTGTGGAGGAACGCCCGGACGCGCGTGAGATGCCCCAGCCCGTCCCCTTCGGCGTGGCAGAGGATCACAAGGTCCCGGACAGCACGGCCCGGTAGCCGGCGGTCTCGGCGGCGGGCGCGAAGTCCCGCGCGACCCGCTCGGCCGCCGCCGCGCCGAGTTTGGCCAGCTCGGCGTCCGTGGCGCGGGCCGCCCGGTCCAGCGCGGCGCGGCAGCCGTGCGCGTCCCCGGCGCGGAAGGTGAAGCCGATCCGGTCGTCGGCGACGTCGGCGAGGCCGCCCGCGTCGGACGCCAGCAGCGGCACGCCGAGCGCCGCCGCCTCCAGCGCCACGTTCGGCATCCCGTCGTAGAAGGACGGCAGCGCCACCAGATCGCACGCCGCGTAGACCGACGGCAGGTCGTAGCGCTCGCGGAACGGCAGGTGCGTGTGCGGGACGTCCAGTCGCGCGAGGACGCTCTCCTCCAGCTCCCCGACCAGGACGAGATGGAACCGGGAGGCGTGCCCCGAGGCGTGCAGCGCGTCCAGCAGGAACCCGACGCCCTTCTTGCTCTTGAGCTGCCCGATGAGCCCGAGCGTGCGCCGTCCGTCCGCGACGTGCTCGGTGCGCCACGCCATAGCCTGCGACCGCTCGGACGGCAGCACCTGCCACTGCGCGGTGTCCACGCTGTTGGCGACGAACGTGACAGCGGCGTCCGGCGCCAGAGCCCGCACCAGCGGAATATGCGACCGCGCAACGACGCAGACCCGTGCCGACGCACGCAAAGCGTCCGTCAGCACCGGCCGCCGCCGCACCGAGAACACACCGGTGTCCAGGTCGTTGCCGCGCAGCAGAGTGATCAGTCGCGCGTCCAGCAGCGACGCCAGGACGGGCCCGGCCAGCAGCGCGTAGGTCCCGCCGAACGCGACCACGTGCGTGTACGGCCCGCCGACGGCCGTCAGCAGCCGCCGCAGCGCGTGCTCGGGATCGTCGGCGAGCGGCGCGGTGATCAGCAGCCCGCCGTGCTCGCGCTCGGTCCGCCACGGCCGGGCCCGGCGGGTCAGGTGCGCGACGTCCACCGAAACGCCCGCGCCGCGCAGCCCCCGGACGATCCGGTCGCACGACTCGGCCATGCCGCCCTTGCTCGGCGGATAGTGCTCGGTGACCCAGAGGACCCGCATCAGGAGTCCACGAAGTCCGAGCCGTCGAAGTCGCCGTCGAAGTCCCCGCCGCCGGACGCCCAGTCGCCGCCCTGGTCGAACGCGCCCCGGTCGTAGGTGTCGAACGTCGAGTACCAGTACGGGTCGTTGTAGGCGCTGGCGCTCTCGGTGTAGTACCGGCGGCGATAACCGTCCGTCCAGTACGGGTGGTAGAAGTCCTCGGTCGCGGGCGCCGAGCACTCCGGGCAGATGCCGCCGTTCTGTGCGGCGTGGCCCTGGCACAGCCCGCGCCCGCACCGCGCGCAGCCCGCGACGGCCGGACGGCCGCAGCCGCGCAGCAGGAAGAACCCGGTCGTCACCGTGCAGGGGTTCACGACGCCCTCCTCGCCTGCGGCGCCGTCCACCGGAACGCCTCGGCCGACAGGTGCAGGATGTGGTTCGGCAGCCCGGACGAGCGGGGCGCGTTCGGGATCCGCGCGCGCAGGCGGATCACCGGGCGCGGGCCGTCCTTGATCCGGACGCGGATCCACGGGGGCGGCGGCGACGCGGGACGGGTCAGCACCGCGCCCTTCGGCAGCCGCCGCGTGACGGTGATGACCCGCAGCGTCTTGGACTTGGTCTTCGTCTTGATCTTGCCGCGCGGGTTGGACTTGGTGATCCGGCGGAACCGGACGCGGTCCACGACGGCGATGTCGAGCGTGGAGCCGTCGCGCAGTTCGGCGCGCACGGCGAGCCACGGGTCGAACGCGTACCACTGGAGCACGCGCCGGATCGGCCGCCGCACCTGGAGGCTCTGCTGCGGCCCGGCCTTGCCGGCGGCCCCGGGGCCGGTGAGGTCGGCGGTGACACCGATCGTCCCGGTGCGGCGCAGGTCGCGGGACAGGACGCGCACCAGCGGCACGAGCACGAGCGGCACCTCGTCCGGCAGCGCCCACTTGCGGCGGCTGACGTGCGCCCGGTGCTGCGCGCAGCTCTGGATGAGCGGTTCCCAGGCGTCGCGCGGGAGCGTCACCGACAGGCGGTGTTCGTGCACCAGCGCCTGGTGAAGGGGATGGAACCGCGCCAGCGCGGCCTTCTGCTTGCGGTAGAACACGTCCCGGACCACCTCACTCCGTGCCGGATGCGAGCGTACGGTAAACGGCATCGAGTTTTGCGAGCGAATGCGTCCAAGTCAGGCCAGAACGGATGTGTTCACGGCCACGGACGCCCATCGCGCGCGCCTCGGCCGGGTATTCCAGGAGGATCCGGACGGCACGGGCCAGCTCGGCGGGACGGTCCGCCGGGACGAGCCGTCCGTGCTCCCCGCCCGCCATCAGCTCCCGCACGGCGGGCAGGTCGGAGGCGACCACGGGCACGCCCGCCGCCATCGACTCCAGGACTTTCAGCGGCGCGCAGCCCTGCTCGACGTTGCGCGCGCAGCCCGTCAGCGGCGCGATCGACGCCTCGGCGTGCGCGAGCCAGGCCGCGACCTCGGGGTGCGGGAGCGTGTGGCGCCAGTCGATCCGGTCGGCGACGCCGAGCCGTTCGGCGAGCCGCCGCACCGGCTTCGCACGCCGGGCCGGGACGGACGCGCAGATCACCAGCCGCAGGTCCGGCAGGTCGGCGAGCCGGGCGAACGCGCGCAGCAGCACGTCCAGGCCCTGCCACGGCTGGAGCGCGCCGACGTAGATCAGGTAGCGGCCGGGGGCGTCGGCGGGACGGTCCGGCGTCTCGACCACGTCCGCGCCGTTCGGGACGAGGTGGATCCGGTCCTCCGGCACGTCCAGCCCGCGCAGCGCGTCCGCGATGACCCGCGACGGGACGACGACCGCGTCGCTGCGCGCCAGGCAGAACCGCTCCAGCTCGCGGATCTTGGCCAGCGCGGACGGCGCCGCGGACGGCCAGGTGTGCGCCAGCTCGATCGACGGCAGCCCGTTCACCTCGTACACGACGCGGTAGCGGCGGCCGGGCGCGGTGACGACGGGCAGCGCGCTCCACGGGTCGCGGACGTGGACGATCTCGAGCGTCCCGACGTGCTCGGCGAGCCGGTCGGCGACCCACGCCGAGTACGCCTCGGCGCGGTCGATGAGGTTCGGGATCTGGGGGTCGAAGCGCAGGATCTCCCGGTCGTCCTCGATCTGGCGGCGCGGCAGGCCGCCGCCGAGCACGCCGAGCAGCCCGCCGCCCGCGAAGGCGAACAGCGCGTCGGCCATCCGCGCGATGTGGACGGCCGACCCCTTGCTCGACGGGAAGCGGTCGAAGGCGAAGTACGCGGACGTGTGCTTCATCGGAGGCTCCGGTGCCAGGCGATCTGGTCGGCGAGGCCGTCGTCCAGCGTCGTGGTGGGCCGCCAGCCGAGCAGGTGCGCGGCGCGGCCCGGGTCGGCCCAGGTGCGCGAGACGTCGCCCGCCACCAGGGGGCGCCGGGTGACGGCGGCGGGGACGCCGAGCGCCGTCGCGATGCGCTCCAGGGCGTCCAGGACGGACACGGGCTCGGCGCTGCCGACGTTGACGACGACGCCGCCCGGCAGCGGCCGGGTGAGAGCGGCGAGGGTGGCGGCGACGGCGTCGCGGACGTGGGTGAAGGAGCGCAGATGGCCTCCGTCGCCGAACAGGGGCAGCGGACGGCCGTCCAGCGCCGCCTCGATGAAGCGGTGGAACGCCATGTCGGGGCGCTGGCCCGGCCCGTAGACGGAGAAGTAGCGCAGGACGGCGACCGCGACGCCCGCGTCCGCCGCCTTGGCCGCCAGCCGCTCCACCTCGACCTTGCTCTCGGCGTACGGGCTGGCGGGCAGCGGCGGGTCGGTCTCGCGGCTCGGGCGGGCGCCGGCCGTCCCGTACACCGACGAGCTGGACGCGAGGACGACCTTCGCCCCGGAGTCCCGGCAGGCGTCCAGGAGCCGCCGGGTGGCCTCGACGTTGTCGCGGGCGACGGCGGCGCGTCCGGCGCCCCAGGACGTCCGGACGCCGGGCCGCCCGGCGAGGTGGACGACGGCGTCGGCGTCGGCCACCGCGTCCAGCGGGTCCTCGGCGAGATCGACGTGCGCGGTCGGCACGCCGAGCGCGGCGAAGCGCTCGCGGGCGCGCCCGGGGGTGAGCGAGCGGGCGGGCGCGTCCACGGCGAGCACGTCGTGCCCGGCGCGCGTCAGCGCCGCCACCGCGTGCCCGCCGATGAATCCGGCCGCCCCTGTCACCACCACCCGCACGATCCGGAACCCTACCGATCCCGGGACGTACGGATCACCATGAACCGGGCGGGGTCAACTCCGGGTTGACGATCCCAAAGCGTCAACTTATGGTTGACGCATGGCGAACACTGACCCGGTCAAGGCGACGGTCCGGCTCGACGAGCTGATCGACGCCATCAAGAACGTCCACGAGGACGCCCTCGAACAACTCTCCAGCGCCGTCGTCGCCGCCGAGCACCTCGGCGACGTCGCGGACCACCTCATCGGCCACTTCGTGGACCAGGCGCGGCGCTCGGGCGCGTCCTGGACCGACATCGGCAAGAGCATGGGCGTGACCAAGCAGGCCGCGCAGAAACGGTTCGTCCCGAAGCCCGCGGCGGACCTGGACCCGAACGAGGGGTTCAGCCGCTTCACGCTCCGGGCGCGCAACGCCGTCATGGCCGCGATGAACGAGGCGCGCACGGCGGGCAACGCCGAGATCCGGCCCGAGCACCTGGTCCTCGGGCTGCTCGGCGACCCCGGCTCACTCGCGTCGCGGGCGATCGTCGACCAGGGCGTCACGCTGGACGCCGTCCGGGAGGCGGCGACGGCGCGCCTGCCCGAGCGCGTGCCGGACGTCCCCGAACTCGTCCCCTACGACGCCAAGGCCCGCAAGGCGCTCGAACTCACCTTCCGTGAGGCGCTGCGCCTCGGCCACAACTACGTCGGCACCGAGCACGTCCTGCTCGCGCTGCTGGAACAGGAGGACGGTGACGGCGTCCTCGCGAGCGTCGGGGTCGGCAAGGACGCCGTGGAGGCGCACGTCCTCGCGAGCCTCGCCGCCGTCCTCGCCGACCTGGAGAAGAACCGCGAGTGAACGGCCGGATACGCTTCGGCGGGTGAGCGAGAGCGACCTCCTGCGGCGGATCGAGTCCGACCGGACCATCGCGGACCTCCTGGCCTGGCCCGGGGACTTCGACATCGACCGCCGCGACCCCGTCGAGGACCTGCGGCTGCCGAACGGCCGGCCGCTGCACCCGATCGCCGGGGACGCGGGCGGGGGGACCTACTTCCTCGTCGGCGACCCCGGCGACGCGGACCGGCCCGTCCTGTACGCCGACTCCGAGGGCAGCGCGGGCCTCATCGCCGGCGACCTCGCCGAGGCCGTCACGCTGGTCGCCTGCTTCCCCTACTGGCGCGACCTGGACCGCGACGCGACGGACGCCGACGTCGCCGAGCTGGAGGAGATCTTCCGGGAGGACGGCGACGAGTTCGACACGGCCCGCGCCGAACTCCTCGCCGCCCTCGGCATCACTCCGCCCCCGCGCGAGGAGGCCGTCGCCCGGCTGCACGCGGCCGTGGCGCGCACCGCGCCCGAATACGTGCCGTCAGCGCCGGGCAACCCGTCCTACGAGCTGCTGTTCCACTACTGAAGCGTCAGGCGGGCTCGGTGTACTGGACGTCGAGCTGAATCTTGATCTTGTCGCCCAGGATCGCCTCCCCGGCGCCGAAGTCGATCCCGAAGTCCGAGCGCTTGATCTCGCCCGTGGCCTCGAACCCGGCGTGCTTGCCCGGCGCGCCCGGGAAGTCGCCGAGCCCGCCGAACTCCACGTCGAACGTGACGGACCGGGTGACGTCCCCGATCGTCAGATCGCCGGTGAGCGTGCCCTCGTCGCCGTCGCGCTCGACGCGCGTGGAGCGGAACGACAGCGTGGGGCGCTTGGCGACGTCCAGCAGGTCGGGCTGCAGGACGTGCGCGTCGCGGTCGGAGTTCCCCGTGTCGAGGGACGCGACCTCGACGTCGGCGGTGACGGCGATGTCGTCGCCGTCCACGGTCAGCGTCGTGGCGAACTCGCGGAAGGTGCCGCGCACCTTGGAGATCCCGAGGTGGCGGATGACGAAGCCCACCGACGAGTGCAGCGGGTCCACGGCCCACTGACCGTTCTTGAGGGGAAGTGCCGTTGTCGTAGTCATGGCGACCAATCTGCCGCCGCGCCGAGCGGCCAGGAAGCCCGCGCTGAGGCTGGTAGCCGCGGGGCCATCCTGGCCTAGAACTCGCCTCCCGAAAGGACGGTGTCGGCGTCCACGATCCGGTACGCGTAGCCCTGTTCGGCGAGGAACCGCTGCCGGTGCGCGGCGTAGTCCTGGTCGAGCGTGTCGCGCGCCACGACCGCGTAGAACCGCGCGCCCCGCCCGGACGCCTTGGGCCGCAGCAGCCGGCCGAGCCGCTGCGCCTCCTCCTGCCGCGACCCGTACGCGCCCGACACCTGGACGGCGACGGTCGCCTCCGGCAGGTCGATGGAGAAGTTCGCGACCTTCGACACGACCAGCACGTCGATCTCGCCGGACCGGAACGCCGCGAACAGCCGCTCGCGCTCCTTCACCCGCGTCTCGCCCTTGATCACCGGGGCGTCCAGCAGCGCGCCCAGCTCGTCGAGCTGGTCGATGTACTGGCCGATGACGAGCGTCTGCTCGCCCGCGTGCCGTTTCACCAGCGCCTCGATGAGCCGCGTCTTGGTGCCGGTCGTCGCGCAGAACCGGTAGCGCTCCTCGGGCTCGGCGGTGGCGTAGGCGAGCCGCTCGGAGTCGGTCAGCGTCACGCGGACCTCCACGCAGTCGGCGGGCGCGATCCAGCCCTGCGCCTCCATGTCCTTCCACGGCGCGTCGTAGCGCTTCGGGCCGATGAGGGAGAACACGTCGCCCTCGCGGTCGTCCTCGCGGACGAGCGTGGCCGTCAGCCCGAGGCGGCGGCGGGCCTGGAGGTCGGCGGTCATGCGGAAGATCGGCGCGGGCAGCAGGTGGACCTCGTCGTACAGCACGAGACCCCAGTCGCGGGCGTCGAACAGCTCCAGGTGCGCGTAGGCGCCCTTCCGGCGCGTCGTCATGATCTGGTACGTCGCGATCGTGACGGGCCGGATCTCCTTCTTCGCGCCGGTGTACTCGCCGATCTCGTCCTCGGTGAGGGACGTCCGCTTGATCAGCTCCTGCTTCCACTGGTGCGCCGACACGGTGTTCGTGACGAGGATCAGCGTCGTCGCGCGGGCGCGGGCCATCGCGGCGGCGCCCACGATCGTCTTGCCGGACCCGCAGGGCAGCACCACGACGCCCGAGCCGCCGTGCCAGAACGCGTCGGCGGCCTCGCGCTGGTAGGGGCGCAGCTCCCAGCCGTCCTGGGCGAGGTCGATGGCGTGCGCCTCGCCGTCCACGTAGCCGGCGCGGTCCTCGGCGGGCCAGCCGAGCTTGAGCAGCGCCTGCTTGAGCGCGCCCCGCTCGCTCGGGTGGACGAGCACCGCGTCGTCGCCCAGCCGGTCGCCGATCATGCCCTTGATCTTCTTGGCGCGCAGCACCTCCTCCAGCACCGACCGGTCCGACGACATCAGGACCAGGCCGTGCTCGGGGTGCTTCTCCAGCCGCAGCCGCCCGTACCGGGCCATGGTGTCGGCGACGTCGACGAGCAGCGCGTGCGGGACGGGATAGCGCGAGTGCTTGAGCAGCGCGTCCACGACCTGCTCGGCGTCGTGCCCGGCGGCGCGGGCGTTCCACAGCGCGAGCGGCGTGACGCGGTAGGTGTGGACGTGCTCGGGCGCCCGTTCGAGTTCGGCGAACGGGGCGATGTCCTTGCGGCAGGCGTCGGCGGCCGGGTGGCCGACCTCCAGCAGCAGGGTCTTGTCGGACTGGACGATGAGCGGACCGTCGGTCACCGGCGAAGCCTCCGAATAAGGAATGGGGACCGGGCTCACGCACGCTACCCCGTCGCGCGGCCCACCGGACCCAACGGCGGACCGGCGCCGTGTCTTCCCTAGCCCTCGTCCAGCTCGGTGACGCCGGTGATCCGGTGCAGCGCGAACCGGTGGACGGCCGCGCGCGTCGCGTCGTAGCCGGTGAGGAACCCGCCGTCCACCCGGACGGGCTCCACGATGCGGCTGGACGACTGCCCCTGCTGGTCCAGGTAGCCGATCCACACGCGCCGGCCGCTCTCGACGGCGCCGCGCAGCCGCTCCACGGTGGCCATCGCGGGGGAGCGGGGCGGCTCCCCGGCCGGTGCGGCGTACCGGGCGGCCTCGTCCCCGGCCCGCAGCGCGCGCACCGCCGCGTCGATCATGGCGGTGTCGGCGGTGCCCGGCCGCAGCCGGACGATCTCGGTGGACGGTGGCGGCTCGGCCCGGTGCGCGTCCGGCCGGGTGACGATCACCTCGCCGCCCGGGTGCTCGGCGACGGGCGCGAGGCCGAGGTCGCGCAGCGCGTCCAGCAGCTCGGTGCGGGGCAGCGCGGACGCCAGCACGGTCGGGGCGAGCCGGAACAGCCGCAGCCCGGCGGCGCGGCGGTCGGCGAGGATCTCGTCCAGCGTCGCGGCGGCGTCGGTGCGGACGTAGGACGCCAGCGACCCGACGCGGAGCTGCCCGTGCCGCCGCGCGACGTCGTCGATCAGGTAGGCGAGCGGCTGCGGGAGCGGCCCGGTGGCGTGCCGGCCGAGGAGTTCGGCCAGCTCGGCGGCGGTGCGGCCCGCGTCCAGCGCCCGCCGGACGGAGGCGGGAGTGAACCGGTAGACGGTCGCGCCGCCGGTGGACTCCACGTCCGCCGCGAGCGCCAGCTCCCGCGCCAGCTCGGCCACCAGCGGGCCGGGCGCGACGGCGGTCAGGTCGGCCTGGATGAGGATCCGGTCGACCGGCTCGGGCAGGTGCGGTTCCAGCAGCGGTTCGGGGTCGGCGCCCGCGAGCAGCGCGCGGCCGAACGGGGACGGCTCGCCGAACCCGGTGATGCCGAGCGCGGCGGCCTCGCGCAGCGTCCAGCCGGCCATCCGGTCGCGGAACACGCCGCCGCGCCCGGCGTACCAGCGGGGCCGCAGCCACGCCAGCCGCGCCCGGACGGCGTCGGCGTCGGCGGACGTCCCGGGCGGCGCGTCCGCCAGCACCGTCAGCGCCGACCGGCGCAGGTCGGCCGCGCCGCCCCGCACGACGGCCTCGCTCAGCGCGTTGATCAGCCGGTCCCGGTCGTCGCGCTCGCCCGCCAGGCCCGGGACGCGGTCGGTCCGCAGCCAGCCGCGCGCCAGCTCCACCCAGCGTCCGGCGATGTCGCGCAGCAGCCACAGGTCGTAGGCGGGCGTCGGCACCCATTCGCCGTCCAGGTCGCCGCTGCGGGTCAGCAGCCCGGCGGCCAGGGCGGTCTCGGCGAGCAGCGCGGCCCGCCAGTCCTCGACGTCCAGCAGCGTCGCGGCGGCGCGCAGGTCGCGGACGGCGAGGCCGCCGCTGCGCAGCACCGGGACCGGCGCGAGGCTCCACCGCTCCAGCAGCTCCTCCACCAGCCGGACGGCCGTGAACGCCTCCCCGGCGGCGGCCGTCGCGACCCGGTCCGGCCGGGGCTCGCGCGGTTCGGGCAGCGGCGGCGGCGCGTCGCAGGGCTCGGCGAACAGGCGTCCGCCGCGCAGGTGCAGGGCGATCTCGCGGGGCAGCGTGACGGTCCGGTCGTCCTCGGCGGCGAGCAGGCCGCGCGCCAGCAGCCGTTCGATCGGGGTGACGGCGGTGTCGACCCGGACGGGCCGGCGCGCGTCCGACACCCGTCCCGACGGCGGCCCCCACACCAGGCGCTCCAGCGCGGCGCGGGCCTCGGGGCCCGCGTCGTCCACGAGCGGGCCGGGGTCGGCGAGGAGTTCGGCGAGCCGGGCGAGCAGCCGGCCCGCGTCGGGGAAGCCGTTCTGCTCCTCGCCCGTCAGGTCGGCGACGAGTTCGGCGAGCCGCGCGGGCGCATACCCGGCGAAGGCCTCGGCGATCGGCGGCCCGAGCCCGGCCGGGGCGGGCACGGCCTGCCGGACGCCCGGCGCGGCGCGCGGCCCCGGCTCGCCCCACACCAGGGCGTTCTCCGTCAGCGTCGCGACGGCCTCGGCGACGCGTTCGGGCGGCGCGGCGAGCGCGGTGGCCGGGTCGGTGCCGGGCAGGACGAGCACGGCCTCCAGCGTCGCGAGCGTGAACCGGTCGAGCCGGTCGAGGGCGCGGGAGATCGCGGCGGGGGTGGCGGCGCGGGCCGCGAGCGCGGCGAGGTCGGCCGGGACGGGCGCGACCAGTTCGGGCCGTGCGGACAGCAGCGCACGCAGGGCGTCGTCGTCGCGCGCGCGCAGCCAGTCCGCGAAGCTTTCCATCCGGCTCCAATGTAACGGCGCGCGGGAGCGGACCGTCCGTCCCCTCCCGGCGCGGCGTCCGGAACGCCGGTCAGGACGCGGGTTCGCGCGGCAGCCGGTCCGGCCCGGCGACCAGGCCCATGCCGAGCCGCGCCCAGCTCTCCACGAACCGCTTCTCGTCGATCCGCGTCGGCGGCTCGTACATCGACTCGTTGGCGAGCCAGTAGTTCACCACGGCCCCGCCGAGGATGGACGCGATGGCGGGCCAGTCCTCGTCGGCGCCCGCGAACTCCGGCTGCGCCGACAGCCACGCGGCGATGCCGTCGTAGAGCGGGTTGACGATCCCCTCGCGCATCTCGGCGACGAGGTTCGGGAACTGGTCGAGGTCGCGGAACAGCACCCGGATGAGGTCCTGCTCCTCGCGCATCTTCGCCAGGCCCGCGTGGCACGTCATCTTCAGCCGGACGTGGAGCGGACGGTCCTCATAGGCGGAGGCCCCGGCGAGCACGTCGTTGACCTGCTTGCGGGTGCGCTCGATGTGCTCGCGGATCGCCGACGCGAGCACTTCCTCCTTGGACCGGAAGTGCCGGTACAGGCCGCCCGCGCCCGGCGACAGGCCCGCCGCCGCCTCGATCTCGGCGACCGACGTCGCGGCGTAGCCCCGCTCGGCGAACAGGCGCAGCGATTCGGCCACGATCCGCTCGCGCGTAGAACTCGTCATCGTCGTGTGTTCCTCCGCAAGAACACTAAGGCATGGGCGTCCGGGTCACGGTGCGGCGCGGCGGACGAGCGCGACCGCGATCCGGCCCGCCACGAGGTAGACCAGAGCGGCCAGGCCGTAGTTCACCGCGACGTCCATTTTCGGGTCGCCGGGCCGGAAGACGTCCACGAACTCCCACGCGAGGGTCCGTGCGGCGTCGCCGAACCAGTCCACGATGGGGTTGCCGGTGTTGGCCTCGAACGCGACGAACACGATGTGGATCGCCAGCACCGCGACGACCAGCGTTGTGATGAGAGACACGGCCGTGGCCACGTATCCGGTCACTTTGCGGCGCAAAGAGACCCCGGCTTTGCGATGGGCCGCGCGGGTCGTGTCGGGTCGTTCGGTCATCGGGGCCTCGCCTCCGGGGGATCGGACGCCGTTTTGCCGCTCCGGGCCTTGGCGGTGACGTTGTTTTTCCAGGTCATGCGGTTTTCGGCAGGGCGGTCGGGTATGGGGTGGATGCGGAGTCCCGCGTCCCTTCACTCGGATCCCGTCGCATCGCCACTACCGAGGGGACGCGGGATTCTGCTCTGTCCGGCGGATCGGGTCGGGTGAACGTACCCCGGCGGTGCCCGTGCCGGGAATGGGCGGCGACGGCTTTGTCACGACCGTAAAGTGGTGGAGTGCTCCCTGATGTCGCCGAAGTGTGCCGGGACGGATACTGCGTCGGGTTCGACCTCGACCTGACCCTCGCCGACACGCGCACCGCCATCGCCGCCGTCTACGCCGCGCTGGCGGCCGAGACGGGCGTGGCGATCGACACCGAGGCCGTCGTCGGCCGCATCGGGCCGCCGCTGGAAGAGGAACTGGCCTACTGGTTCCCCGCCGGGCGCATCGCCGCGATGGCCGCCCGCTACCGCGCCCTGTACGCCGACGTCGCCGTGCCCGTCACGGCCCTGATGCCCGGCGCGCGGGACGCCCTCGCGCACGTCCGGGCCGACGGCGGGCGCGTCGTGATCGTCTCGGGCAAGAACCAGGCCGACACCGAGCGGACCGTCCGGTTCCTCGGGCTGGACGCCGACGTCGTCGTCGGCGGCCTGTTCGGCGTGGACAAGGGCGTCGTGCTGCGCGAGCACCGCGCGCTGGCCTACGTCGGCGACCACACCGGGGACGTGGACGCCGCCCGCGCCGCGTCCGCAACGGCCGTCGCGGTCGCGACCGGCGCGTTCGCCGCGGCCGAGCTGACGGCCTACGGGGCGGACGTCGTCCTGCCGGACCTTCTGGCGTTCCCGGGTTGGCTCGGCGGGTTCCGCGTCCCGCGCTGAAGATCATCTACCGTGATTTTCGGGTGCTTTCCGGGTGGTTCGAGGGTACGTTCTGTCCGTCCGCGGCGGCATTATGCCGGGGCGTGACGTGACGCTAATCTTGAGGGCCGATCCAGGACGAGAGCTGAACGAGGTCTCCCGTGCCCACTGGCAAGGTGAAGTGGTACGACGCCGACAAGGGGTTCGGCTTTCTCACCCGTGACGACGGCGGTGAGGTCTTCGTGCATTCCTCCGCGCTGCCGGGCGGCGTCCAGGCGCTCAAGCCCGGCCAGCGGGTGGAGTTCGGCGTCGTGGAGGGCCGGCGCGGGCAGCAGGCGCTGTCGCTGCGCGTCCTCGACACGCTGCCGTCGGTGGAGAAGACCATCGCCAAGCAGCGGCGCAAGAAGCCGGACGAGATGGTGCTGATCACCGAGGACCTCATCAAGCTGCTCGACGGCATCTCCGAGACCTACCGGCGCGGCAAGCACCCCGCCCCGGCGGAGGCCAAAAAGATCGCCACGGTCCTGCGTGCCGTGGCCGACGACCTGGCACCATAACCCGGCGCGGCGGGGCGGTGTGTCCGTTCGCGTCCTCCGATGGGTGAGAATTGAGGCGTGAGCCCACTGTCTCGGTCCAGTTCCGCACGCCGCACCCGCCCGCCCGCCGTCGATCCGGCCTGCGCGGCGGCCGTCGACATCGCCCGCGCCGCCGCCGAGGAGACGGCCCGGCCGGGGAAGGTGGGCGACCATCTGGGGCTGCGCGCCGAGGCCGACCGGGTGGTCACGCACGCGTTCGCCTGCCTGGACCCGGCCTATCAAGGCTGGCACTGGGCGGTGACGGTCGCGCGGGCGTCCCGGTCCAAGGTCGTCACGGTGGACGAGTGCGTGCTGCTGCCCGGCGACGGCGCGCTGCTCGCGCCCGAGTGGGTGCCGTGGCTGGAGCGGCTGCGCCCCGGCGACCTCGGCCCCGGCGACCTGCTGCCGACCGCGCCCGACGACGTCCGGCTCGCGCCGGGGTTCGCCGCCGTGGACGACGAGCTGGACCGGCAGGAGCAGTACGAACTCGGGCTCGGGCGCGTCCGGGTGCTGTCGCGCGAGGGCCGCGACGAGGCCGCCGCGCGCTGGTACGAGGGCCCGGCCGGGCCGCACGCGTCGATCGCGACCGCCGCGCCCGCGCAATGCTCCACCTGCGGCTTCTACACGCTTATGGCGGGCGAGCTACGGCAGATGTTCGGGGTGTGCGCCAACGAGTACGCGCCCGACGACGGCCGTGTGGTCTCCGCCGACCACGGGTGCGGCGCGCATTCGGAGGCGGTGTCGGTGCCGCTCGCGTCCGAGCACGGCCCGCCGGTCATCGACGAGCTGGGCTACGAGATCGTGGCGCCCGGCGACACCGGCGACTGACCGCGCCGTGGCCGCCGACGACCCGTTCGGCACCGCCGGGCTGCGCGCCCGGGTTCTGCGCGCCTGGACGGAGTCCCCGGCGCGGTTCCGCGAGGACGCCAACACCGAGGAGGACCACGCCCTCGGCGGCTACCGCGACCGCGTCGTGGTGGAGCTGGCGCAGAACGCGGCCGACGCCTCGGCGCGTGCGGGCGTGCCGGGACGGCTCCGGTTCGTCCTGCGCGGCGGTGAGCTGACCGCCGCCAACACGGGCGCGCCGCTGGACGCCGCCGGGGTCGAGGCGCTGTCCACGCTGCGCGCGTCGGCCAAGCGGGACACTTCAGACTCGGTCGGACGGTTCGGCGTCGGGTTCGCGGCCGTCGCGGCGGTGAGCGACCGGCCGTCGATCGTGTCGGCGGACGGCGGCGTCCGCTGGTCGGCGGCGGAGTCGCGGGCGCTCGTCGCCGCGATCCCCGCGCTGGCCGGCGAGCTGGAGCGCCGCGCGGGCCAGGTCCCGGTGCTGCGGCTGCCGTTCCCGATCGCGGCGGACGGTGTCCCGGACGGTTTCGCGACCGAGGTCCGGCTGCCGCTCCGCGACGAGGCCGCGCGCGAGGCCGTGGCGGGGCAGCTCGCCGCCGTCGGGCCCGCGCTGCTGCTGGCCCTGCCCGCGCTGGACGCGGTCGAGATCGACGTGGACGGGTCGTCGCGGACGGTCGTGCTGGACGCGTCCGCGTGGCGGACCGTCGCCGCGCACGGGACGATTCCCCCCGAACTGCTCGCGGACCGTCCGGTGGAGGAGCGTTCGCGGGCCACGTGGTCGGTGCGGTGGGCGCTCCCGGTGGACGGCGTGCTGCCCGAAGGGACCGCGTCCGTCCTGCACGCGCCGACGCCGAGCGACGAGCCCGTCGGCCTGCCCGCCCTGCTCATCGGGACGTTCCCCCTCAACCCGGACCGGCGCCGTGTCGCGCCCGGCCCGCTCGCCCGCTTCCTCGCCGACCGCGCCGCCGACGCGTACGTGGAACTGCTGCGCGAACTGGCCGGGGACCCGGCCGTGCTGGACCTCGTGCCGGGGCCGGTCGCGTCCGGCGAGGTGGACGCGGCGATCCGGCACGCGGTGCGGGAGCGGCTGCCGGACGTCCCGCTGCTGCCCGGCGGCCTGCGCGGACGCGACACGACCGTGATCGACGGCCCCGGCCCGCTGCTGGACCTGCTCGGCGGGGACGTCGTGCCGAACCTGCTGCCGTCGTCCTGGCCCGTCCGGCACCGGGCGCTGACCGCGCTCGGCGTCCACCGCGCCGAGATAGCCGACGTCGTGGACGCGCTCGCCGCCCTCGACCGTGAACCCGCCTGGTGGCACGGGCTGTACGAGGCGCTGGCCGGGGTGCCCGCCGACGCGCTCGGCGCGCTGCCGGTGCCGCTGGCGACCGGCCGCCTGGTGCGCGGGCCGCGCGGGCTGCTCGTCGCGACCGGCGCGGCGCCGCCCGGCGCGGACGTCCTGGACCTGCGGTTCGTCGACCCCGCCGCCGCGCATCCGCTGCTGCTGCGGCTCGGCGCGGTGGAGGCGGGGCCGCGCGAGGTGCTGACGAGCGCGCCCGTGCGGCGGGCCGTCGCCGAGTCGTTCGACGCCGACGATCCGGGCGCGGTCGCCGAGGCCGTGCTGGGGCTCGTCGCCGCCGCGCGGCTCGATCCCGGCGAGGAGGACTGGCTCGCCGACCTCGCGCTGGACGGCGCCGACGGCGACCTCTACCCGGCCGGTGAGCTGCTGTTCCCCGATAGCCCGTTGCGGACGATCATGGCGGACGACGCGCCGTTCGGCGTCGTCGCGGACGACCTGCTCGCCCGGTTCGGCGCCGAGGCGCTGGCCGCGTGCGGGGTCCTGGCCGGGTTCGCGCTCGTCCGGGCCGAGGACGCCGAACTCGGCGACGCCACCTTCGACCTGGACCGGGAAGAGGACTGGGCCGACGACGTCCTCGACCTGGTCGGGCCGGGGATGCCGCCGCTCGTGCCGGAGTTCCTGGCCGTCCGGGACCTCGAACTCGTCGCCGACTGGGACGCCGCCCTGGGCCTGCTCGCCGCCCCGCCCTGGCGCGCGGCGGTCACCGAGCCGCTGCGGGTCGTCCATGAGGGCCGCCGGGTCGAGGTGCCGTCGTACACGGCGTGGTGGTTGCGGCGGCATCCGGTGCTGGACGGGCGCCGTCCGGGCGGGTTCCGCGCGCCCGGCGCCGATCCGCTGCTCGCCGGGCTGTACGACCCCGCGCCGTCCGGGCTCGATCCCGAGCTGCTGCGGGCGCTCGGCGTCCGGACGTCGCTCGCCGCGCTGCTGGACGAGCCCGGCGGCGCCGCCGAACTGCTGGACCGGCTCGCGGACCCGTCCCGCCCGGTGGACCGGACGGTGCTCGGCGCGCTGTGGACCGAACTGGCCCGCGTCCCCGGCCTGGACGTGGACCCGCCCGAGCGCGTCCGCGCGATCGTGGACGGCGCGGTCGAGGTGGTGGACGCGGGCGACGCGCTCGTCCTGGACCGTCCGGACCTGCTCCCGCTGCTCACCGGCCAGCCGCTGCTGATCCCGGCACCGGGCGACGCGGCGGCGCTGGCCGACGCGCTCGACCTGCCGCTCGCCGGGGACGAGGTGGCCGGGGAGATCGGGTCGGCGGGGGAGCGGCGGCCCGTCCCGGACGCGGCGCGGGCGGTGCTGCCGGACGCGCCCGCGTCCTACGTCGCGCACGACCCGCTCGTGGTGGACGGCCGTGCGGTGCCCTGGTGGGCGGGGGACGGCGAGCCCCACGCGTCCGGCCCCGAGGGATTGGCCCGCGCGCTCGCGTGGCTCACCGGCCGCTGGCCGGACCGGCTGCTCGTCGCGGCCGTCCTGCGCGATCCCGGCGACCTGGCGACCCTGCTCGCCGAAGCGGACCTGGAGGACCGTTAGTCGCGCTTCGTCTGCCGGACGCGGGCGGACTGGAGCCGGGGGATGTACCACATGGCGAACAGGCCGATCACGACGCCGGCCCCGCACACCCAGAGCCACCAGCGGTCGTCGTCGGGGAGCCCGACGACGGCGAGGACGACCAGTGCGACGGCCCACGCGCCCGTCCCGACGGCCGCGATCTTGACGTCGTCGGTCGGCATCGGCGGCGGATCGGGCCGCCGTGCCCTCGGCTCGCTCATCGCCCGCCCCCTCGTCCACGGTCCCCGTCGCCGCCCAGGCTAACCGGCGGGGGTGACGGTCCCGTGGGGAGCCCCGTTCCCTGGCACGATGGAAGGCCAGCGGGAAGAGAGGGAAGAAGTCGGACGCCGTGTGACGGTATGGCGGAATACGTCCCCGCCCGATACCGTTAGCAAAGGCAATGACTTCTGCTAACGATCATGACGCCATCGACCAGTGGCCGCCCGGCGGCCCCCACCCTGGCCGAGGAGCTGCGCATCTCGATCGCGCGGCTGTCCCGGCGCCTGCGCCATCTGCGCCTGGCCGAGCCGGGCACGGAGGACGAGCGCCTCTCGGTCACCCAGTTCGCCGCGCTCGCGGCCATCGAGCGGCACGGCTCGATGACGCCGGGGGAACTGGCCCAGCACGAGAAGGTCCAGCCGCCGTCGATGACGCGGGTGATCGCGTTCCTGGAGGAGCAGGGGCTCGTGAACCGGGCGCCGCACCCGACGGACGGCCGTCAGGTGGTGATCAGTGCGACCCCGGCGGGCGGGGAGCACCTGGCGCGGGAACGCCGCCGCAAGGAGGCGTGGCTGGGCCGGAGGCTGGCGGAGCTGAGCCCGGACGAGCGGGAGGTCCTGCGCCGGGCCGCCCCGATCCTGGACAAGATCAGCCGAGCCTGACGCCCGCCCGGGAGGTCGGTCGGGGTCGGTCGGTCGGGGCGAACAGAGCCGGCATGTTCCGGTCGCTGCGCGTCCCGAACTACCGGCGGTACGCGACCGGGACGGTCGTGTCCAACACCGGCACGTGGATGCAGCGCGTCGCGCAGGACTGGCTCGTCCTGGAACTCGCGGGCAAGAGCGGCGGCACCGCGCTCGGCATCACGACCGCGATGCAGTTCCTGCCGCTGCTGCTGTTCGGGCTGTGGGGCGGCGTCCTCGCCGACCGGTACCCCAAGCGCCGGCTGTTGATGCTGACGCAGATCGCGATGGGGCTGCTCGCGCTCGTCCTCGGCGTGCTCGCCCTCACCGGCACCGCGCAGGTCTGGCACGTCTACGTGCTCGCGTTCGGCCTCGGCCTCGCGACCGTCGTGGACAACCCGGTGCGGCAGGCGTTCGTGGTCGAGATGGTCGGCCGCGAGGACGTCCCCAACGCCATCGCGCTCAACAGCGCCAGCTTCAACGGCGCCCGGCTGCTCGGCCCGGCCATCGCGGGCGTGCTCATCGCCGCGTTCGGCACCGGCCCGGTGTTCCTGGTCAACGCGGCGTCGTTCGCGGCCGTCCTCGTCGGGCTGGCGCGGATGCGGACGGACGAGCTGCACGTCGCCGACATCGTCCCGCGCGCGAAAGGCCAGCTCATCGAGGGCCTGCGCTATGTCAAGGGCCGCCGCGACCTGTTGATGACGCTCGTGCTCATCGGGCTCGTCGCGACCTTCGGCATGAACTTCCAGATCACGATCGCGCTCGTCGCCCGGCAGGTCTTCCACACCGGGGCGTCGTCGTTCGGGCTCGCGTCGTCCATGCTGGCCGTCGGGGCGCTCACCGGCGCGCTGCTGGCCGCCCGCCGCACCGCGCGGCCCCGGCAGCGCGTGCTGCTCGGCGCCGCGGTGCTGTTCGGCGTGCTGGAGGCGCTGACCGGGCTGATGCCGTCGTACTGGTCGTTCCTGGTGCTGCTCGTCCCGACCGGCATCGCGCTGATGACGTTCGTGACGTCGGCGAACGCGCGGATGCAGCTCGGCGTCGACCCCGCGATGCGCGGCCGCGTCATGGGCCTCTACATGTTCGTGTTCCTCGGCACCAACCCGCTCGGCGCGCCCGCCGTCGGCTGGATGGCCGAGAACTTCGGGCCCCGGTCGACGCTCGTCGCGTGCGGCGGGATCGCGCTCGGCGCCGCGCTGGCCGTCGGGCTGTTCATGGCGCCGCGCGGGTCCCTGTTGCCCACCGTCCGCCGCGTCCTGCGGCCGTCCGCCTGACGGGCGGCTTGACGCTCAGTGGCCCGTGGACATCGGACACGGCGGGTGCGAGGCTGAGCCTGTGCCGGACCCGGAGCGTGGATGAGACTGTTCGCGGCGCTCGTTCCGCCGCCCGCCGTGCTGGACGCCGTGGAGCGTTTCACCGCGCCGCTGCGCGCCGGAACACCGGACGGGTCGCCCGACCTGCGCTGGATCGGCCGTGACCTGCTCCACGTCACGCTCGCGTTCTTCGGCGACCTCGACGCCGGCGCGCTCGACGTCCTCGTCCCGAAACTGGAGCGGGCCGCCGACCGGCATCCCTGCATGCGGCTGACGCTGGCCGGGGGCGGCGCGTTCCCGCTCGGCGGCCAGCACGCCCGCGTCCTGTGGGCCGGGCTCTACGGCGACCGGCGCGCCCTCGCCGGGCTCGCCGCCGAGACCGCCGCCGCCGGGCACCACGCGGGCGCCGCGCCCGACCACCACCGCGGCGACCAGCACCGCGCCTACCGGCCGCACCTCACGCTCGCGCGCAGCCGCGGCCCGGTGGACGTCCGCCCGCTCCTGGAACCCCTCGCCACGTTCGCGACCAAGCCGTGGACGGCCGACGCGTTCCATCTCGTCCGCAGCCACCTGCCCGGCGCCGACCGCCCGCAACCCGAGTACGAACCACTGACGACCTTCCGCCTGCGCGGCTAGCTCAAAGCTCTGGCGGGGGCGGGACGGGGCGGGCTTCGTCCGGGGGGCCCCAGGGCAGGCCGTAGCGTTCGCACGCGCGGCGCAGTTCGCGCAGGTCGGGCGGGAACGTCACCTGCCGCAGGACGCGGCCGGACGGCCCCCACACGACGAGGCGCGGCATCCGGTCGCCGGACTCGTCGATGCCGACGCCGCCGACGCGCTCGCGGGCCAGGTCCCACTCGACCCGGCCGCGCCGCGTGACGACCGCGACGCCGTCCACCGAGACCTTGAGCTGCGCGCGGTTCCGGTCGTACAGCCACGAACCGGCGAGCGCCGCGACGAGCCCGGCCGGGACGGACCAGCCCGCAGTCCGGGCGAACCCGCCGAGGTCGGGGCCGATCCACAGCGCGCCGAGCACCGCGACGACCTCGCACAGCAGCACGCTGAGCGAGGCGGCGAGGATCCGGGACCGGCGCGTCGCGTCCAGCAGGACGCCCGGCACCGGATCGGGGCGCGGCGCGGGCTCCGGCTCGGGCACCGACAGCGCCGACACGGCCGCGTGGAACGCCGCGCTCATGTAGGCGTCGTACTCGGCGTCGGTGACGGGCAGGCCCGCCTCCCGCGCCTTCTCGCGCAGGTCCGTCCGGGAGATGCGCAGGGCCGACAGGGGGGCGGCGAAGAACTCGTCGCCGTCGGTGTCGTAGAGGCGCACCCACGCGTGCCCGCTGATCGTCAGCAGCTCGACGCCGCCGATGCGGTCCTCGGGCATGCGCAGCACGACGTCGCCCGCCGCGTCCGCCCAGCCGAGGCCGCCGTCGGCGACGACGAGCCGCCCGCCGGGGACGCGCGCGAAGATGTCGGGCAGGCCGTCCACGCCGTAGTGGGGGAGCCGGGGCGGCGGCGCGCCCGGCGTGATCACCGTGTAGCCGTGCTCGTCGAGGGCGTGCGCGAGCTGGAAGGCGTCCATGCCGTGCGCGGGCAGCCGCGCGATCAGGTCCAGCGCGTGGTCGAACACGAGCACCGACAGCTCGGTCGCGCGCGGCGCCCCGGTCAGCGGGTCCGGCCGCAGCCCCGGGCCGACGATCACCGCCGCGACGCGGGACGCCGCGACCGTGGTCCGGCCCGCGCCGCGCCGCCGGGACTCGGCCGGACGGGACCGCACGGCCAGGCCCTCGGCCGAGATCGTCCACTCGACCCGCCCGGCCGTCAGCAGCCGCCGCCGCGCCAGCAGGCCCGCCGCGCTCGCCATCAGCGCCCAGCAGCCCGCCGCGACGCGGTCGCCGATCGCGTCCGCGCCGTCCACCGCGACCCGCGCGACCATCGCCACGCCGATCACCGCCGCCAGCACGCCGAGCGCGACGATCCGGTGGCGGCTCGGCCGCGGCGCGGGCGACGCCAGCCGCACCGGCCGCGCGCCGCGCTCGGGATCGGGGACGGTCGCGGGCTCGTGCGCCGCCGCCAGCAGCCGCGCCTCCTGGTCCAGCAGCCGCTGCTCGGCGGCCTGGTCGCGGGGCAGCGGGCCGAGGCCGGTGAGGACGGTGTCACCCGTCGGAAAGCGAGGGCTCTCGTCGGCGGCGGGGTCGAGGAGGTCGGCGGAGTCGCCGTCCAGCACATGGACCGGGACGCCGAGCCGCCGCGCCGCGACGAACAGCGCGATCGGCTCCATGCCGAGCGTCGCCAGCGGGCCGGCCGCCGTCCGGCCGAACTTGTGGAAGACGGTCAGGACGTCGTCGCCCGTCGTGATCGCCAGCGCCTCGATCCGGGACCGCTCGTACCGGACCAGGCTCAGCCCGCCCGGCCCGACGCGCTCCAGGCCGTCCGCCGACAGCCGCCAGTACGGCCGGTGCCGGCGCGGACGCCCGTCCGGGACGGCGCCGAGCGCCCACGGGACCGCGGCCACGACGGTGATCAGCCCGGCCCACAGCCACACCGGGCGGATCGGCGGCAGCGCGAGCACCACCGCGAGCAGCGTGAACGGCCCCGCCGCGACCGGCCGCCACCGTCCACCCGGCCCGCGCAGGCCCGCAAGCTCATGCTCCACAGTCCGCATCCTCACATGTGTCCCGCCGCGCGTCAGGATTTCCTGCGCACCAGTCCATAGCCGACGAGCGCGGCGATCCCGAGGATCAGGGCCAGCGCCACCCGCCGTCCGGACGCGTCGATCCGGCCGTTCTCCGCCTTGGTGTCCTTTCTGGGCGATGTGCTCGGGGACGGCGCCGCCGGGCGCAGCTCCGGGTCGAGCGGCACCCGGTAGACCGGCTGGTCCGCGCCCTCCGAGCCGACGAGCACCGCCGCCCCGTCCCGGGTGTAGGTGATCGACTCGCCCTGCTTCTGCGCGGGCAGCGCCAGCGAGCCGAGTGATTTGCCCGGTTTGCCGTCGGTCTTCATGGTGTAGAGCCGGGCGCCGAAGTACGTCCGGATGACGAAGCTGCGGCCGTCCGGCGCGAACGCCCCGTCCGTCGCGATGGTGGGGGCGCCGCCGACCTTGCGCAGCGTGTTGAACCCGCGCGTGCGCAGCTTGGCGGGCGCGGCGTACAGGGACGCGCCGAACAGCTTGCTCGCGATGTAGAGCCGGTTCGTGCGCGGGTCGATCATCATCGTCTCGGCGTTGCGGGGGCCGTCCTCGTACTTGAACCGGAACGCCGTCGCGCGGACGGTCTGCGACCGCAGTTCGGCGGGCTCGGGGATCCGGTAGACGGTCACGTACGGCCAGGCGCCGCCCAGATTGTCGCCGATGTCGGCCACGAAGAGGCAGGGGCGGCCCCGCTCGTCCCGTCCGGTCGCCATCGCCTCCCAGTCGCGGGCGGTGGCCCCGGCCAGGCGCAGCGCGGCGCGCGTCCGGCCGTCCGGGCCGAGCGCGTAGATCACCGGCAGCCCGCCCGAGTCGTTGTGCGTGTAGACCACGCCGGGATGCCGCGCGCTGACCGCCAGCCCGCTGGCCTCGGTGATGCGCGGATCGGTGACGCGGAACATCACGGCGTCGTCCGCCGCCGCGCCGGTCGCCGCGACGGGCACCAGCAACCCCGCCGCCACGGCCCCGGCCCCCGCTCTCCTCGCCCAGGCGGTCACTTCAGCAGCGCACCGACGACCACGGCCAGCACGAGCGCGGTCAGGACGGCGGGGAGCAACCATTGGGGCGCGCGGTTCACGGAAACGAGCTTATTCGGCCACGCGGGCGCCCTGAACCGGTCCCCGTCCGGTGCGGACGGGGACCGGCGCCGCGCTAGAGCCGCTCGACCACGTAGTCGATGGACGCGGTGAGCGCCTCGACGTCCGCCGGGTCGATCGCCGGGAACATGCCGACGCGGAGCTGGTTGCGGCCGAGCTTGCGGTAGGGCTCGGTGTCCACGATGCCGTTGGCGCGCAGGACCTTCGCCACGGCGGCGGCGTCCACGTCGTCGGTGAAGTCGATCGTCCCGACGACCTGGGACCGCTTGGCCGGGTCGGCGACGAACGGCGTCGCGTACTGCGACTTCTCCGCCCACGTGTACAGCCGCTGGGACGAGTCCGCCGTGCGGCCCGTCGTCCAGGACAGGCCGCCGTTGGCGTTCATCCACTCGATCTGCTCGGCGAACAGCAGCAGCGTCGCTACGGCCGGGGTGTTGTACGTCTGGTCCTTGGCGGAGTTGTCCACCACGGTCGAGAGGTTGAAGAACTCCGGGACGTACCGGTCGGACGCCGAGATCTCCGCGATCCGCGCCAGCGCCGCCGGGGACGCCAGCGCGACCCACAGGCCGCCGTCGGCCGCGAAGCACTTCTGCGGGGCGAAGTAGTAGACGTCGGTCTCGCTGACGTCCACGGGCAGGCCGCCCGCGCCGGACGTCGCGTCCACCAGCACCAGCGCCTCGTCGGCGGAGGTCCCCTCGGGACGGCGGATCGGCATCGCGACGCCCGTGGACGTCTCGTTGTGGGTGAACGCGTACACGTCCACGCCCGCCTCGGCGGCGGCCGCGGGGTGGTCGCCGGGGTCGGCGGAGATCACCGACGGGTCCGCCAGCCATGGCGCGCCCTTGGTGACCTTGGCGAACTTGCTGGAGAACTCGCCGAACGTCAGGTGCTGGGAACGGTCCCGGACGAGGCCGAACGCGGCGGCGTCCCAGAAGGCCGTCGTGCCGCCGTTGCTCAGCAGGACCTCATAGCCGTCCGGCACGGAGAACAGCTCCGCGAGGCCCGCGCGCACCCGTCCCACCAGGGACTTGACGGGCTTCTGCCGGTGCGACGTGCCCATGTACGTGGACCCGCTGTCGGCGAGCGCGGCGAGCTGCTCGGGACGCACCTTGGACGGCCCGCAGCCGAACCGGCCGTCGGCGGGCTTGATGGCGTCGGGGATGGCAATGGCTGGATTCGCGCTGTCGGTCACGCACAGGAGGGTACTTGAGCTGCGTCCTAGATCACTTCTTGGGGCGACGCAGGAACGGGACGGCGAGAACGACGAGCCCGCCGACGCACAGGGCGGCGATCACGGCGGGCGGGTAGAGCCACGGGTCGCCCTTGGCGTGGGCCTCGATCGCGGTGCGCACCGAGTCCTGCGCGAGGAAGGCCAGCAGCAGCGCGGCCAGGCAGCGCGCGGCGAGCCCCGCCCGCGCGTTGGTGCGGCGGCGGCGCTTCTCCCGTTCGGCCTCGTAGGCGCGCAGCTCGTCCCGGACGGCCGTCGGCGGGGTCTCCGTGGCCTGCGCGGCGGGGCCGATGTCCCCTTCGAGAGGTTCTTCCGTGGCATCGGTCACGGTTCCATGATGACAAATGCGGTTGGGTGCCCGGTAACGCCTGATCTGATCGCCACGGCGGCCCGAGGAGGACGAGCCATGAGCACGAGCGGCGCCGAGCCGTGGCGGGACCGGCTGGAAGGGCTGGAGAGCCTGTTCGAGCGGCTGCGCGAACGGCCGCGCGCCCGGACGGGGGACCGGCTGCGGCCTCTGCTCGTCCTGCGCGGCACCGACGAGGACGACCATCTCGTCACCCACCAGCTCGTCGAGCGCTGCCGTGTGGACGGCGGCCCGGTCGGGCACCTGGCGGGCGAGGACGGCGCGCGGGACCTGCCGCTGGTGCTGCGCCATCTCGTCCGGCAACTGTCGTCGGGCACCCGCCGGGGCGAGCCCGCCCTGCGGTTCCCGCTGCTCAGCATGGCGCTGTGGCTGCTGGAGGTCCGCGGGATGCGGCTGCTCCAGGACGGCGCCGGACGCGGCGGCAACGCGGCGTCCAGCGCGCAGCGGCAGGCGTGGCGGGTCGCGGGGGAACTGGCCGCCGCCGAGGAGGAGGCGCACCGCCGCCGGATCCTGCGGCGCGGGCTGCTGCGCCGCCGCCAGATCGTCGTGCCCGGGGAGCGGCCCGGCCAGCAGGGACGGCTCGCGTCCGCGCTCGGGCACCTGGAGCAGGTCGCGCCGATCGGCGTCGCGCTGGTCGCGCTCGCGTCCACGACGATCGCGAGCGTGGTGGACCTCGCCGCCGCGCTGCTCGTCGGGGCGCTCGGACTGTCGGCGATCGCCGGGCAGGTCGCCGCCCGCACCCGCGACCGCGCCGGACGCCGCCGCTATCTCTGGTTCACCTCGGAGAGACAGACCTATCTCCGGGGCAATAGGTCCGACGACTTCCTCGGCTTCGCGCTCGACCTCATCTACCGGGACGAGCCGCGCGCCGGACCGGACGAGACCGTCGAGCGCCTGCTCGTCGCCGCCTTCCTCCAGGACCTGCGGCAGGCGTACCGGCGCCGGCCGCTGCGCCGGGCCGCGTGGGCGCGCGTCCGTCACCCCGTCGTCGTGCTCGGCCCGTTCGGCGCGGGCGCGGGGGAGCCCGCGCGGCGGCTGGTCGAGCGCGTCGAGGAGGTCCGCCGCGCCGAACTGCGCTTCGACCCGCTGGTGCTGGTCGTCGCGGTGACGTCGGAGGAGGAGGCCGCGCGGATCGCCGACGCCGTCCGGATCCCGCTCGGCGACACCGGCCCGGTCGACCTCGGCGCGCTGCGCGAGGCGCCCGACGGGCAGCCGTTCTGGCACGGGTACGAGGACGAGCGGCGGCGCGCGTCCGTCCAGGGGACCCGCCGGACGATCCGGGTGGACCTGCGGCGCGGCGACGGCGCGTCTACCCTGCCCGTCTTCCGCGGCCGGCGGCGGCCCCGCGCCGCGCACCCGGCGCTGCCGTGGCTGGCGATGGGCGTGATCCTGGCGGCGTCGGTCGCGGTGATCTCGTTCGAGGCCGTCCGGTACTGCGTCCCGTTCGACGTGTGGCGGGCCGGGGACGGCGAGTGCGTCGGGATCACCGACGGCTCCAAGGTGTTCGCCGGGCGGCTCGGGGCGGTCGAGGGGCGCATCCGGCGGCAGAACGACGCGGTCGCCGGGTCCGGCAAGCCGTACGTGACGGTCGTCTACCTCGGCGCGATGACCGTCGACCCGGCCGACACCAACCCGCAGGCCCAGCTCATGGCCGACACGCACGGCGAGCTGATCGGGCTGTCGATGGCCCAGCAGGAGCGCAACGCCAACGGCGGCCTGCCGCAGCTCCGCATCCTGCTCGCCAACGCGGGATCACGGTTCCGGTACGGCGCGGACGTCGCCGCCCGCGTCCGCGACCTGGCCGCCCGCGACCGCCACGTCGTCGCCGTCGTCGGGTTCGCGCAGAGCATGCGGCAGACCAACGACGCCATCGACGTCCTCGGCCGGTCCGCGCTGCCCATGATAGGCACGGCGAGCACCTATGACGGGATGGGCGAGCAGAACGGCCGCTTCTCCCCGTACTACTTCCGCCTCGCGCCCCCGAACCGCCGCGAGGCCGAGGTCGCCGCGTTCTGGGCGAACAGCGGACGGCTCAGCGTCGGCAACGGATCGGGGACCCGCGCCAAGCGCGCCGACGTGTTCTACGACTCCCGCCCCGACGACCTCTACACCCGCAACCTCGCCGCCGACTTCGCCCGCGCCTTCCACGGGACCGTCACCCAGCGGCCCTACTCCGATCCGAGCCAGCTTCCCGGCGCCGTCATCGAAGCGTGCAAGAACGACGCCGACCTCTTCTACTACGCCGGCCGCTCCCAGGAGTTCCGGCTGTTCCTCGACCGGATCGCCAACACCGGCTGCGGCGGGCGGCGGATCGTCCTCGCCGACGACGACGTGATCATCTACGTCAGCGACAACGCCGCCGACCTCGGCCGCAACCAGTCCGTCCGCCTCTACGTCACCCCCCACGCCGCCCGGGAGGAATGGACGGCCCGCTGGGTGGGCCCCGGCTACGGCGTCCACACCTTCTTCAGCTCGTTCGACACCGTCGTGGACCGTCTCGTCGGCCCCCACGCCCCCGCCAACGAACGCCCGTCCCTCTCGCACGCGGCCCTCGGCTTCGACGCCGTCCTGGCCGTCGTCAACGCCGCCGAACGCGTCTACGGCGAACACGGCCGCACCCTGCCGTCCTCGGCCGCCGTCCTCTCCGAACTCACCCAGCCCGGCCCCGGCGCCCGCCCCCAGGGCGCGACCGGCCCCCTGACCTTCGGCTCCCGAGACGGCGGCCACGAAGTAGAGGACAAACCCGTCCTGCTCACCCGCCTGGAAGACGGCGGCCGCCTAACCCTCGTGGCAATGTGCGGCGACCTACTAGCCGGCCGCCGAACCGACGCCCGCCCCTCCCTCTGCCCACCCCACCCCACCAAACCGTCGACCTAACACCGCCGATGGACCGTCCGGCCGCACGCTGAGCGCGCGGCTCGAAGGACTGATCGCGGACCTGCGCGGCAACGCCGGTAGACCGTCCGGCCGCACGCTGGGCGCGCGGCGTCAAAGACTGATCGCGGACCGTGCCCTGCGCCGCCGGGAGTACGTCCGGCCGCACGTTTCGCTGGGCGCGCGGCTTTAGGGGCTGATCGCGGACCCTGCCCGACACCGCCGGGAGACCGTCCGGCCGCATGGGGGCGTGGGGCGGGCGCGGTCGGGAAACGGCAAGGCCCCCGGATTACCGGGGGCCTCATCGGGGGGATCGCGGGTGTCAGCCGGCGTTGCGCTTCAGGGCTTCGGCGGCGCCCGTGACGTTCTCGATGGGACGGGTGCCGGGGCCGGTGTAGCGGGCGCTCGGCCGGACCAGGCGGCCCGTGCGCTTCTGCTCCAGGATGTGCGCGGCCCAGCCCGCTGTGCGTCCGCAGGTGAACATCGCGGGCATCATCGCGGTCGGGACCTGCGCGAAGTCGAGGATGACCGCCGCCCAGAACTCGACGTTCGTCTCGATGGCGCGGTCGGGACGGCGCTCGCGGAGCACGGCCAGCGCCGCGTCCTCCAGCGCCTTCGCCGCCTCGTAGCGGGGGGCGTCCAGCTCGCGGGCGGTGCGGCGCAGCACGCGGGCGCGCGGGTCCTCCGCGCGGTAGACGCGGTGCCCGAAGCCCATCAGGCGCTCGCCGCCGTCGAGGATGTCGGTGACGACCTTGCGGGCGTCCCCGATCCGCTCCACCTTCTCGATCATCGGGAGGACGCGGGCGGGCGCGCCGCCGTGCAGCGGACCCGACATCGCGCCGATCGCGCCGGAGATGCTCGCCGCGACGTCCGCGCCGGTGGACGCGATGACGCGGGCGGTGAACGTCGACGCGTTCAGACCGTGCTCGGCCGCCGAGACCCAGTACGCGTCGATGGCCCGGACGTGCTTGGGGTCCGGCTCGCCGCGCCAGCGGATCATGAAGCGCTCGGTGATGGTGCGGCCGTCGTCCACGCGGCTCTGCGGCACCATCGGCACCCCGACGCCGCGCGCCGACTGCGCCACGAAGGACAGCGCCGTGACGGACGTGCGGGCCAGGTCGGCGCGCGCCTCGTCGTCGTCGATGTCCAGCAGGGGACGCATGCCGTAGGCGGTCGCGAGGGTCGGCAGCGCGGCCTGGACGTCCACCCGCACGTCACCGGACGTGACCGGCAGGATGTGCGGCTCCGCCGGGGCCAGGCCCGGGTCGAAGCTGTCGTCCACCAGAAGGCCCCAGGCGTCACCGAAGGAGACGCGGCCGACGAGTTCCTCGATGTCGACGCCCCGGTAGCGGAGGGCGCCGCCCTCCTTGTCCGGTTCGGCGATCTCGGTCTCGAAGGCCACGACCCCCTCGAGACCAGGTTTGAAGTCGGACATGTCGTCCCTGCCTTTCGTCTCCCTGAGTGATAAGGCGGTAGCCGTGCCATTGAACCCTGTCCGCCGTACCGTCCAGTACCCCGGTCCTGGTGAAATCGCCAAGACCCAGGTGAGAGGGTGGAGCGCTGTGAACCGCCCAGCCGACCAGCCGGCACACGACCCCGCACGGCTCCGCGCATCCTACGAAAGGGGTCCGTTGACCGAGCAGGGTGTCCCCGCCGATCCGCTCGCACTGTTCACGGCCTGGTTCGAGGACGTGGTCGCCGAGGGCCTGTCGGAGCCGAACGCGATGGTGCTCGCCACCGCCTCGGCCGACGGCGCGCCGAACGCCCGGACCGTCCTCCTCAAGGGCTACAGCCCGGCCGGTTTCCGCTTCTTCACCAACTTCACGTCCGCGAAAGGGCGCGAACTGGCGGAGAACCCGCGCGCGGCGCTCGTCTTCCCGTGGCACGCGCGGGCGCGTCAGGTCCGCGTCACGGGCCCGGTCGAGCGCCTGCCGGATGCCGAGTCCGCCGCCTACTTCCGGACGCGTCCCTACGGCTCGCGCCTCGGCGCGTGGGCCAGCGAGCACCAGTCCTCGGTGATCTCCGGCCGCGACGAACTGGAACGCCGCTACGCCGAGGTAGCCTCACACTGGCCGGAACCGGACAATCTGGACGACGATGCCGACGCCGTCCCGCTCCCCGACTTCTGGGGCGGCTACCGCGTCGTCCCCGAGACGATCGAGTTCTGGCAGGGCCGTCCCAACCGCCTGCACGACCGCATCCGCTACAGCCGAGCCCTCCCGTCCGCCGCCCGCTGGAAGGCAGAGAGACTCTCCCCGTGACCCCTGACCAGGACCCGCCCGAACCCCCCGACACCCCTCCGGCACAACCGGCGACCCCTGACGACACGACCCCCACCCCAGACCCCGACGCCCGCGAAGGCACACCCGCGATCGCGGGTGTTGCCGGTGACGCGAAGGCTGCGGATGTTGCCGGTGGTGCGGGTAGTGCGGATATTGCTGGTGGCGCGGATGTTGTGAGTGGTGGCGCGGAGTCGAGTGTTGACAAGGGCGCCAGGGGCACGGAGGCCGAGCGGTCGGGGCTGCGGCGGTTCGCGATTGATACGCGTCCGCTCGCCTACGGGCCGTTCCGGCGGTTGTGGCTCGGGCACGGGGTGTCGTTCATCGGGTTCCAGGTCACGGCCGTCGCGGCGCCCGTGCAGGTGTACGACCTGACGAAGTCCTCGCTGTGGGTCGGGGTGCTCGGGTTCGTCAACCTGGTGCCGCTGATCATCTTCGGGTTGTGGGGCGGGGCCGTCGCGGACGCCGTGGACCGCCGCCGCCTGCTGTTCGGCTCGTCGTGCGTGATGTGGTGCGCGACGCTCCTGCTGCTGTTCCAGGCGCTGGCCGGGCTGGACAGCGTCGCGTTCATCATGGTCGTCGTCGCGGTGCAGTCGGTCGGGTTCGCCATCGCGTCGCCCACCCGGTCGGCGATCGTGCCGCGCATCATGGACCGGCCGCTCGTCCCGGCCGCGAACACGCTCAACTTCACGGCGAGCCAGCTCGGCGGGTTCGCCGGGCCGCTGCTCGCCGGTGTGATCCTCGCGCGCTGGAACTTCTCCGCCGCCTACGGTCTCGACGCCGTCCTGTTCACGCTGGCGCTCTACGGAGCGCTGCGGCTTCCGCCGGTCCCGCCGCTCGGGGACGTGAAGTCCGCTCCCGGGCTGCGCTCGGTGATCGACGGCCTGCGCTTCCTCGGGACGCAGCCGGTGCTCATGATGTCGTTCGTCGTGGACATCATCGCGATGGGCGTCGCGATGCCCCGCGCGCTGTTCCCCGAGATCGCCGACGCCCGGTTCGGCGGGGACGCCGCCGTCGGCTGGCTGTTCGCCGCGATCTCGATCGGCGCGATCGTCGGCGGCCTGTCGTCTGGCTGGATCGGACGGGTCCGCAGGCAGGGCGCGGCGCTCATTGCCGCGATCGCCGTGTGGGGGCTCGCGGTGGCGGCGGCCGGTCTCGCGCACTCGCTCTGGCTGGCGGTCCTGCTGCTCGCGGTGGGCGGCGGCGCCGACCTGATCTCGGCCGTGTTCCGGCAGACGATCCTCCAGACCTACGCGCCGGACGAGATGCGCGGCCGTCTCCAGGGCGTCTTCACCGTCGTCGTGGCGGGCGGCCCCCGGCTCGGCGACCTGCGCGCCGGGGCGACGGCCGCCGTCGCGGGCGTGACGGCGTCCTGGGTCGGCGGCGGCGTCGCGTGCGCCGTCCTCGTCGTGGTCGTGGGCCTCGCGGTCCCCGCCTTCCTCAAATACGACACTCGCACCGCGCAGGGGCCGGATGCGTCGCCTCCCGCCGAGCCGTCTCCCACGGCCCAGAAGCAGACCTCCACCTGACCCGCGCCGAGCCCTCTCCCGCCACCCGGGATCGAACTCTCGCCCGACCCGCGCCGAGCCTCTCGCGCAGCGCGAGTCCAAGCGCAGGAACAGACGTTCGCCGGGCCGTCCGGGCGGACGGGCAGGCGCTGGGATTCATGGGGCGTAGGGGAACAAGCGGGCGGTGCCGGGTGTTGTTCGCAAACCCGGATCGCCCGGTTACTGCTCGGTCCCCTCGCCCGGGGGCGTGAGGAAGTAGACTCGGGTGCCCGAACGCTGGAGGGAGCTGTGACCTCACACGGCCTGATCGACACCACGGAGATGTATCTCCGGACGGTGTTCGAGCTCGAAGAGGAGGGGATCGTCCCCCTCCGCGCGCGCATCGCCGAACGTCTCTCGCAGAGCGGCCCGACGGTGAGCCAGACGGTCGCGCGGATGGAGCGCGACGGGCTGCTCCGGGTCGAGGGGGACCGGCACCTCGCGCTCACCGAGTCCGGCCGGGACCTCGCCACCCGCGTCATGCGCAAGCACCGGCTGGCCGAGTGCCTGCTGGTCAACGTCATCGGCCTCCCCTGGGAGGACGTCCACATCGAGGCGTGCCGGTGGGAGCACGTCATGTCGGAGGAGGTCGAGCGCCGTCTCGTCGCGCTGCTCGACAACCCGACCACCTGCCCGCACGGCAATCCGATCCCCGGCCTGGACGAACTCGGCGGCCACGGCGACGAGCCGGGCGACGCCGGCACCGCGACCCTGTCGATGATGTCCGCGGTGGCGTCGGCGGGCGGCGCTTCGGCCGTCATCCGGCGGATCAGCGAGCAGGTCCAGGGCGACAGCGATCTGATGCTTAAACTCAAGCAGATTGGGATACAACCGGGACGACAAGTGACTCTTCGGACAACTGACGACGGGGTGCGGGTGACGGTCGAGGACGAGCCGGACGTGCCGGAGCGGGAAGTGTCGCGGGACATCGCCCAGCACGTCTTCGTGAGCAGGCGCTGAGGTTTGCGGCGAAGCGGCGGGGTGAGCGGCGTGTGCGCTGCGCCGCAAGCGTCTATACCGAAGATCTCCCCATCCGCGCGCCGCGCTGACGCGTACCCGCCGTCGGTTCGTCGTTCAATACGACGGGAGCCCCCGGCCGTCCGGGGACGCGCTGGGCAGGTTTCGGGATCGGCCGTCAGGGTGGGCAGATGAAGAGCTCGGAGGACCCGCCGTTCGGTGCGCACCTGCCGCCCGAAACCGTCCTGAACCAGATGGAGATGGCGGTCGTCGTCTGCGACCGGTTCAGCAACGTCATCTACGGCAACGCCTTCGCCCGCCGCCTCTTCGGCTTCGGCGGGGACGACGACTCGTTCGTCGGCCACTCGATCCTGTCGCTCGGGATCGCCGAGGAGGACCACGAGCAGGCCACCGAACTCGCCCGGCACGTGCTCAAGGGCAACGTGTGGGAGGGCACCTTCTGCAGCATGCGGTCGGACGGGACGACCGTCTACACCCGCGCGCACGCCGTCCCGCTGCGGCACCCGTCCGGGTCGGTCGACGGGATCGTGATCTTCGCGCGGGAGGCGCTGCGCTCCAACCAGCGCGAACAGGACCGCTACGGCCTGCTGGACCGCATCGGCACCCGGCTCGCGGGCTCGCTGGAGCTGGCGAGCACGCTTCGGCGCGTGGCGGCCACGCTCGTCCCGCAGTTCGCCGACCACTGCTTCATCGACCTGTTCAGCGGTGACCGCCTGATCCGTCGGGTGTCGCGGCACGCCGAGGACTGGACGCCCCCGCCCGGCACCTGGCCCGAGGTCGGCGACACGGTCGTCTACCCGCCGGGGCACCTGGCCGAGAAGGCGATGAACCGCGGCGACGCGGTGCTGGTCGAGGACACGCACCGCGGACGGCCCGGCGAGCACGGCGACGAGATGGGCATCACCTCGGTGATCGCCGCGCCGCTGCTCGTGCGCGGGGAACTGCTCGGCGTGATGAGCCTCGCGCTGTCGAACCTGACGCGCCGTCCCGACCCGCACTACGACGGGTTCGACCGGGACCTGCTCGGCGCGATCGCCAGCCGCGTGGCGCTGTCGGTGGACAACGCGCTGCTGTTCGAGCAGGAGCGGGAGACGGCGCTGGCGTTCCAGAAGCACCTGCTGCCCGGCGAGAACCCGCCCCGGCTGGACGGCCTGGAGATCGCCTGGCGGTACGAGCCGGCCCGTCCCATCGAGTCGCACGGGCACGGCATCCAGACGCAGGTGGGCGGGGACTGGTACGACGTGATCCCGCTGTCGGCGGGCCGCGTCGGGCTGGTCATCGGGGACGTGGAGGGCCGCGGCGCGCGCGCCGCCGCCGTGATGGGTCAGCTCCGCGCGGCGCTGCGCGCGTTCGCGCAGGACGATAAGCCGCCCGCCGACATCCTGCGCAAGCTGGACGAGTGGGTGCGGACGATGACCCGTCCCGAGCGGACGCGGTCGGGCTGGAACAGCGACGAGCTGGTGCGCCCCCCGCTGGTCTCGTGCACGTACTTCGTGTACGACGCGTGGTCGCGGGTGCTGCAGTTCGCGAACGCGGGCCACGACCCGCCGCTGCTCGTCGTGGACGGCGAGGTCGGCGAGCTGGGGTTCGAGAGCGAGGGCGCGATGCTCGGCGTCCGCGCGCCGGGGCTCGGCGGCGAGATCGTCTACAACGAGGAGACCGCCGAGCTGAAGCCCGGCTCGACGCTCGTGCTGTACACCGACGGGCTGATCGACCGGCGCCCGAAGGACGAGGGCGAGCACCGCACCCGCGAGGAGGCCCGCGAGATGGTGCGGATGGCGGTGGCGGCGGCGGCGAGCGGCGGCGTGGAGGACATCGCGGCGGCGGCCTACCGGGCCGTGCCGGGGGACATCGCCGACGACGTCGCGATCGTCGTGATCAGGGCGGCCCCGGACGAGCTGTCGGTGCGGGACCGCACGTTCCCCGCCGAGCCGATCATGGTGTCGGAGGCGCGGCGGCTGGCGGCGGAGGCGTTCGCCGAGTGGAACATGGGCGAGGACCAGCAGGAACTGGCGTGCCTGCTGGTGTCCGAGGTGGTCACGAACGTGGTGCTGCACGCGGCGACGACGCCCGCGCCGCGCCGCGAGCTGGTGCTGGACGGCCCGCCGCCGGTCCAGTTCAACCTCGACGCGTTCGACGAGGACGACTGGGACATGGGCCTCGGCGGCCGGCTGGGCCGCCGCGAGCCGCCCGCCAAGGAGTTCCGGCTGCGGCTGCGGCGCGGCCGGGAGGCCGTGTGGGTCGAGGTGTTCGACACCGACATGCGCCTGCCCCGGATCCGGAGCGCGGGCGAGACCGACGAGGGCGGTCGCGGCCTTTACCTGGTGGACCAGCTCGCCACCCGGTGGGGCGCCCGGCCGACCCCGGACGGCAAGGCGGTCTGGTTCGAGCTTCCGCTGACGGCGCACTGATCCTCCCCGGAGATCCCGGACCCTCCCGGCCCGGACGTCCCGTTCAGCCTCGCCCGCCGCCCACCCGCCCCGCAATCCGCTCCGCAACCTGTGGATAACTCTGCGCGACGACCCGCCCGCCGCGCCGCCCGCCCGGCGCGGTCGGTTCGGGGCGTCACTGCGGGCGGATCGCCACGTGGGCCCAAGATTGGGTGAACCACAGCTCGCCGCCGATGACGCGCGGCCGGGCTCCGGTGACCGGCCCGCCGTCCACCTCGCGCAGCAGCGTCCGCCGGATCCGTCCGGCGGCGGCCGCGTCGGTGCGCGCGAGCCACGGGTCGAGCGGACGCTCGGCGGTGAAGGCGTCGACGCGCCCGATCGTCCCGCCCGCCGCCGCGATCAGCCCGGTCAGCGCCGTGACGGACGACCCCGGAGCGGCGTGCCCGGTCGCGGTGACGTCGCCGCGCACGAGTTCGGCGAGCACGACCCGTCCGTCCGGCGCGCACACGCGCAGCAGCTCCCGCACCAGGGCGGCGGGCTCGCCGAGTGACCGCAGCGACGGACGGCACGTGACCAGCGAGAACGACCGGTCAGGGTGGGGCAGCGAGCACGGGTCGCCGGGCGCGTCCGCCGTGACGACGCGCCGGACGCGCTCCCGCAGGGCGTCGGTCAGCTCGGCACAGCCGCCCGCGACGTCCAGGCACAGATCGTCCGGAACGGGCGCGGAGAATTCCAGCAGCCGCCGCAGATGGACGGGGAGCGCACCACGCGCGGTGAGGGCCGGTTGGGCCACGGCGAATTCCCCCTCGGCTCGGCAGCGCCGGCCGGCGTCCGCCGGAAGGCGCCCCGGGCCGGTTTCGCCGGTTATGACGCCGGGGGCCGCGCCGAAGTTCGCAGAACCCCGGTCACCCGCCGTTCAGATGACGGCCGAACAGCGCGAGCACCACGATCACGAAGACGACCATGATGCTGGACCGGGCGGGCGTGGACATCCGGAGCCGCTGGGCCGTCCACCGGATGACGAACGCGCAGAGCAGCGCCATGACGACCAGCGCTATGTACCCCTCCATCGGTCATCCTCTCCCGGGAACGGCGTCGCATCCAGAAGCCTAATGGCGCCGGGCCCGGAGCGGCGGGCTACGCTCCCGGATGTGGCAGATGAGAAGGAAGACACCAAACGGGACCGAGTGGACGTCGCCCTGAAGACCCTGGCGCAGGCCAGGATCGGGCTCGGCGTGGCCGCGTTCGCCGCTCCCGCGCTCAGCGCGAGGCTCCTCGGACTCGGAGGCGCCGACAACCCCGCCCGCGACTACGCACTGCGGCTGTTCGGTGCGCGGGAGATCGGTCTCGGGACCGGTTATCTACTGGGCAAGGGTCCGTCGCGCAAGGTCTGGGCACGGTACGGCCTGGCCGCGGACGTCCTCGACACCGTCGGCGGCCTGAAGGCGCGCGGCCGGCTGCCGCTGTGGAGCGTCGCGGCCGTGGTCGCGCTCTCCGGCGGCGCTGCGGCGCTGGGGGCCGCGACGGTGGCCCGGGACATCGTCCGCTGAAACGCTCCGCCCGGTGGTCGCCTGATCACCGGGCGTGTGGCTAAATCACTCCCGATGGGTAGATCTCTCCCGTAAGCGACATCACGGGGGGCACGGATGGCCGCGGATCAGGCGAGCGCGGAGACCGGCGCGCAGGACATGCCGAAGGGCCGCGATCTCGCGGTGATCCTCGGGGCGCTGATGCTGTCGATCCTGCTGGCGGCGCTGGACCAGACGATCGTCTCGACGGCGCTGCCCACGATCGTGAGCGATCTCGGGGGCCTGAACCACCTGTCCTGGGTGGTCACGGCGTACTTGCTGGCGTCGACGGCGTCCACGCCGCTGTGGGGCAAGCTCGGCGACCAGTACGGGCGCAAACGCCTGTTCCAGCTCTCCATCGTGATCTTCCTGATCGGGTCCGCGCTGTGCGGCCAGGCCGGGAACATGGCCGAGCTGATCACGTTCCGGGCGATCCAGGGCCTCGGCGGCGGCGGGCTGATGGTGCTGGTGGTCGCGATCGTCGGGGACGTCGTGCCGCCGCGCGAGCGCGGCCGGTACCAGGGGCTGTTCGGCGGCGTGTTCGGCGTCGCGAGCGTCTGCGGCCCGCTGCTCGGCGGCTGGTTCGTGGACAACCTGTCGTGGCGCTGGGTGTTCTACATCAACATCCCGATCGGGCTGGTCGCGCTGGTCGTCATCGCGGCGGTCCTGCACGCGCCCACCGAACGGCAGGCGCACCGCATCGACTACCTCGGCACGCTGCTCATCGTCGGCTGGTCCGTGGCGCTCGTGCTGCTGACGACGTGGGGCGGCACGACGTACGGCTGGGGCTCGTTCCCGATCGTCGGGCTCGGTGTCCTCGCGGTCGTACTGATCGCGCTGTGGGCGTTCGCGGAACGACGGGCGGCCGAACCCGTCCTGCCGCTGCACCTGTTCACCGAGTCGGTGTTCACGCTCAGCGCGGCGATCAGCTTCGCGGTCGGGTTCGCGATGTTCGGCGCGCTGACGTTCCTGCCGATCTTCCTCCAGGTCGTCCACGGGGTGTCGCCGACGCTGTCGGGCGTGCACCTGCTGCCGATGATGGCGGGCCTGCTGCTGGCGTCGATCGGGTCCGGGCAGGTCATCAGCCGGACGGGCCGCTACCGGATCTTCCCCGTCGTCGGGACGCCCATCGTCGCGGTGGCGCTGTTCCTGCTATCGCGCGTGGACGAGACGTCCTCCACCTTGTCGATGAGCCTGCGGTTCGCACTGCTCGGCTTCGGTCTCGGGCTGGTGATGCAGGTGCTCGTGATCGCCGTCCAGAACCGGGTGCCGTACAGGGACCTGGGGGCGGCGACGTCCGGTGTGACGTTCTTCCGGCAGATCGGCGGCTCGTTCGGTGTCGCGGTGTTCGGTTCGATCTTCAGCAATCGGCTGGCGTCGAACATGACGGACCTGGCACGCCGTGGGGAACTGCCGCCGGGATTCGACGCGCGGGCCGTCCAGGGCAACGCGCGTCTCCTGGACAAGCTGCCGTCCAATGTGCGCGGCCACTTCCTGCACGCCTACTCCGACGCCATCCAGCACGTGTTCCTGTGGGCGGTGCCGGTGGCTGCGGCCGGGTTCGTTCTCGCGCTGTTCCTGCGTGAGGCGCCGCTGCGGTCCACGGCGGCGGCCCCCGACTACGGCGAGGGCGTCGGCGGCGCGTCGGCGCGCGGCTCGCGCGAGGAGATCGAGCGGGCGCTGAGCGACCTCATGCGCCGCGACCCGAACGCCCGCGAGGTGCTGGCCCGGCTCGGCCGGCTGGCGGGCGTGGACCTGCCGCCGGGCAGCATGTGGGCGCTGTGCCGGATCGCGCGCGAGGGGCCGGTCGCGGGGGACGTGCTCGCCCGCCGGGCCGGGGTGGACGTGGAGAAGGGCCGCCCGTTCGTGGACAGACTGGTCGACGGGGGCTACGTCACGCGCACCGACGCGGGCCTGACGGTCACCGCGCAGGGCCGGGACGCGAGCGAGCGCCTGTTCGCGACCCGCGCGCGGGGTCTCGCGCGGCATCTGGACGGCTGGTCCCCGGAGGAGAACCCCGAGCTGACGCGCCTGCTGGAGAAGCTGGCGCGCACGACGCTCGGCGACGACGCGTCGGGACGCCAGGCGCAGGCGGCGGACTGAAGACTGTCGCGGCCGGGAGATACAGGTCACACCGCTTTGCGGGATACTCGGGGGTAACCTCATACTGACTGACCGAATCTGACTCGGTTTAGGGACGGAACCCCCAGACCCCTGCTTTTGGAGGCGTAGTGGCCGAGGCGTACATCGTCGGCGCGGTCCGTACCCCCGTCGGGACGAAGAAGGGCGCCCTCAAGGACGTCCATCCCGCCGACCTCGGGGCGCACGTGCTCAAGGAACTCGTCGACCGCACCGGGGTGGACCCGGCCGCCGTCGAGGACGTCATCATGGGCTGCGTCATGCAGGTCGGCCCGCAGACGCTCGACATCGCCCGCACCGCGTGGCTGTCGGCGGGGCTGCCCGAGAGCGTGCCCGGCGTCACGATCGACCGGCAGTGCGGCTCCTCCCAGCAGGCCGTCCACTTCGCCGCCCAGGGCGTGCTGTCGGGCACGCAGGACCTCGTCGTCGCGGCGGGCGTCGAGCAGATGACCAAGGTGCCGATGGGCTCCAGCCTCGTCGCCGGGATGGAGTTCCCGTTCGGCGAGGGCTGGGGCGAGCGCTACGGCCAGCAGGAGATCACCCAGTTCCGCGGCGCGCAGCTCATGGTCGAGAAGTGGGGCCTCACCCGCGAGGACCTGGAGAAGTTCGCGCTGGAGAGCCACCGCCGCGCGGCCAAGGCCATCGAGGCGGGCTACTTCGACCGCGAGATCGCCCCGATCGCCGGGCTGAGCAAGGACGAGGGCGCGCGCCCCGACACCACGCTGGAGAAGATGGCGGGCCTCAACCCGCTGCGCGAGGGCTGGGCGCTCACGGCCGCCGTCGCGTCGCAGATCTCCATCGGCGCGTCCGCGCTGCTCATCGCGTCCGAGGACGCCGTGCGCCGCCACAACCTGACGCCGCGCGCCCGCATCCACACCCTCGCGGTGTGCGGTTCGGACCCCGTCTACATGCTGACCGGGCCGATCCCCGCCACCGAGAAGGCGCTCGCCAAGAGCAACCTCAAGATCGACGACATCGACGTGTTCGAGGTCAACGAGGCGTTCGCCCCCGTCCCGATCGCGTGGGCGCGCGACACCGGCGCGTCGCTGGAGAAGACCAACCCCAACGGCGGCGCGATCGCGCTCGGGCACCCGCTCGGCGCGACCGGCGGCATTCTCATGACGAAGATGCTGCACGAGCTGGAGCGCACCGGCGGACGGTACGGCCTCCAGACGATGTGCGAGGGCGGCGGCCAGGCCAACGCCACCATCATCGAGCGCGTCTGACGCGCGCCGGCCGGCCGGATCACCCGAGCGTCAGCGTGAGCGTCCGCTCGATCCGGTCGGCCGCGGCGCGCAGCCGGTGCGCCGACCGCTCCACCTCCGGCAGGCGGGGCGCCGGGCACGACACCGCGAGCGCGCCCGTCACGCCGCCCGTCGCGTCCGTCACCGGGACGGCGGCGCAGACCGTCCCGAGCGCGTACTCCTCGCGGTCCAGCCAGAGGTCGCGCGGGGCGCGCAGCGCGGTGAGGAAGCGGTCCGGGTCGGTGATCGTCCGGGGCGTCAGGTCGGCGAGGACGCGCCGGGTGACGTAGGAGCGCCGCCATTCCTCGTCGGCCTGCGAGAGCACGCACTTGCCGATCGCGGTGGCGTGCGCGGCGTCGGCGAAACCCGCCCACAGGTCCACGCGCGGGGCCCGCGGGCCGTCGGCGATGTCGAGGATGCGGATCTCGTCGTCCACCCGCATCCCGAAGTAGGCGGCCATGCCGAGTTCGTCGCGCAGCGCGGTCAGCGTCGGGCGGATCCGGGTCAGCAGCCGGTGCGGACGGCTCCCGCCCTCCAGCGCCCCGACACGATCGCCGAGGACCCACAGCCCGTCGGGCAGCCGCGCCGCGTAGCCCTCGTGCGCCAGTGTCCGCAGCAGGTGGTAGGCCGTGCCCAGCGGAATGCCGGACTCGCGCGCGAGCTGCTTGGCGGGCGCCCCGCCCGGATGGGACGCGACCGTCTCCATCAGGTGCAGGGCACGGCGCACCGACGCGATGAGCGTGGGCCTGCGTGTCTCCTCCATCACCGACAGCGAACCCCGCGCGCCGTCCCTGGTCAAGCCGTCCGCCGATACTCGCCCGCACGGCCCGGCCCGCCCCCCGGACGTCCGCCGCCCGGTGCCGCCATATGAAAATCATCGGCATGTGATCATGCCGTGCCGTCGGTATGTTGCGGGACCGAGCCCCGTTCCGGGGCGCGGCACCCGGCCCGTGCGGCCGGTCTCCCCTCCGCCGCGTCCCGGGACGGCCCGCGTTCACGACACGTACATGTCGTGTTCGCTCTGGCACTCGCCGTCATAACGACGGTGGGAACGTTGCGCGGACGTCGTCGCTAGACTGTCCGGACTCCATCGCAGGGACGGGTCTCCCCGAGACGACGGTCCCCTTCGCGGACGCACGCATCTACGAGCGGACACCATGCAGTCACGAGGTCAGAAGAAAACCCTTACCGCCAGGCTTCTCAACCTCCTCAGCACACGCCAGGCACCTCCGGCGCACGACGGCGACGTCGTCCAACCCGCCGCGGGGGACGGGGCGCTGGAGAACCACCTGGGCGGCGACGAGGCCCGCAACTATCGTCAGTACGAACACGACACGGTCGCTCCCTACGTGGGACGGTCGATGCTGGAGATCGGCTCCGGACTGGGGCACTTCTCCGAGAACTTCGCCGGACGGCTCGACTACCTGGCCGTCAGCGACAACGACCCCTACTGCGTCGGGGAACTGCGCAAGCGGTACGCCGACTCGGCCGACGTCGAGGTCATCGACCTGGAGCTGCCCGCCGAGATCGGCATCCGGCAGAAGGTCGACACGGTCGTGATGATGAACGTCCTGGAGCACATCAAGGACGACGTCCAGGCCCTGCGCGACCTCGCCGCCGTCACACAGCCGGGCGGCCGGATCGTGATCTGGGTGCCCGGCTACATGCAGCTCTACGGCGACTTCGACCGCAAGGTCGGGCACGTCACCCGCTATACGCCGGCGACGCTCCGCGCGTCCGTCGAGGAGGCCGGGCTGAAAGCCGAGGTCCTCAAGCCGATCAACTTCCTCGGCGGCATCGCGTGGTGGGTGGCCGTGCGGCGCGGCGGGACGGGCTATCCCGATCCCAGGCTCGTCCGGATCTACGACCGGACGGTCGTGCCGCTCACCCGGCTGATCGAGCGCTTCGTCCGGCCGCCGTTCGGCCAGACCGTGCTCTGCGTGGCGCGCGTTCCGTCCTGACCCGGATACCGAGGCGCGCGGCGGCCATGAGTCTCCGCGCGTCTTTAGGTATGCCGATACGGGTGGATCCGGATGGCGGGCGGGTCGTGCCGCGGCGAGACTGGCCGCAGGCCGGACGGGTCGGGGGCCGCCCCTCCCAGTGGAGATGACCGTGTCATCCGCGGCGCCCGACCGGGACGGCCGGCCACTGAAGTTCCCGTGTGGCCCGATGGCCCGGGGACGGGGATCCGGGAGGGGAGATCCCCGTCCCCGCGGCCCACGGCACGGGTCAGCGGGACGGTTCCGGCTCGGTGAACAGCGCCATGCGGTGTGCCGTGGCCGCCGCCTCGCCCCGCGTCGCGACGCCCAGCTTGGCGAGGATGTTCGAGACGTGGACGCTCGCCGTCTTCGCCGAGATCGACAGCTCCGCCGCGATGGCGCGGTTGCTGCGGCCCGCAGCGACATGGCGCAGCACTTCGTGCTCGCGCGGCGTCAGCCCGAGCGGGGCGGCGTCGCGGGGGCCGCGCAGGCGGCGCGCCAGCTCGTCCAGCCGTCCGCACAGCGGGTGCGCGCCGAGCGTGCGGGCGAGAGCGGTCGCGGTGCCGATACGCGCGACGGCTCCGTCGCGGTCGCCCGCGGCGAGCGTCGCGAGCGCCGCGCGTTCCAGCGCCTGCGCCCGCTCGTAGGGGCGTTCCAGGGCCTGCCAGGCGGCGGCGACGTCGTCCCAGGCCGCGCCGTCGCGGACGCCGCGCGCGTACGCGGCCTCGGCGCGGAACGTCGCGAGCCACGCGGCCTGCGCGCCGCCGCGCACGGCGAGGCCGTCCGCGCGTGCCTCCAGGGGCGCGAGCGCGGCGTCGGGGTCGTCGAGTTGGCCCGCCGCCCGCGCGCCGAGTACGAGCGCGGGCAGTGCGTACCGGGCGTCGTCGGGCAGGCCGGGGATCTCCACGACGCGGGCGATCGCCGCCAGCGCCTCTTCGGGGCGTCCCTCGGCGAGCGCGATCCCGGCCTGGAGCCGCAGCGTCGCGAAGTAGTCCTGCGTCTTGCGCCAGCGCGCCTTCGGTCCCATGACCTCGGCGGCGGACGCCAGATGCCCGGCGGCCGTCGCGACGTCGCCCCGGCCGAGCGCGATTTCGCCGTCCAGGACGTGCAGGGACGTCCGGATCGTGATGGCCGGGTCCTGCTCGTAGGCCTCGCGGAGCACGTCGGCGGCGTCGTCCCAGCGGCCGAGGGACACGAGCGGTTCGGCGCGGTTGATGCAGAGGAAGCTGCCCTGCGTCCGGGCGACGCCGAAGTCGCGGGCCTGCTCGATGCCGCGCCGGGCGACGGCGGCGGCCTCGGCGTGGCGTCCGACGCCCTCCAGATAGTGGGACTCGATGACGGAGAGCCGCAGGATCGCGCTGTGCGCGCCGCCCGCCCGCCGGACGGCCGCCGAGATCTCCGCGAGCTGCCCGAGGTCGTCGCCGTAGTCGACGTCCACGCAGAACAGCGTGACGAGCGCGTGCGTCTCGGCCGAGCCGTCGCCGAGCCGGCGCGCGATCTCCAGCGACTCGGTGGCGGCGGCGCGGGCCTCGTCGATGCCGGTCGTCAGGCGGCCGTACTGGGCGAGGGTGGAGAGCGCCCGTGCGCGCAGCACGGTCGGCTCGTCCAGCGCCGCGACGGCGTCGCGCAGGTCCTCGATGAAGCCGGGCCGGGCGAGCTGGTGCAGCATGGCGCCGCGCAGCATGTGGAGCGCCGCGCGCCGCTCCCGAGCGCCGTCGTCGTCGGCCAGCGCGCGCAGGGCCGCGCCGACGAGCTTGATCCCGCGCTCGTACTCGCCCGCCATCTCGGCCGCCGACGCGGCCTGTTCCAGCACCTCGACGTGGTCGGCCTCGATGCGCTCGGCGGCGTCCGGGACGCGCTCCCACAGCTCCAGCACGCGCGACAGCATCGCCAGGCACTCGGCGTACGCGACGGCCTTGCGCGCGTCGGCCGCCGCCCGCCACGCGCTGACGAGCGCCCAGGTCGCGTCGTGGGCGGCGAGCCAGTGGTGGCTCAGCTCGACCCAGACCCGTCCGGCCGGGACGAGCCCCGGATCGCGTTCCAGCGCCTCGGCATAGCGGGTGTGCAGGCGCGTGTACTCGCCGGGCAGGAGGTCGTCGTGCAGCGCCTCGCGGATCAGGGCGTGCCGGAAGGCGTAGCCGTCGCCGTCCACGACGAGCACGTTCGCGGCGACGGCGGGCCGCAGGACGCGGGTGAGCGCGCGGTCGTCCAGGCCGGAGACGGCCGACAGCAGCCGGTGCTCGATGCGGGTGCCGCCGCCCGCCGCGTCCCGCAGGACCTCCTGCGTCTCCTCGGGGAGCCGCTGGACGCCCGCGAGCAGCAGGTCGCGCAATGATTCGGGCAGCTCGCACGCCAGGGTGCCGTCGGCGTCGAGCAGGGCCTCCACGAACAGCGGGTTGCCCTCGCTGCGGGCGTGGATGCGGCCGACGAGATCGTGCGACGGGTCGGTTCCGAGGATCCGTCCGGCCAGCTCGGCGACCTCGGGGCGGGTGAGCCGCTCCAGGTCGAGGCGGCGGACGCGCTCCAGCCGGCCCAGCTCGGCGAGCAGCGGGCGGAGCGGATGGGCGCGGTGCAGCTCGTCGGTCCGGTACGTGACGACGATCAGCAGCGGCACGGCGCCGAGGTTGCGGATGAGGAAGGCCAGCAGGTCGCGGGTGGAGCGGTCCGCCCAGTGGGCGTCCTCCACGACGAGCACGACGGGCCCCTGCCCGGCCAGGCCCTCCAGCAGGATCAGGACCAGCTCGAACAGCCGGGCGCGCTCCTCGCCGGACGCCGCGTCGGTCTCCGGCTCGCCGAACTCCGGCAGCAGCCGGGCGAGGCCGCCGGTGTCGCCGCGCGGCAGGAACTCGGCGATCCCGTCGGCGCCGATGGACCGGACGAGCCCGCGCAGCATGGTCGTGAACGGGGCGAAGGGCAGGCCGTCGGAGCCCAGCTCCAGGCAGCCGCCGACGAGCACGCGGCCGGCGAGCCCGGCGCGGAACTCGCGGATCAGCCGGGTCTTGCCGAGCCCGGCCTCGCCGCCGACGAGGACGGCCCCGGGCGCGTCGGCGAGGGCATGGCGCAGCTCGGCCAGCTCGGCGCCGCGGCCGACCAGCACGGGGCTCGCCAGTGGGGTGGTCACTCCCCCAGAATGCCAGCCGAATGCGACAAAACGCCTCCTTATTTTCCGGCGGGACCGTGAACCGGCCGGTCAGCGGGCCAGCCGGGGGAACAGTTCGGCCGCGCCGTCCCGGCCTGAGGACGGGAATCCGGCCGCGACGACCACCTCGTCGGTCATGAACGGGAAGTCGGTGCCGGTGAGGATGTGGGAGTCGTCCGTGACTTCACGTAAGCATTCGATAACCGCGGGCGACGCGGATTGGGCGGTGTCGTAGTACAGGCCGTGCAACGCCGCGTCGACCGCATCGGGCGCGGCGTGGACGTCGCCCGCCAGCACCCATGTCCCGGCGAGCGCGAACCGCCGCGCGAGATACGGGACGGCCCCGCCCGCGTGCGCGACGATCAGCTTCAGGCGCGGGCAGCGGCGCAGCGTCCCGCCGAAGACCAGGCCCGCCACCGCGCGCGTCGTGTCCAGCACGAAGTCCACCAGCGGCGGCGGGACCGACGGCCCCGCGCACCGGCACGCGACGCTCGGGTTCGGGTGGACGAGCGCGACGGCCCCGCGCCGGTCCAACTCGTCGAAGACCGGGACGAGCGACACGTCGGCGAGGGTCCGGCCGTCGGGCAGGCTGGCGGGGAGCACGACGCCGTCCATGCCGAGGACGTCCAGCGCGAAGCCGATCTCCAGCAGCGTGCCGTCGGGGTCGTCCAGCGGCAGGCAGGCCAGCGCGCCGAACCGGCCGGGACGGTCCTCCGCCAGGCCCGCCGTGCCCTCGTTGACCGCGCGCACGAGCGGCCCGGACGGCCGCGCGAACGCCGCGTCCGGCAGCGGCGCCGACAGCACGGCCCCGGCGAGCCCGGCGCGGTCCAGCAGGCGCAGCGAGTCGTCGGGCTTCCAGTCCGGCAGCGGCACGCCGGGCGCCAGCTCGGCCACGCCGAGATCGCGCAGCGCGGCGGTCAGCGCCGGGGGATAGGCGTGGTGGTGGACGTCGATCGGGCCGGCCGGGCGCATCGCTGCTCCTTTCGGGGCCCCCACCCTAGGAACGCGGCGGGGACGCCGTCGTCGGGAGAAAGGACCGGGCGTCCCCTCACTTCGGCCCGTCCGCTCATCACTTCGGGGGGAGCGAATCCGGCATTCAGGACGAGGACAGGGCGCGGCGGGCGCTCCTACGCTGGCGCCGTGGATCTCGATCAGCTCGTCCGCGTCCCCGCCGCGCGACGTGCCGGACCGGGGCGCTGATGCGCGTCGCCCGGCTCGACCGGCTCGTCCGCGAGCAGGCCCGCGTCTCGCCCGGCGCGATCGCGATCGACGCCCCGGACGGCCACTGGACCTACGCCGAACTCGACGCCGCCGCCGACGGCGTCGCCCACGCCCTGGCCCGGCTCGGAGTGCGGCGCGGCGACCGGGTCGTGCTCTGGCTGCCCAAGAGCGCCCGCGCCATCGCCGCGATGCAGGGCGTGCTGCGGCTCGGCGCGGCGTACGTGCCGGTCGACCCGCTCGCGCCCGCCGACCGGGCCGCGCTGCTGGTCGCTGACTGCGCCCCGCGCGCCGTCGTCACCGATCCGGGCCGGGCGCCGCAGCTCACGGCGGCGGGCGTCCGGGTCCCCCTGCTGACGGGCCGCACCGGGCCGGCCGGACCCGTCCCGGACGTCCCCGGCCGCCGCGAGGACGACCTCGCCTACATCCTCTACACGTCCGGCACGACCGGGACGCCCAAGGGCGTGTGCCTGTCGCACCGCAACGCGCTGGCGTTCGTCACCTGGGCGGCGGCCGAGCTGCGCGCGACGCCCGGCGACCGGTTCGCCAACCACGCGCCGTTCCACTCCGACCTGTCCGTCCTCGACCTGTACGTGGCGTTCGCGGCGGGCGCGTCGGTGCATCTCGTGCCGGAGGACGCCGCGTTCGCGCCGCGCCGGCTCGTCGAGTACGTCACGGGCCGCCGGATCACGGTCTGGTACTCGGTGCCGTCCGCGCTGGTGCTCATGGTGCGCGAGGGCGGCCTGGCCGGCGCCGGACCGGCGGCGCTGCGAGCCGTATTGTTCGCGGGGGAGCCGTTCCCGCCGGGCCCGTTGCGCCGGTTGCGCGCCGCCCTGCCGGACGCCCGGCTGCTCAACCTCTACGGCCCCACCGAGACCAACGTCTGCACGTTCCACGAGGTCACCGCCGTGGACGGTCCCGTGCCCCTCGGCCGGGCGTGCTGCGGGGCCCGCGTCCGGGCCGTCGGTCCGGACGGCGCCGAGGCCGCCCCCGGCGAACCGGGCGAACTGGTCGTGGACGGCCCGACCGTCATGCTCGGGTACTGGGGCCGTCCGCAGCGCCGCGGCCCGTTCGCCACCGGCGACCGCGCGGTGCTCCGCGACGGCGTCTACCACTACCTCGGCCGCGACGACGCCCGGGTGAAGCTGCGCGGGGACCGGATCGAGCCCGGCGAGATCGAGGCCGTCCTCGCGTCGTGCCCCGGCGTTGCGGAGGTCGCCGTCGTGGTGGCGGGCACCGGGGCCGACGCCCGGCTCGTCGCGCACGTCGTGCCCGAGGGGGAGCGCGGGCCGGGGCCGCTGGAGATCCGGCGGCACTGCGCGCCGGTGCTGCCCCCGGCCATGATCCCCGGCGACGTCCGGCACGTGCCGGCCCTGCCCCGGACGTGCGCGGGCAAGACCGATCGGCGGCGCCTTGCCGCGTCCTGACTCAGCGCCCGTCGCGCGGCACCGGCCACCGGGACAGTTCCGGCTGCGTCGCGCCCACCTCCACGAGCCTGCTCTCGTAGGCGTAGATGACCACGGCGACGCGGTTGCGCAAATTCAGTTTGTTGAGCAGGTTCTGCACGTGCGATTTCACGGTGCTCTCACTCAGCGAAAGGTCTTTGGAAATCTCGGCGTTCGTCCGGCCGCGCGCGAGAAAACGCAGGACGTCCAGTTCCCGTTCGGTCATGGCGGCGGCGTCGGCCGGGCCGTGCGCGGGACCGCCCGCCGACGGCGCGGCGAACGAGTACCCCGCCGCCAGCATCCGGACGGCGGCGCGGAAGTCCTCCGGTTCGCAGCTCGTCAGCAGCACGCCCGCCCGGTCCGGCGGGACGCACCGGACCTGCCCCGGTACGTCGCTGAGCAACAGGAACCGTCCTGACCAGGCGGGATGCTCCACGCGCAGCCGGGCGGCGACCCGCGCGGGCTCGACCCGGCCGTCGAGCTGCCCGAGCACGAGAACGTCCGGCGCGGTGGCGGCCACGGCCCGCGTCAGCGCCGCGTAGTCGTGTGCCTCGCCGACGAGCGCCAGGTCACGGGACTGTTCGACGCTCTCGCGCAGGCCCGCCCGCAGCAGGCCGCGCCGGTCGCCGACGAGGATCGTGACCGTACGGTTCCTCCGCTCCTCGACGCCTCGCCGTTCGACGCGGACGCCCTCCACCGGTGCTCGCATGTGATCGAACCCCGAAATACACGCTCGATGACCAGTGCCAGGCTATTGAACCCGTGGAGTCGAGGCGGAGTCAAGGCCGACTTGACGCATGAATTCGGGTGGCCGCCCGGCCCGGGCGCCGCCGGGCCCATGAGGTTGGATGGGGAGATGAGCGAGTCACCGTACGCCGACCTCGACCGGCCGCCGCTGCACGAGGCGGCGCTGCGCCGGGCGCTGCTGCGTCCCGGCGGGCTGTGGACGGATCTGCGCGTCGTCCCCGAGACCGGCTCCACCAACGCCGACCTGGTCGTCGCCGCGAAGAACGGCGTGCCGGAGGGAAGCGTGCTCGTCACCGAGGCGCAGACGGCCGGCCGGGGGCGCCTCGGCCGTGTCTGGACGGCCCCGCCGCGCTCGGGCCTGACGTTCTCGCTGCTCGTCCGCCCGGACGTGCCGGTCACCCGGCTGAGCTGGGCGCCGCTGCTGACCGGCGTGGCCGTCGCGGCGGCCGTCCGCCGCGTCACCGCGGTCGGCGAGCGGGAGGACCGGTTCCGCTCCGGTGGCGACACCGCCGTGGACGCCCGCCTCAAGTGGCCCAACGACGTCCTCGTCGGCGACCGCAAGCTCGCAGGGATCCTGGTGGAGAAGGTCGGCGACGCGCTGATCGTCGGCATCGGGCTGAACGTGAGCTCGGCGGCCGGGGAACTGCCCGTCCCGACCGCGACGTCGCTGCGCGCCGAGGGCGCCGCGCTCGCCGACCGCGCCCCGCTGCTGCGCGCGATCCTGCGCGAGTTCGAGATTTTGTACCGGGAGTGGACGCGGCACGGCGGCGATCCCGAGGCGTCCGGCCTGCGCGCCGCCTACACCGAGGTCTGCGCCACGCTCGGCCGGACCGTCCGGGTCGAGCTGCCGGGCGACCGGACGCTCACCGGACCCGCCCGCGACATCGACGACGAGGGTTGCCTCGTCGTCGCGGGCCCGGACGGCGAGCGGAGCGTCAGCGCGGGAGATGTGGTCCACGTGCGACCCGCCGACGGCTGATCTGTCACGATATGTCGCGCAAGGGAACGGGCGGAGGGGGCAAATGACGTCACCGGAGTTGCCGGATCCCCGACATGTCGAAGAGATGCTGCTCGGCGGCGAACTGCGGTACACGCGCCGGGACGCGGTGCGCCTGTCCGGCGTCACCCGCGAGTTCTCCGGCCGGGTCTGGCGCGCGTTCGGCTACCCCTCGATGCCGGACGACACCGTCGCCTACACCGAGGGCGACGTCGCCGCGCTCGGCCGCATCCGCGCGCTCATCGACGACGGCGTGCTGGACGAGGACAGCGCGATCCGGCTCGTCCGGGCCTTCGGGCAGACGATGGCACGGCTCGCCGAATGGCAGGTCAACCTGCTGGTCGCGATGCTCGGCGACCGTCCCGACGACGCCCCGACTCCCGAGTCCGTCGACCGCATCCTGCGGATCGCCGACGAGTACATCACCGAGTTCGAGCCGCTCGTGCTGCACGCGTGGCGGCGCCAGCTCGCCGCCGCCGCCACGCGCGGCATCGCGACGGCCGAGGCCCGGGGCGGCGAGACCGGCCCGCTGCGCCCGCACGTCGCGATCGGGTTCGCCGACATGGTCTCGTTCACCCAGATGAGCCGCGAGGTGGACGAGATCGAACTCGCCCGCGTCGTGGAGTGGTTCGAGGAGACCGCGTCCGACATCATCGCCTCGTGCGGCGGCCGGCTCGTCAAGACGCTCGGCGACGAGGTGCTGTTCAGCGCCGAGACCCCGCGCGTCGGGGCGGAGATCGCGCTGACGATCGCCGCCGAGATCAAGGACGAGACCGAGATCCCCGACGTCCGGGTCGGGGTGGCCTACGGTCCCGTCCTCGCGCTCATGGGCGACGTGTTCGGCACCACCGTGAACCTCGCGGCCCGGCTTACCTCGCTGGCCCGTCCGGGCACCGTCGTGGTGGACGAGGAGCTGGCGCGGCTGCTGGACGCGTCCGACGAACTGGCCCTGACCCGGATCGTCCGGCGGCCCGTGCGCGGGCTCGGGATCGTCCAGCCGTACGTGCTGCGCCGCTCCCCGCCCCCGGAGAAGCCCGCCGACGTCAGTTGGCGCTCGTGACGTCCTTGCCCGGCGCCTCGGTCAGCCGCAGCAGGTAGTTCTGCTCGCCGAGCTGCTCCAGCAGGAACAGCTCGGTCTCCAGGTAGTCGATGTGCTCCTCCTCGTCGCGGAGGATGTCCTCGAAGAGGTTCGCCGAGGTGATGTCGCCGCGCGAGCGCATCAGCTCGATGCCGGGCCGCAGCCGCGCGACGGCCTCCAGCTCGACCTCCAGGTCGGCGCGGAGCTGCTCGACGACGGTCTGCCCGATGCGGAGCGTGCCGAGCTTCTGGTAGTTCGGCAGCCCCTCCAGGAACAGGATCCGGTCGGTGATCCGCTCCGCGTGCCGCATCTCGTCGATCGACTCGTGGCGCGTGTGCGCGGCCAGCCGCGCGTACCCCCAGTTCTGCTGCATCTTCGCGTGCAGGAAGTACTGGTTGATCGCGGTGAGTTCGGCCGTGAGCTGCTCGTTCAGCAGCGCGATGATGTCCCTGTCGCCTTCCATAGCGGATCATGCTCGCATGAGGCGACGTGTTTGGACAGGCACCGAGTGCCCGTGTCGCGCGGTTCAGCCCGCGACGGCGGGAACGGGCTCGCTGCCGGCCGGGTGCTCGTCCCGTTGCTCGCCGAGCAGGCACGCGAGGCGCCGGGTGCACGAGCCGCAGCCGGGCTTCATGCCGCAGGCGGCCTTGACGTCGCGGACGGTCCGGCACGCGCCCCGGGCCATGTGGCCCCGGACGTCGTCCTCCGTCACGGCGTGGCAGACGCACACGTACATGGGACGGGCAACCTCTCGGCTGGTGGACGTCGGCGCAGGTCGGAGCCTCGCCGCTAAGGTTAGGCTCCCCTAAGGTAACCGACGGATGCCCGTTCTGGCCAGTGGCGCCCCCTCCGGTGTGATGTACCCCGCACGGGCAGTCGGAGGTCACCGCCGAGGTTGCCCGGGACGTCATGACTTGCCCCCGACACGCCGAAACGGGCGGTCAGCGCGGCCCTTCTGGTGATGTTTCACGCAATGCCGGTGCGCGGGGGCCGCCCGGAATGTCCGACTCATGGACGCGCTCCACCGGGCGACCGAGGGTAATAAATACTGTCATCTGGGCATTCGGGGCGAGTTATCCGTGTTCGTGGAAGTACTACGAGTGGCAAACCGCAGGTCAAGAGCGCGGATCACGCCGGGAAACGTTCATGAATGGCCATACGATCGGTTCATGACCTCAGTACTGCTCGCCGAGGACGACACGTCCATCTCCGAGCCTCTCGCCCGTGCGCTGCGGCGCGAGGGGTACACCGTCGAAGTGAGCCCGGACGGGCCGCAGGCCCTGGAGCGGGCGCTCGGGGGCGGCGTTGATCTCATCGTCCTCGACCTCGGGCTGCCCGAGCTGGACGGGCTCGAAGTGGCGCGCCGGGTCCGTGCCGAGGGCCACGGGGTGCCGATCCTGATCTTGACCGCCCGGGCCGACGAGGTCGATACCGTCGTCGGGCTGGACGCCGGTGCCGACGACTACGTCACCAAGCCCTTCCGCCTGGCCGAGCTGCTGGCGCGCGTCCGCGCCCTGCTGCGCCGCGGGAGCACCGAGACCCCGATCGTGCAGGGCGTCCGGATCGACGCCGAGTCGCGCCGGGCCTGGATGGGCGACCAGGAACTCCAGCTCACCACCAAGGAGTTCGACCTGCTGCGCGTCCTCGTGCGCGACGCGGGCAAGGTCGTGACCCGAGAACAGATCATGCGCGAGGTGTGGGACACCAACTGGTGGGGCTCCACCAAGACCCTCGACATGCACATTTCCTGGCTGCGCCGCAAGCTCGGCGACGACGCCGGCAGCCCCCGCTACATCACGACCGTGCGGGGCGTCGGCTTCCGGTTCGAGCGCGGGGACTAGCCGCACCGTTCCCCTGGTCCCGCGGCCGGGCCCGCCGTCCCGAGCGGCGATCCCCGGCCCGGCCGCGCGGTCACGGCACAGATCCGAAGGAGCCCTCGATGAGGCGCCGACTGCTGCTGTCGACGCTCGCGGTGGCGATCGTCGCGATCCTGCTGCTCGGCATACCCCTCGCCTACGCCATGCACAGGCTCGTCTACGAGGAGGCCCGCCAGTCGCTCGGCCGGGAGGCCGCCTCGATCCTCGGCGGGGTCGCCCTGAACCTGGAGGCCCGGGAGAGATTGGACGAGCAGAAGATCGCGCGCGCATATCCGGGACGGTTCATCACCATCACGCTGCCGGACGGCCGGACCGTGACGGCGGGGCGCCGGCACAAGCGCGGCACGAACGTCCTCACCGCCGCCGGGACCGCGGGTCCGGTGAGGGTGCGGGTGGACCGCCCCGCCGCCGAGGTGCAGGACGAGGCGCTCCGCCAGCTCCTGCTGATCGGGAGCCTCGCCGCGCTCGGCGTGGCCGTCACGGTGGGCCTCGCGATGTTCCAGGCCCGCAAGCTGACGCTCCCGCTGGTCGACCTCGCCGAGACCGCTGACCGGCTTGGCAGCGGCAACGCCCGGCCGCGCCGCCGCCGCTACGGAATCCCCGAGGTGGACCGGGTCGCCGAGGTGCTGGACCGCAGCGCCGTCCGCATCGCCGACCTGCTGGCGGCGAGCCGCGAGTTCGCGTCCGACGCCAGCCACCAGCTCCGCACGCCGCTGACGGCGCTGTCGATGCGGCTGGAGGAGATGATCGACGCGGCGGACTACCCCGAGGTCGTCCGGGAAGAAGGGGCGGCGGCCATCGCGCAGGCCGAGCGCCTCGTCGCGGTGGTGGAGCAGTTGCTGGCGCGGGCGCGGCACGACCGCACCGGCGACGCCGTCGCCGCCCCGATCGACCGGATCATCGCCCAGCAGGTCGAGGAGTGGCGGCCGATCTTCCGCCGGGACGGCCGGGACCTGCGCGTCACCGGCGACGACGGGCTCGTCGGGCTGACCAGCCCGGAGGGCCTGTCGCAGATCGTCGCGACGCTGCTGGACAACTCGCTCGTCCACGGCGCGGGGACGGTCACGATCAGCACCAAGCAGGGCGCCAGCTCGGTCGTCGTGGAGATCGGCGACGAGGGGCAGGGCATCCCGCCGGAGCTGGAGGCGCGCGTGTTCGAGCGGAGCGTGAGCAGCGGGAAGGGGACCGGGCTCGGGCTCTACCTGGCGCGCTCGCTGGCCATCGTGGACGGCGGCCGGCTCGAACTGATCAACTCGCGGCCGGCGGTGTTCGGGGTGTTCCTGCGTCCGGCGGCGGACGCGCTGCTGGCGGTGGAGCGGGTGGTCAGCGGCCCGGCGTGATCGAGGTCGGCCGGGAGAACTCGGCCTGGCCCTGCGGGCTGGGCGGCGCGAGCGGCCCGGTGATGCCGCCGGTGACGGGCTGCGCGCCCGTGTCCTCGCGGTCCTCGGTGGGCAGGAACACCCAGCGCTTGTACGACCAGTACCGGAACAGGGTCGCGGCGGCCGTCCCGATGACGAGCGAGCCGTTGTAGGCGACCGGTCCGCGCATGTCCAGGCCGAACTTGACCACGCCCTGGAACAGCCAGGTGATGAGCAGCCCGACGCCGTTCAGCGCGAAGAAGATCATGTACTCGCGGCCGAGGCCGGACTGGTCGCGGTGGCGGAACGTCCAGTAGCGGTTGGCGACGTAGGCGAACGTGGCCGCGACCACCGTCGCGAGGCCGGTCGACGTCAGCTCGCCGAGCTTGAGGGGGCCGAGGTGCAGCGCGTTGCCGACGCCGAACGTGATGACGGCGGAGATCGCGCCGATGCTGCCGAACTTCGCGAGCTCGTGCACGATGTGCGCGAATCGCCGGTAGAGATGGACGAGCCGACTCACGAAGCGTAACCGTCCTTCCGGCCCCCCGGCCGTGGTGAACTCCCCGAATGACAAGCTGGCGCCTTATTGGCAAGGCACATTGAGAATAGACGCCCTTCGCGCCCGGTTCGGCGGAACGCCATAGGTCCCGTCGTGTTCCTCTCCGTCCGTCATGCCCGGTTCACGGACGGTCACGCGCACGGGCGGACGACCTTTGGTCCACACCTGCGGATAACCTTGCTGTCCGTGACAGATGCAGTGCACGTCCCGGTGGTCGGGATGGCGGGCGGGGGACAGCTCGCCCGGATGACCCAGCAGGCCGCGATCGCGCTCGGCGTGCCGTTGCGCGTCCTCGCCGGTGACCCGGCGGAGTCGGCCGCGCAGGTGGTGGCGGACGTCCGGCTCGGCGACGACCGGTCCCTGCCCGACCTGCTCGCCTTCGCCAAGGGCTGCGACGTGGTCACGTTCGACCACGAGCACGTCCCCGGAGCGCACATCGAGGCCGTCGAGGCGGCGGGCGTTCCGTGCCGTCCGGGCCCGGAGGCCCTGCTCAACGCGCAGGACAAGGGCGTGATGCGGGAGCGGCTGAGCGCGCTCGGCGTGCCGTGCCCGGCGTTCGCGCGCGTCCCCGCCGACGACCCCGCCGGGTTCCTCGCCGCGTTCGCCCGCGAGCACGGGTCCCCGTTCGTCCTGAAGGCGGCGCGGGGCGGCTACGACGGCAAGGGCGTCTGGGTGACCGGCGACGTCGCGCTGGCCGCGCGGCTCCAGGCCGAGGGCGTCGACCTCCTGGTGGAGGAGAAGGTGCCGTTCCGGCGGGAGCTGGCCGCGCTCGTCGCGCGCTCCCCGTACGGGCAGGGCGCGGCGTACCCGGTGGTGGAGACCGTCCAGGAGGACGGCATCTGCGTCGAGGTCATCGCACCCGCCCCGGGCCTGTCGGAGGAACGGTCCGCGCAGGCGCAGAGCCTCGCGCTGGACGTCGCCGAACGGCTCGGCGTGACCGGGCTGCTCGCCGTCGAGCTGTTCGAGACGGCGGACGGCGTGCTGGTCAACGAACTGGCGATGCGCCCGCACAACTCCGGGCACTGGACGATCGACGGGTCCCGGACGTCCCAGTTCGAGCAGCACCTGCGGGCCGTCCTGGACCTGCCGCTCGGCTCCACCGAGCCGACCGCTCCCTACACCGTCATGGCGAACGTGCTCGGCGGCGACGACCCGGACGTCTTCCCGCGCTACTTCCACGTGATGGCGCACGACCCGGGCGTCAAGATCCACCTGTACGGCAAGGAGTCGCGGCCCGGCCGCAAGATCGGGCACGTGAACGTGTCCGGATCCGACCTTTCGGACCTGCGGGAGCGCGCGCGGCACGCCGCCGACTTCCTGCGCTGGGGTCCGGCGATGGAGGGGAAGCGATGAGCCCGGTCGTGGGCGTGGTGATGGGCAGCGACTCGGACTGGCCCGTCATGGAGGCCGCCGCCGACGCGCTGGCGGAGTTCGACGTGCCGTTCGAGGCGGACGTCGTCTCGGCGCACCGGATGCCGCAGGACATGATCGCCTACGGCGAGTCCGCCGCCTCCCGCGGTCTGCGCGTGATCATCGCCGGGGCCGGCGGCGCGGCGCACCTGCCCGGCATGCTCGCCTCGGTGACGCCGCTGCCGGTGATCGGCGTGCCGGTGCCGCTGAAGTACCTGGACGGCATGGACTCGCTGCTCTCGATCGTCCAGATGCCCGCCGGAGTCCCGGTCGCCACGGTGGCCGTGGGCGCGGCGCGCAACGCGGGCCTCCTGGCGGTCCGCATCCTCGCCGCCTCCGACCCCGCGCTCCAGACCCGCATGCGGGACTTCCAGCAGGACCTCTACGCCCAGGCCAAGGCCAAGGGCGAGCGCCTCCGCCAGTCCCTCTGACCCGGCCCGCACCCGCCGCCCCGCCCGCCCCGTCCATCCGCCGACGCCGAGCGACGCACCTGCCTGTGCAGGGCGGCGTGCCCGTGTGGGGCGGGGGTCAGCGCGGGGCGCGGCGGTGGCGCTCGACGGCGGGGCAGCGGTTCATGACGACGTCGAGCCCCGCCGCCTTCGCGCGTCGCGCGGCGGCCTCGTCCACGACGTCGAGCGGCGTCCAGACGGCCCCGGCCCCCACCGCGACGGCCTGGTCGATCACCGCGCCCGCGAACTCCGACCGGCGGTAGACGGCGACGACGTCGATGGGCTCGGGCACCTCGTCCAGCGACGCGTACGCCGTCTCGCCGAGCACGTCCTTCCCGTCCGGATGCACCGGGATGATGCGGGCCCCGGCCCGCTGCGCCAGCCGCGCCTGCCGGTACACCTCGCGCAGCGGATTGCCGTCCAGCCCGACGAAGGCCCACGTCTTCGCTTCGAGCAGCTTCCCGATGACCACGTCGTCCGCGAACTCGCTCATACCGGAACCAACCCGCCGGACGCCCCGCCTGTTCCGGTGGTCAGGGCCGGCCGAGGGCTCGGTAGGTCCAGCCGGCGGCGCGCCAGGTCTCGGGGTCGAGGGCGTTTCGGCCGTCCACGATCTTGCGTTCGGCGACGGCGCCGGCGAGGGTCGCCGGGTCCATGTCGCGGAACTCGCGCCATTCGGTGAGGAGCAGGACGGCGTGGGCGTCGCGGACGGCGTCGAGCGCGGACGCGCCGAATTCGAGGGTCGGTTGCGCGCGGCGGGCGTTCTCCATCGCCTGCGGGTCGTAGACGGTGACCTTGGCGCCCTGCGCGCGGATCGAGGCCGCCACGTCGAGGGCGGGGGAGTCGCGGACGTCGTCGGAGTTCGGTTTGAACGCCGCGCCGAGGACGCCGACCGTCCGGCCGATGAAGGAGCCGCCGAGCAGGTGGCGGGCCAGATCGACCATGCGGATGCGGCGGCGGATGTTGATCTCGTCCACCTCGCGCAGGAACGTCAGGGCCTGGTCCACGCCGAGTTCGCCCGCGCGGGCCATGAACGCGCGGATGTCCTTGGGCAGGCAGCCGCCGCCGAAGCCGAGGCCGGGGCCGAGGAACTTGCCGCCGATCCGGTCGTCGTGGGAGAGGGCCTCCGACAGCTTGGTGACGTCGGCGTGCGCGGCCTCGCAGACCTCCGCCATCGCGTTGATGAAGGAGATCTTGGTGGCGAGGAACGCGTTCGCCGACACTTTGACCAGCTCGGACGTCGCGTAGTCGGTCGTGATGAACGGCGTCCCGACCGCGAGCGGGTTGGCGTAGACCTCGCGCAGCGCCCGCTCGGCCCGCTCGGCGGACTCGGGGTCGGGCGGCAGGCCGACGACGATCCGGTCGGGCCGCTCGGTGTCCTGGACGGCGTAGCCCTCGCGCAGGAACTCGGGGTTCCAGGCGAGCAGGACGTCGTCCCCGGCGGGAGCGAGCTTGGCGACCCGGGCGGCGAGCCGCGCGGCCGTCCCGACCGGGACGGTCGACTTCCCGACGATGATCGCCGGGCGGCGCAGCAGGGGCGCGAGCGCGGTCACGGCGTCCTCGACGTAGGTGAGGTCGGCCGCGTACTCGCCGGCCCGCTGCGGGGTGCCGACGCACAGGAAGTGGACGTCCCCGAACTCGGCCGCCTCCGCCACCGACGTCGTGAAGCGCAGCCGCCCGTTCTCCAGGCCCCGGCGCAGCAGCGGCTCCAGTCCGGGCTCGTAGAACGGCAGGTCGCCGTTCGCGAGCCGCGCGACCTTGCCCGCGTCCACGTCGAGCCCGACCACCTCGAACCCGAGGTCGGCCATGCACGCGGCGTGGGTCGCACCCAGGTAGCCGGTCCCGATGACCGTCAGGCGAAGCGCCAAGGCGACTTCCTCTCTCTGCCGTGTCTCCCTGCGGAGACGGGCCGGTACGGCCCTGATACTCCCGGGTAGCATTCCCGGTATGAGTTCCGACTTTCCTGCTTACGCGCCGTCGGAGGAGCACGAACTGCTCCGGCGGACGGTACGCGAGCTCGCCGACGCCAAGATCGCCCCGCACGCCGCGGAGGTCGACGAGGAGTCCCGGTTCCCGCAGGAGGCGCTGGACGCGCTGGTGCAGAACGACCTGCACGCCGTCCACGTCCCGGAGCAGTACGGCGGTGCCGGCGCCGACGCGCTGGCCACCGTGATCGTGATCGAGGAGGTGGCGCGCGCGTGCGCGTCGTCCTCGCTGATCCCGGCGGTCAACAAGCTCGGCACCGTTCCGGTGCTGCTGTCCGGAGCGGACGAGCTGAAGAAAAAATATCTGACTCCGGTGGCGCGCGGCGAGGCGATGTTCTCCTACGCGCTCTCCGAGGCCGACGCGGGCTCGGACGCGGCGGGCATGAAGACCCGCGCGGTGCGCGACGGCGACCACTGGGTGCTGAACGGCGCCAAGATGTGGATCACCAACGCCGGGGTGTCGGAGTACTACACGGTCATGGCCGTGACGGACCCCGGCAAGGGCGCGCGCGGCATCTCGGCGTTCGTCGTGGAGAAGTCCGACGAGGGCGTGTCGTTCGCGCCGAAGGAGCGCAAGCTCGGCATCAAGGGGTCCCCGACGCGCCAGGTGATCCTGGAGAACGTCCGGATCCCCGCCGACCGGATCATCGGCGGCGAGGGCACCGGGTTCAAGACCGCGCTGGCCACGCTCGACCACACGCGCATCACGATCGCCGCGCAGGCGCTCGGCATCGCGCAGGGCGCGCTGGACTACGCGCTCGGCTACGTCAAGGAGCGCCGCCAGTTCGGGAAGCCGATCGCCGACTTCCAGGGCGTCCAGTTCATGCTGGCGGACATGGCGATGCGGCTGGAGGGCGCGCGGCAGCTCACCTACCACGCGGCGATCAAGTCCGAGCGGGCCTTCCACGGCGAGACGATCCCCGACCTCACGTTCGTGTCGTCGGCGTGCAAGGCGCTGGCCTCCGACGTCGCGATGGACGTGACGACCGACGCCGTGCAGCTCCTCGGCGGCTACGGCTACACCCGCGAGTTCCCGGTGGAGCGCATGATGCGGGACGCGAAGATCACCCAGATCTACGAGGGCACCAACCAGATCCAGCGGATGGTCATCGCGCGCCAGCTCCTCAAGTAGGTCACTTGCAGAGCTTCTTGGTGGCGGTGTCGGTCTGGAGCGTGTTCGCGGACGGCGTCGCCGCCGGGGCCGGGGCGGACCCGAGCTTCGGCTTCTGCGCGCCGTCCCAGTCGGAGCCGACGAGCACCTGCACGCGCGACCCGAGTGCGGCGACCTTCTTGGTCTTCACGCCGGGCAGCGCGGCGGCGAGGGTCTTCGCGGCGTCCTCCTGACCGGGGCCGTACTGGATCTGCGTGTGGGCGAGGCCGCGCCGCGCGACGCCCGGCACGACGACCGTCCGGAACCCGACGTCGCGCAGGTCCCCGGCGGCGCGCGCCGCGAGGCCCTGCGTCCCGACCGCGTTCAGCACCCGCACCGTGACGGCGGACGGCCGGACGGTCGGCAGATCGGACGCGGGCGCGGACGGCGACGCCGTCGGGCTCGCCTTCGGCTCCGGCGCGAGCGGCCGGTCCCGGCGGAGGCGGGAGAACAGGTCGTCGGCGCGGTGGTCGTCCCACAGGACCGTGGACTGCGGGGTCGCCGCGTTCCACAGGATCGCGTTGTAGTTGTCGTTGGCGAGCGGCACCTTCGCGAACGTGACGCTGTCGGTGGACAGGTCCTGCATCTGGTTCGCGAGCTTCGGCAGGTTCTTGGCCAGCTTGTCGTCGACCCGGAGCGACTTCAGCGCGGCGTTGAGGAACCGCGCCGACTTCACCGGGTCGCTCAGCGTCTTGGACGACAGCGCCTGCTTCATCATCTGCGCCAGGAGCTGCTGCTGCCGGTCGATGCGGCCGAGGTCGCTGCCGCCGGTGAGCGTGTACCGGGCGCGGGAGTAGCCGAGCGCCTTCAGGCCGTCCAGATGGGACTTGCCGGCGGGCAGCTTCAGGCCGCTCTTGGCGTCGTCGATGGGCTGCTCGGTGCAGACGTCCACGCCGCCGAGCGCGTCCACCATGTTCACGAAGCCGTAGAAGTTGACCTCGACGTAGTGGTCGATCGGGACGCCGGTCGCCTGCTTGATCGTCTTGACCGTCAGGTCCGGGCCGCCGAACTGGTACGCCCAGGTCAGCTTGCCGCGCCGGGCCGGGACCTGCGCGCCCTTCGCGCCCTCGGTGCCGTTGGACCGGTGACTCGGGATCATGACGTTGGAGTCGCGCGGCAGGCTCACCACCGACACCTTGTCGTGGTCCTGGGAGATGTGGACGAGCAGCATCGTGTCCGACCGCTCGCCCGCGTCGTGCCCGAGCTTTGCGGCGTGCTGCTGCTCGCGGGTCAGGCCCTCGCGGCGGTCCACGCCCGCGACGAGGATCGTCATCGCGCCCTTCGGCCCGCCGTCGGAGCCGAGCCCGCCGACCGACACCCGGTCGATCGCGCCGGTCACATAGTTCTGGAACGCCCACGCGCCGCCCGCCGTGAGCAGCACGAACGCCGACATCACGCCCGTCGTCGTGAGGAACCGGCGCTGCCGCCGGGCCGCGACCGCCGCGCGCGGGCTGAGCGTCGGGCCCGGCCGCCGCGGGCCGCGCGGCGTCTCCACCGACACCCGGGGCGCGGGCGCGCCGTCGATCGTGACGCCCTCGCCCGGGGCGTCGTCGGCGGGCGCGCCGCCCGGACGCGGCCGGAAGTAGCGCTCCAGCGGGTCGGCGCCGTCCCCCGCGTCGTGCCGGTCTGCCATGCCGCCCGCCGCCTCCTGGAATCGCCGGTCGTGGAACGCGAACGCCCACCACTTTAAGGTGGGGAAGGGCGGACCGTTCGTTAGCCAGGGCCTGTGTCCCCTTCTTCCGGTAACGTTGCGCCGTCTCGACCGCACCCGGCGATGCCGGGGCCGTGGACGCCAGTGAGCAAGAGAGGAATGGGGCGAACCGCGCCCGCGAGTATGAATCCGTCTCCCCACGCGCAGAGCGCCCACCCGGACCGGGAACCGGGCGCAGGGCCGGCCGCGGGCGACCGCACCTGGCCCGCCGTTTCGGTGATCATGCCCGTCCTCAATGAGGAGCGTCATCTCACCGACGCCGTCCGGCGCATCCTCGACCAGGACTATCCGGGCGAACTGGAACTCGTGCTGGCCGTCGGGCCGTCCCGGGACCGCACGGAAGAGATCGCGTCCCGGCTGTCGGCCGAGGATCCGCGGCTCGTCGTCGTCCCGAACCCGACCGGACGCACCCCGCAGGGCCTCAACATCGCGATCAAGGCTTCCCAGTACTCGATCATCGTCCGGGTGGACGGGCACTCGCTGCTGCCCGGCGACTACGTCCGCGCGGCGGTCGAGACGATGGAGGAGACCGGGGCGGACAACGTCGGCGGGATCATGGCCGCCGAGGGGACGACCCCGTTCGAGAAGGCCGTCGCGCGCGCGATGACGTCCAAGCTCGGCGTCGGCAACGCCCGCTTCCACACCGGCGGCGAGGCCGGCGAGGTCGAGACCGTCTACCTCGGGACGTTCCGCCGCAGCGCGCTGGAGCGCGTCGGTTATTACGACGAGACGTTCGTCCGCGCGCAGGACTGGGAGATGAACCACCGCATCCGGCAGACGGGCGGGCGGATCTTCTTCACGCCCCGGATGCGCGTGACGTACCGTCCCCGGCCGAACCTGCGCGCGCTCGCCCGGCAGTACTTCCACACCGGCCGCTGGCGGCGCGTCGTCGGCCGCGAGCACCAGGGGACGCTGAACGTCCGCTACCTCGCCCCGCCGTTCGCCGTCGCCGGGATCATCGTCGGGACGGTCGCCGGCGCGGCCGGGTTCTGGCCCGCGTTCGTCCTGCCCGGCGGCTACGCTCTCGCGATCATCGCGGGCGCGGCCGTGGAGGGCCGGGGGCTGCCGGTGTCGGCGTGGCTGCGGCTGCCGCTCGTCCTCGCGACGATGCACCTGTCGTGGGGCGTGGGCTTCCTGACGAGCCCGCCGCGCCTCGGCCAGCCGACTCCCGCCAAACCCTGAACCTGGGGCCTGGGCCTGGCGTCTGACCTCCTGGGACGGAATCATGACGATTCGTCCGGCTAAGGAGGTCGTCCATGTCGAACGGAGCGCGGCACGCCCTGGGCGTCGTCGCCGGTGTCCTGGTGACGGTGGTCAGCCTCGGCTGCATGCTCTTCGCGCTCGACCGGGCGCAGCGCATGTACGTGTACTTCCGGCTGGGGGCCGGTGACAAGGCGCTGGTGACGCTCGCGATCGTCGTCGCGGGGCTGCTGCTCGGGCTCGCGGCGGGGTCGCGGCTGTCGCCGTTCGCGTCGCTGGTGCCCGGCGTCGTGTACGGGACGGTCGGGCTGGTGTACGTCCTCGCGCCGACGCAGGCGCTGCACTGGTTCATGCACGTCAAGCCCGCGCGGTACGCCCGCGGGTTCACCACGCTCGGGACGCTCGGGGTCTTCCTGCTGCTCGGCACGGCGCTGTTCGTCGCGTCGCTGCCGCCGTCGCGCTGGCAGGGCCGCCGCCGTCCGGCGCACGGCGGGCCGCTGCCGGGCGGACGTCCGCTGGCGCAGCCCCCGCACCAGGCCCGGCACCAGGCACCGCCGCCCGCGCTGCCGCAGTACGGCCCGCCGCGCGCGCCCGAGGCCCCGCAGCCCTACGCGCCGCCGTCCGCGCCCGGCGCGTACACGCCGCCGTCCGGCGCGCCCGAGGGACAGCCGTTCACGCCGCCCGCGTCCGACGCGCCGCCGCCCTACGCGCCGCCGTCGGTCCCGCCCGGCCCGCCGCAGCCGTACACGCCGCCGTCCGCGTCCGAGGCGCCGCCCGCCGCGCCGCCCGCCGGGCGCAAGCCCGGGGACGACGAGGAGCCCGGCGAGTGGACGCGGATGTACGGGGGGAACCGCTAGCGGCCGAGCGCCGCGAGCACGCCGGGGATCTCGTTGACGACCATCGCGTCCACCCCGGCGTCGGCGTAGCGCGCGGCCTCGGCCGCCTTCGGGCACCAGACCATGACGTCGAGCCCGGCCTCGTGCGCGGTCGCGACGTTGTGCTCCAGCGACCGCAGCCGCGTGTCGGGGTGGTCGAACCCGCAGGACGCCGTGTGCAGCGCGACGGCCTGGAGCCCGAGCCCGGCGGCGGCCGACACGCCGTGCCAGAGCGGGAACCGCAGCCAGGTCAGCAGCCCGAGCGGCACCCCGGGCAGTTCGTCGCGCAGGAAGGCCAGAAGGCCGGGGTCGAACGACGTCACCATCAGCCGGCGCCGCGCGGCCTCGCGGCGCAGCAGCGGCAGCAGGAGCGCGCCGGTCCGCCGGGACGGGGCGTCCACGGCGTCCTCCAGGACGGTCTTGACGTCCAGATCCAGCGCGATGTCCGTCGGCGTCGCCGCGAAGATCTCCTCCAGCGACGGCAGCCCGGACGCCTCCGCGCTGCCCTCCACGAGGAAGCTCCCGTCCGGCCCGGTCGGGTCGTGCCGCAGGACGAGCCGGTCGTCGGACGTCCGGGTCACGTCGATCTCGACCCACGACAGCCCGGCCTCGGCGGCGGCGAGGATCGAGGCGAGGGTGTTCTCGGCGACCGTTCCGCGCCCGGGGACCGGGACGTCGCCCGAGCCCGCGCCGCGGTGGCCGATGACGGTGGGGGTCTGCTCGAAGATCACACGGTCTCCGTCTCGGTGGCGAGGTGTTCGGCGATGACGATGTCGAGGGGGTGGGTGACCTTGAGGTTGCGCTCGTCGCCCGCCACGACGCGGATCGGGACGTCCGGCAGGTAGCGGTGGACGATGCCGCAGTCGTCGGTGGCGTGCAGCGCCGGGTCGGCGAGCGCCCGGTCGTAGGCGGCGCGGATGAGGCCGAGCCGGAAACCCTGCGGCGTCTGGAACCGGACGAGCGTGTGCCGCGCGGGCATCGCGGCGACCGTCCCGTCGGCGACCTCCACGATCGTGTCGGCGGAGGGGACTCCGACCGCGACCGCGTCCGCCTCGTCCAGGGCGGCCAGCACCCGGTCGATGGTGGCGGCGTCCACGAACGGGCGGGCCGCGTCGTGGAACAGGACCTTCGCGTCGTCGTGCTCGGCGGCCAGCGCGGTGAGCGCCGCGACGGTCGACGCCGTCCGCGTGTCGCCGCCCTCGACCACGGCGGCGACCTTCCCGTACGGGGCGGTGAGCGCGGCGGCGGCGCGCAGGTGACCGGCGGCCATGACGACGACGACCGCATCCACGCCGGGATGGGCGTCGAACGCCGCGACGGCGAGGGACAGGATGGGCCGCCCGCCGACCTCCAGGAACTGTTTGGGCCGCCCCGCGCCCATCCGCTGCCCGATCCCGCCGGCGAGCACCACGGCGACCGTTCGCATCGACATCTCCCGGGACCCTCGTGACCGAACCGCTACGCTGTGCAACCGTGTGCGACGAGACCGCCGGGCGGAGGCGCCGATGACCGTGGCCGTGATCGTCGCGACCGCGCGGGACGCCGACCCGGCCGCGCTGACCGGCCTGGTGGACGCCCTCGCCGACAGGCTCGCCGCCCTCAACGTACCGGACCAGCGCGTCCTGGCCCGTCCGGACGTCGCACCCGCGCTGCGCGCCGTCGGCCGGGCGGTGACCGAGTGTGCCGGCGAGACCGCCGTCCTGCGGGAGATCGCGCGGCTGGCGCGGACGGCGCGCGACGGGCTCGCGGTGCTGCCCGGCGACCTCGCGACGGGCGGCGAGGTGCTGGCCCGGCTGCTGGCGGCGCGGGGCGCGGGCGCGCTGACCGTCCCGCCCGGCGACGGGACGGTCCCGGTCCGCACGAGCGCGGGCCTCGTGGTCGCGGCGGGCTCGGCGACGCACCGCGTGACGGCCCCCGACGGCGGCTTCCCCGGCGCGCTGTACGTCTCCGGCGACCGGACGGGCTTCCTCGCCGTCCTCGCCGACCGCATCGCGGGGCTCGTGGACGACGGCGTGCTGCGCGTCCAGGACCCGGTTCCGCTGCTGCTCGTGGGGCTCGTCCGGGCGGGGGAGCCGGTGACCGCGTGCCGGGCGGGCGCGCTGCCCTGCCTGCGCCCGCGCACCGGGGACGCGGCGGACGCGGCGCTGCGGGCCGTCGCCGCCGCCGACGAGGACGCCGCCCGGCTCGCCGCCGCAGTCCGCCGCGACGACGGGTCGCTGCCCGCCCGCGCGGTCGGCGCGGTCAGCCCGCGCTTCGTCCGGTGGGCGGCCGGACGGGACCTGACGCCGCACGCCGTCACGGCCATGTCGGCGGTCGCGGCGGCGCTGGCCGCGCTCTGGTTCTCCGGCGGCGACCGCGCCGGGCTCGTCGTCGGCGGCGCGCTGCTGCTCGTCGCGTTCGCGCTGGACTGCGCGGACGGCCAGCTCGCCCGCTACACCGGCACCGCCACGCCGTTCGGCGCCTGGCTGGACGCCACGGCCGACCGGGGCAAGGAGGCCCTCGCCTACGCGGGCCTGGCGGCCGGCGCCGCCGACGCCGGGGTGTGGCGGCTCGCGGTGGCCGCGCTGGTCCTGCCCGCCGTCCGGGACCTGATCTCCGTCCGCGCGCCGCGCGGCCCTCGCGCGCGGTCGATCGTGGACCCGTTCGACGCGAGCGTCCCCGAGCCTGGCGGGGACTGGCTGCGGCGGCTGATCGTCCTGCCGTCGGGGGAGCGGTTCGTGCTGGTCGCGGTGCTCGCGGCGGCGACGGACGCGCGCCGCGCGCTCGCGGTGCTGGTCGCCTGGAACGCCGTCGCGGCGGGCTACGCGCTCGCAGCGCGGCTCCTCCGCTCCGCGCCCCGCCGCCCGTCCACCGCACGGATGGCCGTCCGATGACCGCCCCCGCCGCCGTGACCGCTGCCGCGCCTGGTGTGGTGTCGCGGGAGCGGGACGACGGGTTGCTCTGCCGGGCGCTCGGGCATGCGGCGCGCGGGCAGATCCCGCCGCTGCCCGGTGCGCTCGTCGCGCTGGCCGCGACGGCGGTGCTGCTCGCCGCCGGGATCGGGGCCGAGCACGGGGTCGCGCTGTTCGCGCCCGTCGTCGTCCTGCTGCTCACCGGCCCGGCGGCCGGGCATGCCCATGATGGGCGCATCGACTGGCTTGTCCCGCCCATCGTGCGCGCGATCGAGTATGGTTACCTCGCTGTCCTGGGGTTCGCACAGGGCGTTCGGCCGCCGTTCATCTTCGTGCTGCTCGCCGTGCTCGCGTTCCACCACCACGACATCGTGTACCGCGCCCGCCAGGGGCTCCGGACGCCGGAGCGGGCCGTCCTCGCCGGACTCGGCTGGGAGGGCCGGATGCTCGCGGCGGCCTTCGCGGGCCTCTTCGGACATCTTCCGTTCGCGTACGCTTCCCTCGCCGTCTACCTTGGCGTGGTGTTCGCCGTCGCGAGCGTCCGCACCTGGGCGCGGACCGGTCGCGGCGACGGCGTGACGATCGACCGGGAGGAAGGGAAAGCATGATCGGGATGGTGCTGGCGGCGGGAGCCGGCCGCAGACTACGGCCCTACACCGACACGCTCCCGAAGGCGCTCGTGCCGGTCGACGGCGACACCACCATCCTCGACATCGCCCTCGGCAACCTGTCCGCGGTCGGTCTCACCGAGATCGTGATCGTCGTCGGGTACTGCGCGCAGGCCGTCGAGGAGCGCAAGGCGGCGCTGGAGGAGCGCTACGGCGTGTCCATCACGCTCGTCCACAACGACAAGGCCGAGGAGTGGAACAACGCCTACTCCATGTGGCTCGCCCGGGAGTACTTCGCCGAGGGCGTCCTCATGGTGAACGGCGACACCGTCCACCCGGTCGGCGTCGAGAAGACCCTGCTCGCCAACCGCGGCCCGGACATCCTGCTCGCGGTGGACGACGTCAAGAAGCTCGCCGACGAGGAGATGAAGGTCATCCTCGACGGCGCCGGCCACCTGAGCCGGATCACCAAGCTCATGGACCCGGCGGACGCGGCCGGCGAGTACATCGGCGCCACGCTCATCGAGCCCGGCGCCGCCGAGGCCCTCGCCGACGCCCTCAAGGCGACGTGGGAGGCCGACCCCGACCAGTACTACGAGGACGGCTACCAGGTCTACGTCGGCCGGGGCGCGAAGATCGCCGTCGCGCCCATCGGGGACGTGGCGTGGGTCGAGGTCGACAACCACGACGACCTGGCGAAGGCCCGCACGATCGCGAAGACCTACTGACCCGCGTCCGGGGCGCCGCCGCGTCCCGGACCGGACCGCACGGACGACGTTCCCGGCCGCGCGCCGAGAGGGAGGCCCATGCCCCTGCTGACACGGATGCTCACCGCGCCGCTGTCCATCGACGTCCGGCGCGGCGCCGTGGTCGGCCTCGGTGAGCTGCTCGCCGACCGCCGCATCGCCACCGAGGGCCGCGTCGCCATCGCGGTCGGCCCCGGCCAGGGCGAGAAGATCGCCGACGACGTTCGCGCGTCGCTCTCCACCTGCGAGGTCTTCCAGGTGGAGAGCGGGACGGTCGACGCGGCCGTCGCGCTCGGCTCCAAGCTGCGCGCCGGGTCGTACGAGGCCGTCGTCGGGATCGGCGGCGGGCGCACCATCGACGCCACCAAGTACGCCGCGACCCTGTCGGGCATCCCGATGGTGTCGGTCGCGACGAACCTGTCCCACGACGGGATCTGCTCGCCGGTCGCGTCCCTCACCCACGAGAAGGGCAAGGGGTCGTTCGGCGTCGTCATGCCGCTCGCGATGGTCGTGGACCTCGACTACGTCCACGCGGCGCCGCCCCGGCTCGTCCGGGCCGGGATCGGGGACGTCGTCAGCAACCTGTCCGCCGTGGAGGACTGGCTGCTCGCGGCCGAGAACGTGGGCGAGCAGATCGACCGGATGGCGCTGACCGTCGCGCGGACCGCCGCCGAGGCGCTGCTGCACCAGCCCGGGACCATCGACTCCGACCGCTTCCTGACCGTCCTCGCCGAGGGCCTGGTCCTGTCGGGGCTGGCGATGTCGTTCGCGGGCGACTCGCGGCCCGCGTCCGGCGGCGACCACGAGATCCTGCACGCGATCGACCGGCTCTACCCCGGCACGGCCAACCACGGCGAGCTGGCGGGGATCGGCGCGGCGTTCTGCTACCACCTGCGCGCGACGCACCTCGGCGACGGCGCGGACCGCCTCGCCGACATCATCGCCTGCCTGGACCGGCACGGCCTGCCGAAGCTGCCCGAGGACGTCGGCCTCACCGCCGAGGAGTTCACGGCGGCCGTCCGGTACGCCCCGCGCACCCGCCCCGGCCGCTATACGATCTTGGAGCATCTCGACCTCGACGAGGCTGCGACGCGCAAGGCGGTGGAAGAGTATGTCCAGGCGCATGGAGGCTGACCGCGAGGCGGCTCCGGACGAGCGCCCGTCCCGCCGGACGGCCAAGGTCGCCGACGTCCGCCGGCACGGGCAGCCGCCGGGCCTGAAGGACCGCCGCAACGAGGAGCACTGGGCCGGGCGCATCTATATGCGGTCGCTGTCGCCGTACTTCGCGTGGGCGGCGCTGCGCGTCGGGTTCTCCCCGAACCAGCTCACCTACATGATGATCGTCAGCGGCGTGCTCGCCGGGTTCGTCGTGTCGCTGCCCGCCACGGGCACGGCGGCGCTGTGGACGGCGCTCGGCGGGGCCGTCCTGATCCAGCTCTACCTGCTGCTCGACTGCGTGGACGGCGAGGTCGCCCGCTACCTGCGGCGGACGTCGGTCGGTGGCGTGTACCTCGACCGCATCGGCCACTACCTGTCCGAGGTCGCGCTGCTCACCGGGCTCGGGTTCGCCGCCCAGGGCGACTGGACGACCGGCGGCTACGTCGAACTCGGGCTGCTCGCGGCGCTCGGCGCGGCGCTGATCAAGGCCGAGACCGACAACGTCGTGGTCGCGCGCGCCAAGTCCGGGCTGCCGGCCGACCCCACCGGCGGCGACCGGGCGCTGCGGCCCCGCTCGACGCGCATCGCGCTCGCCCGCCAGGCCGCGTCGATGCTCAAGTTCCACCGCATCATCGGGGCGGTGGAACTGTCGCTGCTGATCCTCGCGGCGGCGGCCCTGGACGTCGTGCTCGGCACCGACACCCCGGCCGCGATGCGGGTCCTCGCCGTGGTCGTCGCGGTGGTCGCGGTCCTGCAGACGCTGCTGCACCTCGTCAGCATTCTCGCCTCCCGGAGATTGAACTGAAAGGCCCGTTTTGACGACCCCGCAGGACCAGATCGGCACTCCCCCGGACCGTGCGAGCGGCCTGTTGAGCGTGGTCGTGCTGACGATGGGCAACCGGCCGGCCGAGCTGGCGCGCGCGGTGCGCAGCGCGCTGGACCAGGAGCACGTCGAGATCGAGGTCGTGCTCGTCGGGCAGGGCGTCCCGGGCGACTGGCGCCCCGGCGACGACGACGTGTTCGAGGACAAGCGGGTCGTGCTCGTCCGGCTGCCGAGGAACGTCGGGATCCCGGCGGGACGCAACCGGGGCGTCGAGGCGTCGTCGGGCGACCTGGTCCTGTTCCTGGACGACGACGGCTGGTACCGCTCGACGCGGCTCGGCGCGCACCTGCGGGACCGGTTCGCCGCCGACCCGACGCTCGGCGTCGTGTCGTTCCGCGTCCGCGACCCCGAGGGCGGCCGGGGCGAGCGGCGGCACGTCCCCCGGCTGCGCGCCGGGGACCCCGAGCGCTCCTCGGCGGCGACGACGTTCCTCGGCGGCGCGTGCGCGGTCCGCCGGACGGCCTTCGACGCGGGCGGCGGCCTCCCCGAGGACTTCTTCTACGCCCACGAGGAGACCGACCTCGCCTGGCAGATCCTCAACGCGGGCTACCGGATCGTGTACGACGCGTCGGCGGTGATGTTCCACCCGTCCGTCCTGCCGACGCGGCACGAGATGTTCTACCGCTACAACGCGCGCAACCGGGTGTGGCTGGCGCGCCGCAACCTGCCGTGGCCGCTGGCGCTGACGTACCTGACGATCTGGGTCGCGATGACCGTGCTCCGCGAACGGCGGCCGAGCGCCCTGAAGCCGTGGTTCGCCGGGTTCGCCGAGGGCTGGCGCAAGCCCGCCGGGCCGCGTCGGCCGATCTCGTGGAAGACGGCCTGGCGGATGACCCGCACCGGCCGTCCCCCGATCATCTGAGGCGGTCCGCCCAGGCGTCCTCGGCGGTGAGGACGTCCAGCCGCTGCGTCGCCCGCGACACCGCCACGTAGAGGACGCGCAGGCCACGCGGGGACTGCGCGGCGACGGTCTCCGGGGCGGCGATCACGGCGGCGTCGAACTCCAGGCCCTTGGCCTCCAGGACGTCCAGCACCTGGACGCGCTCGGGCAATCCCTCGGCGAGCCGGGCGCGGACCTCCTCGGTCCAGTCCTCGCCGTCGGGCAGGGGGACGATGACGCCGATCGTGCCGTCCACCTCGTCCAGCAGCCGCTCGGCCGACGCGCGGACGGCCGCCGCCAGCTCCCCGGCCGGGACGACCCGGATGCGCGGCGCGATGCCCGACGTGCGGACGGCCCGCGCCGGACGGGCCTCGGGCAGCGCCAGCGCGAGCACCCGCGCCGACACCGCCGCGATCTCCGTCGAGTTGCGGTAGTTGGTGGTCAGCTCGTACTCGTGGCGGGTGCGGCGGGTCTCGTCGCGGCGCGGCTTGCGGCCCCGGCGCGCCTTGCCGGCCGTGCCGCCGCCGAGCGCGGCCTCCATCGCCTGCCGGGCGGCGTCCAGGTCCTCCCAGGCCGACTGCGCCGGGTCCTCCACGACGGTCCAGCTCGCCTGGCGGCCCCGGCGGCCGAGCATCCGCCACTGCATCGGGGACAGGTCCTGCGCCTCGTCCACGACGATGTGGCCGTACTCGGGACGCTCCTCGACCACGCCGTCGTCCACCCGGCGGGCGCGTTCCAGCCGCTCGATCGAGCTGGTGACCTCGCGGAACTCGGGGTCGGCGTCGTCGTCGGCGGCGACCTCCTGGCCGGTGAGGATGTTGACGCCGTCCACGACGAACGGGTCGTCCTCGTCGGCCGGGCGGCGCACGGGCCGGGGCGGCGGGCCGAGCAGCGCGTCCAGCTCGTCCAGCAGTGCGACGTCCTGGTAGCTGGCGCGGTCGGGCAGGTCCGCCCAGGACGCGGCGAGCGGCGCGACGAGCGGACGGTCCACCTCGCGGCCCGCCACGCGGCGCAGCCGGCCGGCGTCGCCGAGCGCGGCGAGGACGTCCACCGGACGCCGGATCGGCCACCACGCGACGAGGAAGTCGGTGAACGCCCGCTGCCCCCGCACGCGCGCGTCGAAGTCGCCGCGGCTCCCGGCGGCGGGCCGCGCGCCGCCCCGCTCGGACGGCGCGTCGATCTCCCCGAGGCCCTCGGCGGCGAGCAGCGCGCCCCACACCGCCGAGCCGTCCTCCTGCGCGGCCTCCTCGGCGGCACGGCGGCCCCCGGCGTCGCAGAACACCTGCCACAGGGCGTCCAGCAGCGCGCCAGCGACCCGTCCGCGGGCGCCGTTCACCGCGCCCCGGTTGCGGCGGTGCAGGTCGGCGCGGAGCCGGTCGAGCCGGTCGCGGTCCAGCGCGACGACGATGCCCCGGTAGACGACGCGCAGCTCGGCGGGCGCGTCCGGCGCCGGGTCCGCGACGGCGCGGCGCAGCAGCGGGATCATGGTCTCGGCGCCCTTCACGCGCGCGAGCTCGGGGGTGTCGTGCACGGTCGCGGTGACGCCGGGCACGAGGTCGCCGAGGGACCGCAGCGACGCCGAGCCCTCGCCGAGCGACGGTAGCACGCGCTCGATGTAGGCCGTGAACCGGCGGTTCGGGCCGACGACGAGCACGCCCCGCGACCCGAACCGGCGGCGGTGCCGGAACAGCAGGTAGGCGACGCGGTGCAGCGCCACGGCCGTCTTCCCGGTTCCGGGGGCGCCCCGGACGAGCACGGTCCCGTCGACGGGGGCGCGGATGACCTCGTCCTGCTCGCGCTGGATCGTCGCGACGATGTCGCGCATCGCGCCCTCGCGGGTGCGGGCCAGCGACGCCAGGAACGCGCCGTCGCCGACGATCGTCAGGTCGTCGGCGGCGTCGGGGTCGAGGAGGTCGTCCTCCAGGTCCACGACGCTGTGGCCGCGCGAGTGCAGGACGCGCCGCCGGATCACGCCGCGCGGGTCCTCGGGGGTGGCGCGGTAGAAGTCCTCGGCGGCGGGGGCGCGCCAGTCGATGACGAGGGAGTCGTGCTCGCCCGTCCGGACGCCGATCCGCCCGATGTAGCGGACCTCGCGGCCGTTCTCGATCCGTACCGCGTCCTCTTGTGGGCCGAGAGGCAGGTCGGGATCGGTTGATCGGGTCCGGGCGAGGTCGAGGCGGCCGAAGACCAGGCCGTCGTCGGCGATGTCGAGGGCCTGGGCGCGCAGCGCGGCCTGGTGGACCATCGCGTCCCGGTCCACCAGGGACCCCTTGGTCCCGGCGAGCGACTGCCGGTAGCCCTCCCGCAGGAGGGCCTGCGCCTCCGCGCGCATCTCCTCCAGCCGCGCGTACGCCCGGTCGACGTACCGCTGCTCGGCGGCGATCTCCTGGTCCTTGACCGGCGACGGCATGGCGGGCTGCTCCTTGGCGAAAAGACGTGAGGAGCAAGCTTATTCGGTGGGCGCCGAGCGTCAGGCGGCGCGTTCCACGGCGGTCTTGATCCGCGCGAGCGTGGCCCGCATGCCCGCCCGGTTGTGCGCGGCGCGGTCGGGGGCGTCCACGCCGGTGAAGAGGCGGCCGAGCACCGAGACGAACCCGGAGCCCCGGTGGTCGCGCCGCAGGTCCTCCCAGTACTGGGCGAGCCGGACGGACCCGTCGCCGATGTCCTCGATCCGGAAGCCCCACAGCGCGACGGGGATCCCGAAGCTCGTCACGCGGAACGCGTAGTTGCGGCCGGGCTCGGCGACGGTCACGTGGCTGTCGGTGAACCACACGCGCCAGCCGATGCGGTTGAACCCGACGAACTTGCGTCCCTTGGCGCGGATCCAGACGGCGAACAGCTCGGGACTCCAGCCGGGCATCCGGCGGGGATCGGCGACGGCCGCGTACACCGCCCGGGGCTCCGCCCGCACGACGACGCTCTCCTCGGCCACCCACTCGCGTTCCACGGCGCCTCCCTCGTCAGCGGAGGTGAGCGTACTGCCGGGACCACTCGGCGTACCAGCCCGCGTACCAGGAGTCCGGGGGCGCGAGGGGCATGACGTACGTCACGGTCTCGGCGTAGTAGCGGCGCTGGAAGTCGGGCGGCATCTGGTCGAGCCGCTGGACGTTGCTGATCCGGTCGGCGAGCTTCACCTGCACGGCCCGCCACGGCGCGTCCCGCAGCCGCCGCAGGTAGGCGGCCTTCGCGGCGCGTTTGGCCTGCCGCCCGGCGCCGCCCGCCGGGGGCTTGGTGACCCAGTCGACCAGCTCGGCGACGTCGGGGCCGAAGCGGGCCTCCACGTCGGCGACCGTCGCGGACGTGTCCTCCACCACATCGTGCAGCAGCGTCGCGGCGAGCACGCCGGGGTCGGTGACGCCCGCGCCCCGCACCTGCGCCTCCAGCGCCTCCAGCAGGTGCTCGCCGTAGGGGACGCCGGTCGGACGGGTCTGGTCGCCGTGCCAGGCGAGGGCGGCGTCGGCGGCGTCGTCCAGCGCGGCCGGGTCCGGGAGGGCGGCGCGGGCCTCGCCCCAGGTCCGCCAGGACGTGAAGTTCTGCATGGATTGGTCCGTACTGGTCGGGGTTGTGTCGCGCCGGGCGCGCGCACAGGGCAGGGTGGAGGGGTGTTCTCGCGGCAACGGTACGGGAGGGAGGCGGCGGACGTGGCGGTGCGCCGGTCCCCTCGGCCGGTGGGACGCCGCCGCCTGCTCGCCGGGCTCCTCGCCCTCGTCGCCGCCACCGCCGCGACCGCCGCCGTCGTGAACCGGTTCGTCCTCGGCGCCGAGTGGTGGCAGGTGCGGCACACCGTCAGCGACACGCCCGTCGCGGTGCAGCGCCCGGTCGGGCCGCCGCCCGGACCGCTAGCGGTGAGCTGGGAGCGGTCCGAGCGGGTGCGGCCCGGGGCCGCCGGGACGGTCGCGTACGCGGTCGCGCTCGGCCAGGCGGTCGCGGCGTCCGGCCGCGGCCTGGACGTGCGCGACGCCCGCACCGGCGCGGCCCGCTGGAGCTACCGCCGGGTCGGGTGGACGCTCGTCGCGTGGGCGTCCACCGGGACGCGGATCGTCGCGGCGTTCGAGAGCGACGGGCACCGCGCCGACCGGCAGACCGTCGGGTTCGACGCGTTGTCGGGCGGGGTGCTGTGGCGGCGGACGGGCGACCGTCCGGCGTCGGCGGCGCGGGCGACGCTGCGCTGGCCGGCCGGGTCCGGGATCGTCCTGACGGCCGCCGACGACCGCGCGACGCTCTACGGCCGGTCGGCGGCCGACGGGGAGCGGCGCTGGCGGCTCCCGGTGCCCGCCGGCTGCCGGCTGTTCGCCGACGCCGCGCAGGCCGCCGACGCCGATGAGTCGACGATCGCGGTCGCGCTGGACTGCGCCGGGGGAGCGCGGCTGCTCGTCCTGGACCCGGCGACGGGCCGGGAGCGGTGGCGGCGGACGCTGGCGGCGGGGGAGGCCCCGGCGGTCGCGGTGCGCGGCGGGACTGTCCTCGCGGCCGACGGCACGGCGCTCCGGGCGTTCTCCGTGGACGGCGCCGAACTCGCCCACTGGGACGGCGATGTGTGCGGGGACGGAATGTGCCCGGCGGTACCGTCCGGACGGGACGCGCTCGTCGTCGCCTACCAGCCGGATCCGGGCGAGGACGGCGCCCGCCGCGCGCGGATCGCGGCGGTCGACACGCGGTCCGGGCGCGTCCGGTGGGACCGGGCCGCGCCCGCCTACGCGGCGCTCGCGGCGGCGGGCGGCACGGTCTACGCGCTGCGGCCCCGGCTCGCCGACGCGCTGCTGCCCGCCGGGATCGACGTGGTGGCGCCCGGTGACGGGACGGTCCGGTCGGTGCCCGCGCCGTTCGTCCTGGACCCGGCGCTGGACGGCGCGCGGCCCTGGCTGGCTGCGGCGGGCGGCCTGCTGTACGCGGCGGTGCCCGAGGCGGCGCCCCGGCCGACGGGCGCGGCGCGGCTGGTGGCGCTGCGTGGCGGTCCGGACCGTCCCGGCCCGCCGGAGCTGGGCGGCGTCCCGCCGCGCGACTGGCCGGACGCGTGCGCGCTGCTCACCAAGGCCGAGCTGGCGGCGGCGCGGATGCCCGCGCACACGACGGCGCGCAAACGGGTCGCGGTCGGCGCGGTGAAGCTGCCGCGGCCGATCTCGTGCGTCTACACGCCGGACGAACCGCGCCGCAACGCGCCCGCCGGTGGCTGGGGCGAGAGCCCGCTCGTGGTGTCGGTGCGCTGGGTGGCGCCGGACGGCGGCGCCGCGTCCGGTCTGCTGGACGCGCTCCAGTCCGTGCAGGCACAGGCCCGGCGACGCGGCGACGTGGGCGCGGACGAGGCTTACGAACTGGGCGCGATGACGGGCACGGTCGCACTCCGCGTGGACCGGACGGTCGTCGTCGTCCAAGCCTCCCGCCCCCAAGGCGCGGCAGTACGCCTGGCCCGCGCGGTGGCCGCCCGCCTACGCGCCCTCGACACCCCGAAGCCGTCCGCCCACCCGACCACGGGAACCGCCCTGACCAACCCCCGCACACGCTGACCACACTCACCAGCAGCACCCGCACGTCCGTCGAACGCCGCGACACCCTGCGCGACCCCCGCACGCCGCCTCCCCAAACGGCCGAACGCGTCGATCACAACCGCGCGCAGGCCAGGCCGCCTTCCGTCTGCCCGCCGTAACCGGTGCGCTGGTCGTGACCGCGCGCAGGTCAGGGCCGCCCTCCGTCTGCCTGCTGTAACCGGTGCGCTGGTCGCGACCGCGCGCAAGTCAGGCCGCCCTCCGTCTGCCCGCCGCAACCGGTGCGCTGGTCGTAACCGCGCGTAGGTCAGGCTGCCCTCCGTCTGCCCGGCGTAGCTGGTGGGCTGGTCATGACCGCGCGCAGGTCGGCCCCGCTCCGCCTTCCGCGACGGCCGAGCGCGCTCAGGCGTGAGGGCGGGCCGTGCCGCTGGCGTCCGGCGTGGCGCGGGTGGGTCAGATGGCGCCTGCCTGGGTGCCGGGCTGGGGCGTTTCGGGGACGATCGGGGCGGCGGACGTCGCGGTGCGCGCGGCCCAGCTCTCCAGGTGCGCGACGAACGACTCCGCCTGGATCGGCCAGTGGTAGCGGGCGAGCGCGGTCTCGTGGCCGCGTTTGCCGAGGTCGGCGCGCAGTTCGGCGTCGTTGTGGAGCTTGCGGACGGCGTCCGCGACGGCCTCCGGGTCGCCGTAGGGCACGACGAACCCCGCGCCGGCCTCCTCGACGAGCTTGGCGGCGGCCGGGTTCGGCGTCGTGACGACGGGCAGCCCGCGCGCCATGTACTCGATGACCTTGGTGGGCATCGAGTGCCGGTGGTTCGGGCCGTCGTGCAGCAGGGCGAGCCCGGCCGTGGCGCCCTCGGCGATCCGCAGCGCCCGGTCGTTCGGGACGAACCCGTACCAGCGCAGCACCCCGGCGCGCTGGGCGTCGCGCAGCGCGGGCCGCACGTCCGGGTCGGCCGCGCCGATCAGCTCGACCGTGACGCCCTCGGGCGCGAGCAGCCGGGCGGCGGCGATCATGTCGAGCCCGCCGCGCGCGACCGAGAGCTGCCCGACGTAGACGACGCGTCCCTCGCCGGGCGGCGCGGGCGGCACCTCCGGCACGTACGTCGTGTTCGGGACGAGCGGGTGCCGCTCGCGGAACCGGTCCTGGTACGCCTCCTCGGCGAGCAGGAGCTCGTGCCGCCGCTCGGCGCGCAGCTCCACGCGCCGGACGGCGGGCCGCAGCAGCGGCACGAGCGGCCCGGGCACCCAGCCCTTGCCGGCGAGCGCGGCGGGCAGGTCCTCGTGGACGTCCCAGACGACCGTCCGGCGGCGCACCGAGCGCGGCAGCCCGACGAGCAGTTCCGGGTCGTGCAGCAGCACCACGTCGGCGTAGGCGGCGTGCTCGGCGAGCGCGCGGTGGGCCGCGCGCACCGCGGCGAACCGCTTGCGCCCCGTCGCGCGCGGCACGTCCACCGGGCTGATCTGCCGCCACGGCGTGACGTGGCAGGCGCGGAACGGCGCGATGTAGGTGACCTCATGGCCCGCGTCGAGCAACGCCCGGATCTGCCGGTGAAGAATTCTGGCGTCCTCGGGGTGATGCACGACCGTGCAAACACAGACCCGCAATTGCCTCACTCCGGAAAAGTTTCCGTCATCCCTTGGAGCGGACTCTTCTGTTCGCGCGGAAATAAAGCGCAAAGAGCGGGTGTCCGCCGGGTGGACGACGTTTGAAGACATCGCGGTCACAACATTTCCACCGTCGGCGCGGAAAGGCCGCGAGTGCGGCCCCGCGTGTCGAAGAGCTGCCGCGCCGAGGCCAGGAGTTCCGGCGTGTACTCGCGGTGGTCGGCGATGACGATCGCGAGGTCGGCCGTGGCCAGGCCCTCGTCCAGCTCGACGCGCGGCACGGACGCCCCGTCGACCTCCCAGTCGGTGACGTAGGGGTCGTGGAAGACCAGGTCGGCGCCCAGGCGGGCGAGCCGGCGCGCCACCGGACGGGCCGGGGACTCGCGCTGGTCGGCGATGTCGGCCTTGTACGTCACGCCGAGCAGCAGGATCCGGGCGCCGTTGATCGCGCGTCCCTCGTCGTTGAGCAGGTGCTGCGCGCGTTCGGCGACGTAGCGCGGCATGCGGTCGTTGATCTCCTGCGCCAGCTCCACGAACCGGAACGGGTAGCCCAGCGAGCGGACCTTGTACGACAGGTAGTTCGGGTCGATCGGGATGCAGTGCCCGCCGACACCCGGTCCAGGGCGGAATGCCTGGAATCCGAACGGCTTGGTGGCGGCGCAGTCGATGGCGTCCCACAGGTCGATGCCCAGTTCGTGGCAGAACACCGCCATCTCGTTGACCAGGGCGATGTTGACGTGCCGGTACGTGTTCTCCAGCAGCTTGGCCATCTCGGCCTCGCGCGTGCCCTTGGCCTGCACGACCGTGTCCACGAACCGGCCGTAGAAGGCCGCCGCGGCGGCGGCGCAGTCCGGCGTGAGCCCCCCGACGATCTTCGGGGTGTTGCGGACGCCGTAGACCGCGTTGCCCGGGTCGATGCGCTCCGGCGAGAACGCCAGGTGGAAGTCGGTGCCCGCCGAAAGGCCGGACTTCTCCAGGATCGGGCGGACGACCTCGTCGGTCGTGCCCGGGTACGTCGTGGACTCCAGCACGACCAGCGCGCCCGGCGACAGGTGCTCGGCGACGGTCTCCGCCGCGCCCCGCACCGCCGACAGGTCCGGGCCGCCGTCCGGAGACAGCGGCGTCGGCACGCAGATCACGATGGTGCGCGCCCCGTCGAGCACCGATTCGTCCGTCGTCGGCGTGAATCCCGCCGCGAGCATCGCCGCGATGTCGGCCTCGCTGACGTCGTCGACGTGCGACCGCCCCGCCCGCAACCCCGCCGCGACCGCCTCGTTCCGCTCCAGGCCCCCCGTCGTCAGCCCCGCCGCGCTCGCCTCGCGCACCAGCGGCAGACCGACGTATCCGAGCCCGACGACCACGAGATCCATCGGGTCTCTCCCTTCGCGTGTTCGGGGTCGCAGACGCCCCCGATATTTCCGGTGTCCTCTTCTGGACGTTAGATCACCCGATCCGGGGGAGGCCAACCGGCCTCCTCATTTCCCCCCTTGTTCACGTTCTCGTCACGTCGCGTTAGGTGGATTCTCTAGTGCCCGATGGCATCACTTACGATGACCGGGGGAATTCCAGACGACTTCGAGGAACGGTTGATGGCTCAGAACGGTAGTGGGGCACGCGACGGCGGAACCGTCCTGCACGTCCTCGGGGCGCGGCCCAATTTCGTCAAGGCCGCCCCGGTCGTGCGGGCGCTGGACGGGCGGGGCGCGGCGCAGGCCGTCGTCCACACCGGCCAGCACTACGACGAGCGCATGTCGGAGATCTTCTTCACCGAGCTGGGGCTGCCCGAGCCGGACGTCAACCTCGGCGTCGGCTCCGGCGGGCACGCGGCCCAGACGGCGGCGCTGCTGGTCGGGCTGGAGGAGCAGTTCGTCGCCCGCGCGCCGCGCCTGGTCGTCGTGTACGGCGACGTCAACTCGACCGTCGCGGCGGCGCTCGCGGCGGCCAAGCTCCACATCCCGGTCGCGCACGTCGAGGCGGGCCTGCGCAGCTTCGACATGACGATGCCCGAGGAGGTCAACCGGCGGCTCACCGACCAGCTCGCCGACCTCTGCCTGGTCACGAGCCCGGAGGCGATCGGGCACCTGGCCAACGAGGGCGTCCCGGTGGACCGGATCCACCTCGTCGGCAACCCGATGATTGACACGCTGCTCGCGAACCTGGACCGGTTCGACACCGAGCGCGCCCGCGCCGAGTACGACCTGCCGGAGCGCTACGTCCTCGCGACGATGCACCGGCCCGCCAACGTGGACGACCCGGCCACCGCCGCCGAACTGGTCGGCCACCTGCACGGCGTCGCCGACCTCGCCGACGTGGTCATCCCCGTCCACCCGCGCGGCCGGGCCGCGCTGCTGGCCGCCGGGCTGGACCGGCACCCCCGGCTGCACGTCCGCGAGCCGCTCGGCTACCTGGACTTCCTCGCCGCCGTGCGCGGCGCCGCCGCCGTCGTCACCGACTCCGGCGGCCTCCAGGAGGAGACGACGATCCTCGGCGTCCCGTGCCTGACCGTCCGGCCCAACACCGAGCGGCCGATCACGATCTCGCACGGCACCAACCGGCTCGTCGCCCCGGCCGAACTCGTCCCCGAGGCCCGCAAGGCGCTCGCCGCCGGGCGTCCGGCGGACGCGACGGGCCCGCTGCGCACCCCGCCGCTCTGGGACGGCCAGGCCGGCCCCCGCATCGCCGACGTGATCATGGAGTTCACCCGTGGCTGACCAGCCCGAACCGCCCGAAGACCCGGCCGTCGTCGCGGCCCGCGAACGGCACAGGGCGGCGCGGCTGCGCGCCGCCCTGCGCGACCGCGAGCAGCGCCTGACGGAACTGGAGCGGCGGCTCGCCGCGCTGGAGGGCTCCACGACGTACCGCTTCGGGCGGATCGTGGCGAACGCGGCGCGCGCCCCGAAGAAGCGCGGCGCCAAGCTGCCCCGCGAGCTGTTCCGGCTGTGGAAGGAGCGGCACGAGCCCGTCCAGAGCAGCGGCAACGGCACGCGCAGCGGCGGCGCCCGGTTCGAGGAGCCGGCCCGCGCCGAGGACCGGCTGCTCGTCGCCGGGCCGCTGCACGGTCCGGTGCGCGGCCCGATCGTCGCGGGCGTCCTCGCCCCCGACACGGCCGCCGTGCTCGCCGAACACTCCCGGATCGTCCCGGTGTATCCGCACGACGGACGGGTCGTCCTCGCCGACGCCGACCTGGACGTGCTCCTGGTGGACACCGGCGCCGGCGCGCCCGGCGGCCCCTGGGCCTACCTGGGCGTGCCCGGCCAGTTCGACCGCGACCGCGCGCTGCACGACCTGCGCCGCGCGGCCCGCGGCCGCAACATCCCGATCGTCTTGTTCGGAGAGAACCCTCCGCCCGCTCTGGCCGTCCTCGACTGGGACGCCGTCCTCACGAGCCCCGAGCAGCTCGCCGCCTACGACCCCGATCGGGAGGAGACCCCGTGCGACCACGCGCCCTCGTCTACGGCGACGTCGATCTGAACCTCATCGACGGTTCCGCCGTCTGGGCACAGGGCATGGTGCAGGCGCTCGCCCGCGCCGGATGCGAGGTGACGTTCGTCCTCAAGGCGCCGATCCGCACCGGACGGCTCGTCGACCCGCTGCGCGCCCTGCCCGGCGTGACGATCCACAGCCCGCACGCCGAGGGCCGCATTCCGGCGAAGATCCCGATGCCGCCGCGCTGGGCCGCCGGGGTCCTCGCCGAACTCGATGCCGCCGCGCCGTTCGACCTCGTCGTCGTGCGCGGCCACCGCATCGCCGCCAAGCTCGCCGCTGGCCCGCTCGCCGGACGGCTGTGGACCTACCTCACCGACATCCCGCAGTCCGCGCCGGAGATGTCGCCCGTCAAGGCCGCCGAGCTGGGCCGGATCGCCGACGCGTCCCGGCTGCTGCTGTGCCAGACCGAGGAACTGCGCGGCTTCCTGGAGACGGCCGTCCCGGCGACGGCGGGCAAGAGCGTGCTGTTCCCGCCCGTCGCGGTGCTGCCCGACCGGCTCGTCCCGGCCCAGGACGGCGCCCCCATCGGCGACCGGCCGCTGCGGCTCGTCTACACCGGCAAGTTCGCGCCGCGCTGGAACACGCTGGAGATGACGCGGCTGCCCGCGCGGCTCGCCGAGCGCGGCGTCGAGGCCGAGGTCCACATGGTCGGCGACAAGATCCACGACGACCCGGACGACCCGTCCTACGCCGACCGGATGGAGAACGCGCTGGCGTCCGCGCCCGGCGTCGTCCGGCACGGCGGGCACCCGCGCGCCGAGGCGATGCGGATCACCGCGAGCTGCGACATCGGCCTGTCCTGGCGGCACCCCGAGCTGGACGCGGGCCTGGAGTTGTCCACCAAGCTGCTGGAGTGCGGCCTGCTCGGCGTGCCGGTCGTCGTCAACCGGACGCCGATGCACGAGCGGCTGTTCGGCGCGGACTACCCCCTGTTCGTCGCGACCGAGGACGACGTCGTCGAGGTACTCGCCGCCGTCCGCGCCGACCCGCAGATCCACGCGCTCGCCGCGCGCCGGTGCCGCGCCGCCGCCGACGAGTACACGCTCGACGCGGCCGTCGCGCGGCTGCGCTCCTACGTCCGGCAGGTGTTCCCGGAGCCGTCGGAGGCCGTCCTCGGCGCCGCGCCCGCCGGACGCAAGCTGCGCGTCGGCGTCGCCAGCCACGACCTGAAGTTCTTCACCCGGCTGATGGACTACTTCAAGTCCCGGCCGGACATGGAGATCCAGGTCGACCACTGGTCCGCGCTGAAGGCCCACGACGCCGAGCGCGGCGAAGCCCTGCTGGACTGGGCGGACGTCATCATCTGCGAGTGGTGCGGCCCGAACGCGCTCTGGTACGCCGAGCGCAAGCGGCCCGGGCAGCGGCTCGTCGTCCGGCTCCACCGGTTCGAGCTGTACGCGGACTGGCCCGGCCAGCTCGACATCGACGCCGTCGACCAGGTCATCTGCGTCAGCCCGCACTACCGCGACCTGACGCTGTCGCGCACCGGCTGGCCGCCCGAGAAGGTGACCGTCATCCCGAACTGGGTGGACGACACCCAGCTCGACCGGCCGAAGCTGCTCGGCGCCGAGCACCACCTCGGCGTCATCGGCATCGCGCCGTCCCGCAAGCGCCTCGACCTCGCGCTGGACGTGGTGGAGGAGCTGCGCCGCGACGACCCGCGCTTCACGCTGTTCGTGAAGTCCAAGCTCCCGTGGGACTACTGGTGGATCTGGCGCAAGCCGGACGAGCGCGCCCACTACGAGAAGGTGTTCCGCCGGATCCGCCGCTCGCCGCTGCTGTCGGGCGGGGTCGTGTTCGACTCCTACGGCCGGGACGTGGCGGCGTGGCTGCGGCGGATCGGGTTCGTCCTGTCCACCAGCGACGACGAGAGCTTCCACCTCGCGCCCGCCGAGGGCATGGCGTCGGGCGCGGTGCCGGTCGTGCGGAACTGGCCGGGCGCCGACACGATCTACGACGAGCGCTGGATCCATCCGGACACACCGTCGATGGCGGCGGCGATCAGCGCGTCCGTCGCCGGCGGGACGTGGGAGGCCGACCGCGCGTTCGCCCGCGAGCAGGTCGTCGCGGCCTACGGCCTGGACGAGGTCTGCCGGCAGTGGACGGAACTGCTCGCCGCGGGACCGTCCGCCCCGGCCGCGCCGCTCCCCGCCCGGGAGACGATGACACGGGGATAGCCTGACGGGCGTGACGGGGGAACGAACCACGGGTCGGACGGGGACGGTCACGCGGGACCGGGCTCCGGCGGGACCCGGCGAACCGGACGTGCGGGCCGTGCCGTGGTGGCGCGGCCCGTACGCCGTGCTCGCCGGGCTGATGGTGCTCTGGGCCGTCGGGGTGACGCTCCGGCACCAGTGGGCGGGCGACTTCCGGCTGCACCTGGCGACGATCGAGGCGCTGCAGCGGGAGCCGTGGCATCCGCGCGACCCGATGGTCGGCGCGGCCGACGGCAGCCCGTACTACTCGCCGTACATGGTGTTCCTGGCACTCGCCGGGCACGGCGTCGCCGCGCGGACACTGCTGGAGATCTCCGGTGTCGTCAACGTCGTGCTGCTGCTCGCGGGCGTCTGGCGGTTCGTGGGCCGTCGCGCGGGGGCGTTCCCGGCCGTCCTGACCGTGGTGTTCTGGCTCCTGTTGTGGGGGACAGAGCCGCGCGACTGGAGCGGCTTCCTCGACCTGTACTCGCTGTCGTGGACGCTCAGCTACCCGAGCACGCTCGCGACCGCGCTGATGCTGTTCACCTGGGACGCGGCGCTGACCTGGCTGGACCGTCCGGCGGGATGGCGGCGGCCTGCGCTGATCGGAGTCCTCGGCTTCCTTGTCGTGCTGGTCCACCCGTTCACGGCGGTCAACACGATGATCGGGCTGGCGGCGTTCGCGGTGTGCCGTCCGCACCGGCTCCGCGCCGCGCTGACGACCTGGCGCTCGGCGCGCTGGCTGCTGCTCGCAACGGTCGTCGCGGGGCTCGCGGTGCTGCTGTGGCCGTGGTCGGACATTACGACGCTGCTCGGTGCGTCGGGCGAGTTCTCCGACATCCACCGTCCGCTCATCGAGGACATCACGCGCGACTGGGGGCTGCCCGGTTACGGCCTCGCCGCCGTCTGCGTGCCCGCGCTCGCTCTCGCTGGACGGCGCGCGCTCGGCCGCGAACTTCAGGCGCTGTTCCTCACAGCGGTGTTCGTGCTGGTCGTGGGCGTGCTCGTGCTCGGGAACTACGGGTTCGGACGCGTGATCCCCGTCGTGCTGCTGCCGCTGCACGCCGCGCTCGCGATCCGGCTGGGCACGGCGTCGCGGAAGGTGGCCGTCCGGATCGGGTACGGGCTGGCGGCGCTGCTGTTCTGCGTGGTCGGGGTCGTGGCGAACGTCGGTGGGCTCGTCCGGCTCGGCCATGTGGACGCGGCCGTGGCGAAGAAGTGGAACGTCCGCGACTCGCACAGCCCCTACGACGCGCTCGTGCCGCTGATCCGGCCGGGCAGCGTCGTCATCACCACGCGGCCGTGGGCGCGGCGGGTCGTGAACGCGCGCGGCGCCTACAGTGTGCAGCCCGGCTGGCCGTACCCGTTCGTGAACGAGGATGAGCGGACCCGCGACGCCAAGGCGTTCTTCCGCGAGCGCACCACCGCGCAGGAACGGCAGCGCATCGCCGAGCGCTACCACGTCGCGTGCGTGCTGGCGTGGCACACGTCGCCGCCGCTGAAGCCGGGCGGTCTGGCGGGATTCGACCGGCGAACCGTGTCCGGGAAGTACGTTCTCGCATGCCGTTCGCTGTGACGGACCCCTTCGGCCGTCCGCCTGGGTAGGCTCGCAGGGGTGATGCCGCGCATTCTCCCCGGGTCCGACACGGCGCGCGCGGTTCGGGGGCGCGCCCTGCGGTGCGCCGCCGCGTCGGGGCGCCTCGCCGCCGCGCATCTGCCGTTCGCGGTCGTGCTCGCGGCCGCCGCCGCGATCCGCGTCGTGGCCGTCCTCGGCTATCCAGGCCCGCTCTGGTTCGGCGACTCGATCGACTATCTGCACGACGGCGCCGCGCTGCATCCGAACGCGATCCGGCCGAGCGGGTACTCGATTTTCCTGTGGCTGTTGCGGCCCGTCCACGACCTGACGTTCGTCGTCGCCGTCCAGCACGTGCTGGGGCTGCTCACCGGCGTGATGGTCTACGCGCTGCTGTGGCGGGCGGGACGGCGCCGGTTCCCCTTGGCGGACGGCTTCGGGCGGCTTTCGTGGCGGCGCTGGCTGCCGGGCCTGCTCGCCGCCGCCCTGACCGTCCCGTTCCTGCTGCCGACGTTCGAGGTCTCGCTCGAACACGGGCTCTTCGCCGAGACGTGCTTCACGTTCCTGCTGATGAGCGCGTTCGTCCTCGTCCTGTGGCGGCGGCGGACGCCGTGGTGGGCGGGCCTGCTCGCGGGCCTCCTGCTCGGCGGTGCGGCCGTCACCCGGACGCTCGGGCTCCCGTTCATCGCCCTGATGGTCCTCGCGCTCGTGCTGCGCCGCGCGGGCTGGCGCCCGGTGGTCGCCGCCGTGGCCGCGTTCGCCGCGCCGGTCGCCGGCTACATGTTCTGGTTCCAGTCCGTCCACGGCTCGTTCGCGATGACCGAGACGAACGGGATCTTCCTCTACGGCCGGGTCGCGTCCTTCGCCGACTGCTCGGTGATCAAGCCGGACGCGCGACTCGCCGTCCTGTGCCCTCACCTCACCGACCCGCGCATCGCGCCCGCCTACCAGGTGATGTGGACGGACACGTCCCCGTTCCACCAGTTCCCCGACGGCGTGACGAACAAGGAGGCCAACGCGCTCGCGAGCGAGTTCGCCCGCCGCGCCATCCTCGCCCAGCCCGGCGACTACGCCCACGTCGTCTTCCGCGACACGATGCGCTGCTTCGCCTGGGGCCGTCCGCTCTACCCGACGCCGTGGACACAGCTCTCCTACCAGTTCCCGCGCGGCGAGAACTGGACGGACGACCGGATGCTCACCGCCGAGCTGTACGCGCCGAACGGCAGCGGGGAATCACGCGTCGTCCAGCCGTGGGCGGCCCGGATGCTGACCTACCAGGCGCACGTGCGCATGCCGGGAACGTTCCTCGGCCTCATATTCCTCGCCGGCCTGGCCGTCCCCCTGACCCGCCTGCGCCTCCCCGGTCGCCGCCGCAACCGCACGGCCCTTCTCCACTGGATCCGCGTCCCGATGCTTCCGTGGGGCACGGGCCTGGCCCTCCTGGTCGTCCCCGCCGCGACGGCCGACTTCGACCACCGCTACGTCCTGCCCGCCGTCCCGTTCGCCTGCCTGGCCCTCGGCCTCGCCCTGTTCCAGGCACCCCGCCCCGTCACCGCCGAGCACATCACCGCTGAGGCACCCGAACCGAAGCCGGACGAACTCGCCGAGCAGGCCGGACGGTGAACGTGAAGACGCCCGGTCCCTCGTGGAGGGGCCGGGCGTCTTCGGGGTGGTGGGTCAGCTCGTGCTGGCCACCGGGGTGCCTTCGTCCAGCGGAAGCTCGGCGCGGGCGTCGGCGATGCGGTGCTCCAGCTTGCCCATCGACCGGCCGTAGTCCTTGGTGGACAGCCAGAACTTGTAGATGATGATCAGCTCGAACGTCAGCATGCCGACCGCGGACACCGCCGAGACGGGGATGATCGCGCCGGGAAGCGCCGCCGCGATCAGCGGGGCGACGATGAAGACGCCCATCTGGAACTCGATGCCGCTGATCAGGTGCGGGCGGATCCGGCCGCGCAGCAGCGCGTTGCGGATGCGCGCGTACCAGGGGAAGCGCTTGTTGAAGCCCTGCTGGAGGGCGGCGTTCGGGTTGTCGCCGACGACCCGCTCCTCCATGTCGGCCTCGGGGTCGGGCTGGAGCGCGGCGGACTGGAAGGCGTCCTGCAGCGTGCTCGCCGGGGCCTCCTCGCCGCGCCGCCGCCGGACGGCCAGCTCCAGCTCGGCCGCCTCCTCCTGCGCCGCCCGCATCTTGCCGCGCATCTGGTTGCGGACCTTGTAGATCTCCAGCGCGTCCATGTAGCGGAGCATGTCGAGGAACACGACCCCGACCGCCGCCCACAGGTACGCGACGTTGCCCGTCCGGCCGTACTGGCCGCCCATCAGCGCGCAGGCGCAGGCGAGGACGCGGACGCGGTCGAAGATGTAGTCGAGCCACGCCCCGAAGATCGACCCGGTGCCCTTGAGCCGCGCGATCTTGCCGTCCATGCAGTCGAGCGTGAACGACAGGTGGTACAGCAGGGCGCCGATCAGCAGGTACGGCCCTGTCGCGACCGCGAAGCACGCGCCCGCGCCGAGCCCGAGCAGCAGCGCGCCGACCGTGAGCTGGTTCGGGGTGATCCGGGTGCGGTTGGCGGTGAAGCGGACGAGCCGGGAGGCGAGCGGATCGACCAGCAGTACCGTCCACCACGCGTCACGCGCCTTATACGTTCGTTGCCGAACGTCATCGAGCGTGAATGTCGCCATATGGAGCTGTCCTTTCTTCGTGCCGAGGTGCCTCCCCGGAGGCGGAGCGCGCGAACCTCAAATCCGTTCACGCACTCCGGCATGCGGCGCCCACTGCCTGCTGCACGGGGGTTCTCGGAACACTGTCGATGCTAGCGGTTGTCCGGAAGCGGACTTCGGCGTTGTCGCCGACTTGTGACTAAGCGGCCATCGAGGACTGACGACCAGGTTCCCGTCCGTCCGGTGGATGTCCGACATGGACCGGGGTGGCCGTCACGGCCGCGGCGCTCCCGAGCCGACCGGCTCCCGGTCCGCGGCGGGCGCGGCGTGCCGCGCGGTGCGCGTGGTCAGCGCGGGCCGGCGCAGGCCGGTGAACGCCCAGGTCATCTTGGGTTCCAGTGCCCAGCTCATCAGCCGGACGACCGGGGTGGAGCACAGGAGCGTCCCGACGATCAGCGCCCCGGCGAGCACCGCGAACGTCCCCGGGACGGTGTGCATCCACGGCTCGCCCCACCAGCCGGTGAACTGCAGCAGTCGCGTGACGAAGCCGTGCAGCAGATAGGCGTAGAGGGTCGTCGCGCCGAGCCCGGTGAACCACGTCCGCCGTTTCGGGACGAGTGAAAGGAACGCCGCGACGAGAACGACGGCCGCCGCGAACATGGCCAGCCGCATCGCCGTCCCGGCGACGTTGTCGACGCCGAAAAAGTCGTTCGGATTCTTCCAGTAGACCCATGAATGGTTCATGTGGTCCTTGGCGACCCACGCGGCGGCGAGCCCGCCGAGCATCGTGACCGCGCCGATGATCCGCGCCTGCGGCCTCTTCAGCAGCTCGAAATGGTCGGGCTTCAGCATCAGGCCGAGGACGTAGAACGGCAGCAGCCCGATCACGCGGTGGATGTCGAACGTGCTGCCGAGGTGGCTCATGTAGGACAGCAGCGAGAACACGAGCGCGACGGCCAGCGGCCAGCGGATCTGCTGCCACACCGGCGTGGACAGCCGCCAGAAGAACAGCGCGCACAGGAACCACGTCAGGAAGTACGGGTCCAGGAGGCTGATCTCCAGGTTGTGCCGTCCGACGAGCCAGTCGTACAGCGAGTACGCCGTCTCGAACACGACGTACGGGACGCCGACGTTCGTGATCAGCTTGCGCGCCTTGCCGCCCGCGAACGTCCAGTTCCGCGAGAAGTAGCCGGTGATCACGATGAACAGCGGCATGTGGAACATGTAGATGAAGATGTAGAGCGCCTTGGCCACCGGCACGTCGAGCAGGTTGGCCAGCGAGTGCCCCATCACCACGAGGAGGATCGCGAGGAACTTCGCGTTGTCGAAGAACGGGTCCCGCTCCTTGCGACGCGGACGTGGGGCGGCGGCGCCGCCGTTCCCCGCCGCGGCCGGGCCGGGCGGCGCGTGCGCCTCCGGGTCGGCTCCGGCGGGCGCGGTGGCGTCGCCCGGCGTGTCGCCGGGCCACGGTCGCCTGGGCTGCGGGGTGGCCGTCGGCCTCGTCTCGTACGTCATGGGGTGGGGAGCCGGTCTCCTCGTCGGTGCGTCCGGCCATCGCCGCCGCGCCGCCCCGTCACCGGGCCACGCCGCGGGTCAGGCCCCCTTGCAGATGTTGTCGCTGGCCTTGATCTCGCCCTGTTGCTTGGGAATGCCCGCCTGGGCGCCCTTGACGCCGTCCCAGTCGCGTCCGACGACGAGGTTCACCACACCCGCCGCCGCCGACGCGTACGCCTTGGGCCCCGGCGCGTTCTGGATCTGGCCGGCGAGCGTCGCCGCCTGCTGGTCCGCTCCAGAACCGTACAGGACCTTGGTCTTCGCCGTGGACGAAGCGTTGCCGCCGACCGTGACCTGGAAGCCCTTGGCCTTGAGGTCGGTCGCGACCCGGTTGGCCTGGCCCGCGATCCCGCTGCCGTTGTAGACCCGCACCGAGACCTGGCTCGGCGGGATCTTCGCGGCCGTCGTCTTGGCCGGGGCGGGGACGGCCTTGTCGTTCCGGATCGCCGTGAAGAACGTCCCGGCGGTGGACGACAGTGCGACGCGGTTCGGATCCGCCGCGTCAGGCCCGGACGGGACGGTCACGAACCGCAGCTTGCCCGACGACAACCCGGACATGCTCTGTGCGAGCTGCATCATCTCGCCGTCGTTCAGCTCCTTGTCGACGACGAGGCTCTTGGTCGTCGCGTTGAGGAGCTTGATCAGCTTTGACGGGTTGCTGAGCGTCCCGGCGCTGAGGATCTTGTTGGCGAGCGAGCCGATGAACTTCTGCTGCCGCTTGATGCGCTGGGTGTCGGAGCCGTCGCCGAGCCCGTGCCGGTTGCGGACGTAGGCCAGCGCGGTGTCGCCGCTGATGACGTGCTTGCCCCGGGTGAGGTGAAGCTTGGAGTCCCGGTCGTTGACGTCCTGCGTCAGGCAGACCTCGACCCCGCCCACGGCCTTGGTGACGTTCTTGACGGCGGTGAAGTCGAGCTGCACGAAGTGGTCGATCTTGATGTCGGTCAGCGACTCGATCGTCTTGATCGTGCATGCCGCGCCGCCCGTGGTGAACGACGAGTTGATCATCGCCCGGCTCGCCGGCGCGCTCATCCCGCCGCTGTGCGTCCTGCAGGCGGGGATGGGCACGAGCAGGTCGCGCGGGAAGCTGATGCCGATCGCCGACTTCCCGCCCGGCGACAGGTGCATGAGGATCATCGTGTCCGAGCGCGGTGGTTCGTTCTTCATCCCGCGCCCGTACTTGGCGTTGGCGCCCGCCCGCGTGTCCGACCCGAGGACGAGGATGTTCATCGCGTTGTTGAGCTTCTTCGGCCGGTTCGGGCCGACGCTCGCGTTGATGTCCTCGCGGGCGATGTTGCCGAGCGCGTTCCGGTAGAGCCCGTAGCCGGTGAGAGCGCCTATGACGGTGACCGCCGACAGGCCGATCGACACCCAGCCGAGGATGCGCCAGCCACGCCGACGCGCCGGCTGGGGATCGGCGTCGTCGACGTACTCCATGTACATCGGGTTGCTGTTCATCGGCTCCGGTGGGACGGGCGGGGATCGGACGATCGAGCGTAGGTCAGGTGAGCCGGCGGACGGACCCGGTTGCGTCATTGCCTCCGGGCGCCCCGACGACCGCGGTCACATGTTCGAGGGTCAGCCGGCGATCGAGAAGCGTTTTGTCAAAGTTTCGTTGGATTATGACGGAAGCTCCTGAGACTAGCGGGGCAAGGAGGCTCGCCAGAAGACCGTCGAGTGTGGCGAAGGACATGGCAACGAACAGCCGGTCCTGCGAGTCCAGCGCCCATTTCGCGGCGAAACGGGCTGCTGCGCCGACCAGTTCATCCGCCGTGAGTGTGTCCTTTGTCACACTTAGGGCGAGTGTATCCGGTCCGGCGCCCGCCGGTGGCCTGAATCGGTCTCCGTGTGCGCGCACTTCCACTGCGTAGTCGGTGACGCCGGGCGGCGCGGCCGACAGCGGCCCGCCGAGCGCGTGCAGGGACAGCCCGACGATCTCGTCGGCGTCCGCGCCGAGCGGGGAGCCGTCCAGGACGTCCGCGAGCGCCTCCTCGGCCACCGCGAGCAGGTAGGGCGCGTCGGGCGGCTCCACGTCCGCGAGCGGATCGGCCGGATCCACGACCCGCACCGCCACCCCGGCCGACCAGCAGGCCATCAGCCACACCGCCGACTGCCAGTGCTCCGGCAGAACGAGCACCGCGTGCTCCACGCCCCCCGGGCCGGCGCCGAACTCGTCCACGAGCAGGTTCGCCGTCTTGGCGACCCAGTTGTCGAACGTGCGGGCCGACAACTCGACCCGCTCGCCCGTGGCGTCGTCGTAGAAGGTCACCAGCGGGCGCGCCGGGTCGTCGGCCACCCGCCGCCGCAGCAGCTCGGCGGGGGTGCGCGCCGCCGGTCCAGGCTCGTCGGTCATGGGGCGAGCGTAGAGGCAGAACGCCGCTCCGCCCATGATCCTCGGCGGTTGCGGCAGGTCATCGGCCCTGACTACGATCGCGACCGCCCGTGCCCGGGGAGGGCGCGGCGCCCGCGGCGGCTCCGCCGCCCGCGGCCGGGTGGACGTTCGCGGAGGTCCAGAGTGATCGCGGCGCGGCTGCTCGCACGGCTCACGGTGATCCCCGCGCTGCTCGTCGTCGCGTGGCTGACGGTCACGCTCCCGCTGCTGTTTGCCGGGGTGCTGCGGCCCGGCCCGGCGCTCGTCCTGTTCGTGCCCGTCGCGGGCGTGTTCCTCTGGCTCGGCCTGCGCCGCACGGACGCCGACGACCCCGTGCCCGTGCCCTGGTGGTCAGTCCTCGGTGTCGTCGGGGTCGCACTCGCCTTCTTCGCGGTCCAGGCGGTGATGTGCTCCGAGCAGATCATCGTCCGGCGGGACGCGGCGTCCTACTTCCAGTTCGCCGTCTGGCTGACCGACCACGGCTCGCTGCCGATCCCGCAGATGCACTGGGCGTTCGCGGGCGGCGACCCGGCGCTGCACTACGACAGCCCGGCGTTCTACGAGGACGGGGATTCGGTCGTCCCGCAGTTCATGGCGGGCCTGCCGCTGCTGCTGACGTTCGGCGGCTGGCTCGGCGGGTGGCACGGCATGACGCTCATGGCCCCGCTGATCGGCGCGGGCTGCGTGCTGGCGTTCGGCGGCGTCGTCGCCCGGTTCGTCGGCCCCCGCTTCGCCCCGCTCGGCGCGCTGATGCTCGCGCTGACGACCCCGATGGCCTGGGGCTCGCGCTCCACCTACAGCGAACTGCCCGCGCTGGTGCTCATGCTCGGCGGCCTGGCGCTGCTGGACGACGCGTCCCGCTCCCGTCCGCGCGTCCGCGCCGGGCTTGCGGGGCTCGCCTTCGGGCTGATCGTGCTGTGCCGCATCGACGCGCTGCGCGACCTGTTCCCGCTCGTCCTGATCGCCGGGGTGCTGCTCGGCCTCGGCCGCCGCTGGACGCGGGTGGGCGCGCCGCTGGCGCTCGGGCTCGCCGTGGGCGCCGGAGCGGGGCTGACGGAGGGCTTCGTTCTCTCCCGTCCGTATCTCAAGTACCTGCACGCCTCGCTCAACCCGCTGCTGGCGATGACGGGGGCGCTAATCGTCCTGACGGCCCTGACGGTCGTGCTGCTGCGCGTCCCGGCCACCGGGCGGCGGCTGCGCGGGCTGGCGGACGCGGTCGCGCGCGGGCCCGTCCCGTCCGCCGCCGCGGTGCTGACACTGCTCGTCATGACGGCGTTCGCGCTGCGTCCGCTCTACCAGACGGTCCGGCGCGTCCCGACGAACCTCGACGACCGGCTGAACTCCGAGTTCATCGCCCAGATCCAGCAGCTCGACCACCTTCCGGTCGACGGCACCCGGCAGTACTCGGAGCTGTCCCTGTACTGGGTGACCTGGTACGTCGGCATCCCGGCGGTGCTGCTCGCGTCGTTCGGGGCGGCGCTGATCGTCCGGAAGATGCTGCGCGGGAAGGCGCGCCGCCTGCTCCCGCTGCTCGCCGTCATCGGCTGGACGACCGTCACGACCCTCTACCGTCCCGCGATCACCCCCGACCACCCGTTCGCGGCGCGGCGGCTGCTGCCCGTCGTCGTCCCCGGTGTGATCCTGCTGGCGCTGTGGGCGACCGCGTACGCGCTGCGCCGGATGCGCCGGACGGGCTTCGGCCCCCGCGCGGTGTGCGCCACGGCCGTCGCGGCGGGGCTGCTGCTGCTCGTCCCGATCCCGCTGTCGTCGGCGGGGGTCATGGCGCAGCGCACCGAGCAGCACGAGATCGCGGCCGTCCGGAAGATGTGCGACGGGTTCGGGGGCGCGGGCCGGTCCCTGCTGTTCGTGGACCGCGCGGCGTCCGACCGGTTCCTTCAGGTCGCCCGGGGCATGTGCGGGCTGCCCGCCGCGCGCGTGGACGACCTCGCCAAACAGGACACCGTCCGGGCCATCATCAAGGCGATCTACAAGGCCGGACGGCGCCCCGTCATCGTCGGCGGCTCCCCGGCGAAGGTCGAGCCGTACGGGCAGCCCGCGCAGATCATGCGGCTGCGCACCCGGCAGGACCAGCGCGCGCTGACCACGGCGCCGACCGGTACGTGGGGGATGTCGGCGGACGTCTGGATCGCCGTCCCGTCACCCCCGTGAGCGCGGGACCGGTATCCTCGCGCTGCGTGAGCACCGAATCCGCCACCGAGGCCGTTCCCGTGTCCGTGCCCGCTCCCGAGGCCGGGGCCGCCCCGGGGACCCTGCCGGAGGACCGGACGGAGCCCGTCGCCCCCGCCGCCGGCGTCCATGTCACGATCGTCCTGCCCTGCTACAACGAGCAGGACCACGTGATCGCGGAGGTCGAGCGGATCTGCGCGGCGATGGACGCCAGCGGCAAGTCCTACGAGCTGCTCGCGGTGGACGACCGGTCCACCGACGACACCCTCGCCAAACTGCGCGAGGCCGCCCCCCGGTTCCCGCACATGCGCGTCGTGGCGTTCCAGCACAACAGCGGCTCCGGGACCGTCCGCCGGATCGGCAGCCAGCAGGCGCGCGGCGAGATCGTCGTGTGGACCGACGCGGACATGACCTACCCGAACGAGCGGATCCCCGAGCTGGTCGACGTCCTCGACACCGACCCGTCGGTGGACCAGGTCGTCGGGTGGCGCCGCACCGAGGAGGGCACGCACAAGCTTCTGCGGGTGCCCGCCAAGTGGTTCATCCGCAAGACGGCCGAGCGCCTGACCAACACCAAGATCCCGGACCTGAACTCGGGCCTGCGGGCGTTCCGCAAGTCGGTCGCGCTGCCGTACCTGCGGCTGCTGCCGCCCGGGTTCTCCTGCGTCACGACGATCACGATCGCGTTCCTGTCGAACCAGCACCCGGTGCAGTACCTGCCGATCGACTACGCCAAGCGGGCGGGGACGTCCAAGTTCCACTTCACCAAGGACGCCTACCGCTACATCCTGCAGGTCCTGCGGATGGTCATGTACTTCAACCCGCTCAAGGTCCTGATGCCGCTGGCGCTGTGGCTGCTGGTCATCGGGCTCGGCAAGGGCGTGTTCGACATGGTGGTCCACTTCGGCTATTTCGCCAACAACACCATCATGATCTTCGTGACGGGATTGATCATCGCGTCGCTGGCGCTGCTCGCGGACCTGATCGTCCGATCACGCGGCGACGTCTAGTGCGGATCGCGATCGTCGGTCCGGCGTTCCCGTACAAGGGCGGCGGCGCGCACCACACGACCGAGCTGGCGCACCGGCTCGCGGCGGCCGGGCACGACGTCGCCGTAGAGTCGTGGCGGGCGCAGTACCCGGCGTTCCTGTACCCCGGGCAGCAGACGATCGACGACCCCGAGGGCGAGCCGTTCCCCGCGACGCGCCGTGCGCTGGACTGGCGGCGCCCGGACGGTTGGTGGCGCACCGGACGCTCCCTGCGCTCGGCCGACCTCGTGGTCCTCGCGGTGCTCAGCCCGGTGCAGGTGCCGTCCTACCTGGGGATCCTCGCCGGTCTCGGGCGCCGCGCGCGGACGGTCGCGCTGTGCCACAACGTCCTGCCGCACGAACGCCGGCCCTACGACCGTCCGCTGATGCGGGCGCTGTTGCGCCGGGTGGGCGGCGTGCTCGTCCACTCCGGCGAACAGGCCGCTCTGGCGCGGACGCTGACCGGCCGTCCGGTGACCGTCGCCGAGATGCCCCCCCACCTGCCCGCCGCCGCGAAGGGCGTCCGGGACGGCGGGGTGCGGCGTCGGCTGCTGTTCTTCGGCATGGTGCGGCCTTACAAGGGCCTGGACGTCCTGCTGCGCGCGCTGGCGGCCGGGCCCGCCGACGTCGCCTTGACCGTCGCGGGCGAGTTCTGGGGCGGTCTGGACGAGACCCGCGCGCTCATCGGCGACCTCGGCCTGGACGGCCGCGTCGAGCTGCGCCCCGGCTACGTCCCGGCCGCGCAGGTCCCGGAACTGTTCGACGCCGCCGACGCGCTCGTCCTGCCGTACCGGACGGCCACCGCGTCGCAGAACGTCTGGATGGCGCACGAACACGGCGTCCCGGTGATCGCGACCCGCGTCGGCGGCTTTCCCGGCCAGGTCCGCGACGGCGTGGACGGCCTGCTCTGCGAGCCCGACGACGTCCCGTCCCTCACCGCCGCCCTCACGCGCTTCTACGCTCCCGGAGAGCCGGAACGCCTGCGCGCGGGCATCGAACGCCTGGACGACGGCCCTCTCTGGAACGCCTACGTCGAAGCCCTCACCACGCCCTGACCCACTCGACCCACCGCGTTCGCTCGCGCGGGAAGAGCCCGACGGCCGCTCCTGCCCCAGGCCGGAAAGCAGCGGGCTCAGTCTTTGGCCGGGGGGACCAGCTCGCGTTCGGGTTCGGCAGGCGTCGCCGCAGGGCGGCGGGCGGCCAAGGCGCACGCGCCCGCGTAGAGCAGGTCGGCCAGCGTCAGCACCACCCGGGACGTGATCGCCACGACGAGCGGCGCGCCCGCCGGGAGCACCGGAGCCAGCACCGCCGTCATGACCGCCTCGCGTGCGCCGAGGCCGCCAGGTGCGAGGAACACCAGCAGCCCCGCGACGAACGCCAGCGCGTAGCCGCCCGTCGTAAGGAACGCCAGGCGCGGCCCGTCCCCGCCGACGGCCAGGCACAGCAGCCACAGGTGCCCGCCGAACAGCAGCCAGCCGAGCAGCGTCCAGCCGACAGCGCGGGCCATCGCAGGGAAGCCCACCGCGTGCTCCAGCGGCGGCTGCCGGGCGAGCCGCAAGGCCGTGTTCAGCGCCCACGTCACGATGCGCGGGTGAAGCGCGGCGAGCAGGACGGGCGCGAACAGGAGCATCCACCAGTAGTCGCGGCGCGCCGTCGCCGACGTGAACGGCAGCGTGGCGGCGGCGACGGCGAGCCCGCACGCGGTGGACGTCGCGACCGCCAGGACGGACGCGCTGAAGCTGCGAGCACGCGGGACGCGGTGCTCGCGCGACAGTTCGACCTGCGTGACGACGACCCACACCATGCCGGGCACGTACTTCCCGAGCCCGGAGATCGCCGAGATGCGGAACGCGGCCGCCAGCGGTAGGCGGGAGCCGAGGCCGGTGAGGAACGCGCGCCAGCCGAGCGTCCACGCGACGAGCCCCGCGAGCCCGAACGCGAGCGAGCCGGCCAGGGCGTACCAGGACATCTCGCGGAACGCGCGGACGGTGTCGTCCCAGCGCGAGGCGACGCCGTACACGCAGAACGCGAGCGCGAGCAGCACGAGGAGCACGCGCAGCGCCCGTAGGACGGCGGCCTTGGATCTCACCCGCCCAAGGTTAGGGGACGGCGCCGGTAGGGTGGCGCGGGTGAAACTCTCGGATGTGGTCGCCTTCCTGGGGCATCAGGTGCATGTCTGCCGGTATCGCGAAGCCGGGACGCTGCTCGACTGGATGGGCCGCGACCTGCGCGGACGCCGCGTCCTGGACGTCGCGGGCGGCGACGGCTACTGGGCCGGGCTCACCCGCAGGCGGGGCGCGGAGGCCGTCTCGATCGACTTGGCGCGCAAGAAGATGGTCTACGGCGCAGCGCTCGCGCACGCGCCCGCGCTGATCGAGTGCGACGCGCTGCGGCTGCCGTTCGCCGACGACTCGTTCGACGCGATCCTGTCGGTCTGCGCGATCGAGCACTTCGACGACGGCGGCAGGAGCCTGGACGAGATGGCGCGCGTCCTCAAGCCGGGCGGCCAGATCTTCATGTCGGCGGACGTCCTGAGCCGCGCCGACGCCTGGCCGAAGCTCCGCGACGCGCACAAGGCCAAGTACCACGTGCAGCACACCTACACCCACGAGTCGCTCGGGAAGCTGCTGGACGAGCGCGGCCTCGATCTCGTCCGGCACTCCTACCAGTTCCGCACGGCGGCCGCCGAGCGCCTGTACCTGTCGCTGTCCACCTACGGCGGGAAGGTCGGCTTCAACGCCGCCGCTCCGCTGGCCCCGCTGGTCGCGCTCGGCGACCGGGGCGCCCCGAACGAGCGCGGCAGCATCGTCCTCCTCCAGGCCCGTAAACGCTGACGAAGTTCCCGGTGATCTTCGACGGGGTACGCACAGTAGGCTCGCCCGGACGTCGTGGGAGGCCGGGTCGTGCCCGGCGCGCCGAGGAGGAGCCCAGTGGAAGCGATCCTGTTGGTCGGGGGGCGGGGCACACGGCTGCGCCCGCTGACGATCTCGACGCCGAAGCCGCTGCTGCCGACGGCGGGGGTGGCGTTCCTGGCGCACCAGCTCGCCCGTGCGAGCGCGCTCGGCGTGACGCGGATCGTGTTCGCGACGTCCTACCGCGCGGAGATGTTCGAGGCCGCGTTCGGCACCAGCGCGTACGGCGTCGAGCTGTGCTACGTCAGCGAGCGGCAGCCGCTCGGCACCGGCGGCGCGATCCGGAACGCCTCCACGGCGCTGGAGTCCGGCCCGGACGACCCGGTGCTCATCCTCAACGGCGACATCCTGTCCGGCCATGACGTGAAGGCGCAGGCCGCGCTGCACACGGCGGCGGAAGCGGACGTCACCCTGCACCTGACCGAGGTGGAGGACCCGCGCCGGTTCGGGGTCGTCCCGACGGACGCGTCCGGCCGGGTGACGGCGTTCCTGGAGAAGACCGCGCGCCCGGCGACGAACCAGGTGAACGCGGGCTGCTACGTGTTCCGGCGCTCGGCGATCGACACGATCGAGGAGGGCGAGGTCGTGTCGGTGGAGCGGGAGACGTTCCCGTCGCTGATCGCGTCCGGCGCCACCGTGATGGGGTACGTCGAGTCGGCGTACTGGCTGGACGTCGGCACGCCCGAAGCGTTCGTGCAGGGCTCGCGGGACCTCGTGCTCGGCAAGCTGTCGTCCCCGGCGATGCCCGGCGACCCCGGCCAGCGGCTCGTGCTGGACCGGGCGGTCGTCGCGCGCGGCGCGGTGGTGCGCGGCGGCACGACGGTCGGCCGCGGCGCGGTGATCGAGGCGGGCGCGACCGTGATCGGCAGCGTGCTGCTGGACGACGCGTTCGTGGCGGAGGGCGCGACCGTCCGCGACTCGGTGCTGAGCCGGGGCGCGCGCGTCGGTCCGGGCGCGACGCTGGACGGCGTGATCCTCGGCGACGCGGCGGTCGTCGGTCCGGGCAACGAGCTGCGCGACGGGCTGCGCCTGTGGCCGGGGATCGAGCTTCCGGCGACGGCCGTCCGGTTCTCCACCGACGCCTAGCTGGCCTCGGGCGGCCGCGCGGGCAGCGTCACGGTCACGGTGAGTCCGCCGCCGGCGCGCGGTGTCGCGGTGGCCGTCCCGCCGTGCGATCCGGCGATGGCCCGGACGATCGACAGCCCGAGCCCGAACCCCCGGTCCCCGCCCGTCCGCCGGTCGCCGAGCCGCCGGAACGGCTGGAACAGCGCCTCGGTCTGGTGGCCGTGGACGACCGGGCCGGTGTTGGAGATCTCCAGGACGGCGCGGTCGCCGTCGGTCGCGGTGCGGGCGGTGATCGTCCCGCCGGGCCGGTTGTGCCGGACGGCGTTCTCCGCGAGGTTCTGCACGAGCCGTTCGAGCAGGTAAGGGTCGCCGGAGACGGGCGCCGCGCGCAGGTCGCCGGGCTGGACCTCGACGTCGTGCCGCGCGGCGTCGTCGGTGGCGTCGGCGAGGACGCCGCCGGTCAGCTCGGCGAGGTCGACCGGGGAGGGCTCGGCGGGCTCGTTGCGCGCGTCGGCGAGGACGAGGAGGCCGTCGATGAGCCGTTCGTGCCGCGTGTTGATCTCCAGCAGCGTCGTGCCCAGCTCGCGGGCGTCGGCGGACACGCCGGGCCGGGTGACGGCCACCTCGATCAGCGCCCGGTTGACGGCGAGCGGGGTGCGCATCTCATGGGACGCGCCGGCGATGAAGCGGCGCTGCCCGTCGAAGGACCGGTCCAGGCGGTCGAGCATGAGGTCGAACGTGTCGGCGAGCTTCTTGATCTCGTCCGGCGGCCCGGACAGGCCGATGCGCTCGTGCAGCCCCCGGTCCGCGCCCGCCGCGATCCGGCGGGCGGTCTCGGTGATGCGGTGGACGGGCCGCAGCCCGCGTCCGGCGAGCAGCCAGCCGAACATCGTTCCGATCAGGCCCGTCCCGGCGAGCGCCACGCCGCCCTGGGTGAGCAGGGACGTCATGGTCTCGCGGCGGTAGCGCTCCTGCTCGGCCTGGAGGGTCGCGGCGATGTCGCCGAGCGTGACCCGGCGGCCGTCCGGCATGGTCAGCTTCGCGGCGGTGGCCCGCTGGAACATCGGGTTCTTCAGCAGCGCGGCGCGCTCCCGCTCCGAGACGCCCGACTGCCGCTCCAGGCGCTGCTGGACGAGCACGTAGGTCACGCCGAGCAGGAGGCCGCCCGCGAGCAGGAACGTCCCCGCGTACAGGGCGGTGAGCTTGGCCCGCATCGTCCAGTGCCGCAGCAGGGCGGTCTTGGCCCGGGTCGTGAAACGCATGGCGCCCAGCGTGGCGTCCCGTCCGTCACCTGGGCGTAAACGTCCGGGTTACGCCGTGGTTACCGCGCGGCCGATCTACTCCGGTCCACCGACACGGAGGAGATCACGATGATGGGGAGAGTTTTGGTCGTGACGGTCGCGGCGGCGCTTTCGCTGACGGCGTGCGGCGGCTCGGACGACAAGGCTGGCGGCGGGTCCACGCCGTCCGGGAACGACCAGTTCGTGGCGTTCGCGCAGTGCCTTCGGCAGCACGGTATGGACGTTCCGGATCCCAAGCCGGGCCAGAACCTCGGGAACTGGATGTCGGAGGCAGACCGGACGAAGCTGCGCGACACCAAGGCGCTGACGCAGTGCCAGGACAAGCTGCCGGCGGGCGTCCTGGACAGGCTCAAGAGCCCCGAGGCGCAGGACGCGCTGCTGAAGTTCGCCCGCTGCATGCGCGCCAACGGCGTGGACTTGCCCGATCCGAAGAACGGCCAGCCAGACTTCGGGTCCGTCGACCGCGACTCGCCGCGCTTCAAGGCGGCGGCCGACAAGTGCAAGAGCACGCTGGACGCGCTGCGCGGAGGCGGCCGATGAGGCGGGGGATCGCCGTCGCGGGCGGAGCCGTGGCGGCGGTCCTCGCGGCGGGCGCGCTGACGGCCGCGTCGCTGGCCGGAGGCGGGAACGACGACACGAAGCCGACACGACTCCCGAAGGACACGGCGACCGTCGAGCGCGGCGACCTGGTCGACACCGAGACCGTGGACGGCACGCTCGGCTACGGCGACGAGGTGAAGTTGACGGCCGGGGCGTCCGGGAAGATCACCTGGCTGCCCGCCGAAGGCGCGACCGTCCGGCGCGGGCGCACGCTCTACGACCTCAACGGCAAGCCCGTCACGCTGATGTACGGCACGGAACCGATCTACCGGCCGCTGTACGCGGGCGTCGCGGACGGCCGGGACGTCCGCCAGCTCGAAACCAACCTCAAGGCCCTCGGCTACGGCGGATTCACCGTGGACGACCACTTCACCGCCGACACCGCCGACGCGGTCGAGCGCTGGCAGGACGACCGGGACCTCCCCGAGACCGGCCAGATCGACGGGTCGCAGATCGCGTTCGCGCGGGGCGCGGCGCGGGTCACGGCCCTGCCCGTCCCGGTCGGCGGGCGGCTCGGCGACGGCCAGCCGGTGCTGACGACGACGGGCACGGACCGGCTCGTCCGGATCGACCTGGACGCCGCCGACCAGAGGATGGCCCGCAAGGGCGCGAAGGTGAGCGTCGAACTCCCCGGGAGCAGGACGGTCCCGGGCCGGATCAGCGCGGTCGGCACGGTCGCCACCGCGCCCGCGCCGGCGAACGGCCAGACGAGCGGCACGAAGGCGACGATCGAGGTGGACGTCGTCCTGGACCGCCCGAAGGACGCGGGCCGCCTCGACCAGGCCCCGGTGAGCGTCGAGCTGGAGAGCGAGCGGCACCGGGACGTGCTGTCGGTGCCGCTGGAGGCGTTGGTCGCGCGGCGCGAGGGCGGATACGCGGTGCAGGTCGTGTCCGGTGGGACGGTCCGGCTCGTCCCCGTCGAGACCGGACTGTACGGCGACACGCGCGTAGAGGTGCGCGGCGCGGGCCTGGCCGCCGGGACGAAGGTCGGGGTGCCCGCGCGATGACACCGATCGTGGAGCTGACCGGCGTCGGCAAGGAGTACCCCGGCGGCGTCGCCGCGCTGCGCGCCGTGTCACTGGAGATCGCCGAGGGTGAGCTGGTCGCGATCGTGGGGCCGTCGGGGTCGGGGAAGTCGACGCTGCTGAACCTGGTCGGGACGCTGGACCGTCCGACGACCGGGACCGTCCGCGTCGCCGGGCAGGACGTGAACGCGCTCGGCGACCGGGAACTGTCGGCGCTGCGGGCGCGGCTCATCGGGTTCGTGTTCCAGCAGTTCCATCTGTCCGACGGCGTGAGCTGCGTCGACAACGTCGCCGACGGCCTGCTCTACACGGGCGTGGACCTGCGGACGCGCCGCCGCCGGGCCGCCGCCGCGCTGGAGCGGGTCGGGCTCGGGCACCGGCTGAAGCACCGTCCGCACGAGCTGTCGGGTGGGGAGCGGCAGCGGGTGGCGGTCGCGCGCGCGGTGGTCGGCGACCCGCGCCTGCTGCTGGCCGACGAGCCGACCGGCAACCTCGACACCGCGTCGGGGAACGGCGTGCTGGCGCTGCTCACGGAGCTGAACGCCGCCGGGACGACCGTCGTGATCATCACGCATGACACCGAGGTCGCGGCGAGCGTCCCGCGCCGCATCGGTGTCCGTGACGGCGAGGTCGGCGGAGGCACGCCATGACGACGTACACGCCCGCGCGGCTGAGCACGCGCGACACGCTGCGCGTCGGCGCGACCGGCCTGCGGACCCGGCCGCTGCGGGCCGTGCTGTCCGCGCTCGGCATCGCGATCGGGATCGCGACGATGGTGGCGGTGCTCGGGATCTCGTCGTCCAACCGGGCGGACCTGCTCGCCGAACTGGACAGGCTCGGCACCAATCTGCTCACCGCGTCGCCGGGGAACAGTCTCCTCGGCGGCAAGGTGTCGCTCCCGGAACGCTCGGTCGAGATGACGCGTTCCGTGAACGGGGTGAAGACGGTCGGCGCGGTCGGCGCCACCGACGCTTCGATCCGCCGCACAGACAAGATCCCCGCGACCGAGACCGGCGGCGTCGGCGTCAGCGCCGCGACCCCCGACCTGCTGCGCACACTGGACGTGACGGTCGTCAGTGGCACCTGGCTCAACGCCGCCACGGCCCGCTACCCGGCCGTGGTGCTCGGCTCCGTCGCCGCCGACCGGCTCGGCGTGCAGGAGGCCGGGACACCCGTGTGGATCGACGACCGCTGGTACACCGTCACCGGGATCCTCGGCCCCGCGCCGCTCGCGCCCGACATCGAGCGGTCCGCGCTGGTCGGCTGGCAGACCGCCCGCGACCGACTCGGCTTCGACGGCGCGCCCACCACGATCTACGAGCGGTCCACACCGGAGACCGTGGAAGCCGTCCGGGCCGTCCTCGCGGGCACGATCGACCCCGAGCACCCGGAGCAGGTGGACGTGAGCCGTCCGTCCGACGCGCTCGCCGCCCGCGCCGCAGCCGACAAGGCGTTCACCGGGACCCTGCTCGGCCTCGGCGTCGTCGCGCTGCTCGTCGGCGGCATCGGCGTCGCCAACACGATGGTGATCTCGGTGCTGGAGCGGCGCCGCGAGATCGGGCTGCGCCGGTCGCTCGGCGCCACGCGCGGGCAGATCAGGACGCAGTTCCTCACCGAGTCGCTGCTGCTGTCGTCGCTCGGCGGCGTCGCGGGCGCGGGGCTCGGCGCGCTGGTCACCGCCGGGTACGCGTTCGCGCGGGACGTCCCGGTCGCGCTGCCATGGTGGGTGCCCGCCGGCGCGCTCGCCGCGACGCTGCTGGTCGGGACGGTCGCGGGCCTCTACCCGGCGGCGCGCGCGTCCCGCGTCTCCCCGACCGTCGCGCTCGCCGCCTAGATCCGGTAGCCCGCCCCCGGGACGGTCACCACGAGGGGCGGGTCGCCGAGCTTGCGGCGCAGCTTCATCACCGTCATCCGGACGATGTTGGTGAACGGGTCGATGTTCTCGTCCCACACCCGTTCCAGCAGGTCCTCGGCGGAGACGACGGCGCCGTCCGCGCGCAGCAGCTCGGCCAGCACCGCGAACTCCCGGTTCCCGAGCGGGACGATCCGGCCGTCCCGGCTGACCTCACGGCGCGCGACGTCCACGGTCAGCCCGTCGCGCCGCAGGACCGGCGGCGCTGCGGGCACCGCGCGGCGCATCAGGGCGTGGACGCGGGCCGACAGTTCCGCGAACGCGAACGGCTTGGACAGGTAATCGTCGGCGCCGATCCCGAGCCCGGCCACGCGGTCCCGGACGGCCGACGCCGCCGTCAGCATCAGAACCCGCGTCCGCGCCCCGGACGCGACGATGGACCGGCAGACGTCGTCGCCATGGACGACGGGCAGGTCCCGGTCCAGCACGACGACGTCGTAGTCGTCCACCGCGAGCCGTTCCAGCGCGCGATCGCCGTCGAGCGCGACGTCCACTGCCAGCGCCTCGCGCCGCAGCCACTCCGCGATCGCATCGGCGAGCAGCCGTTCGTCCTCCACCACCAGGACGCGCATGTCCGGCCTCCGATCGTTCCCGTGCCCCCAGGATCGCGGACGATTCGTCAGTTCCGCGTAACCTGTGCCGGTGACCGGGAGCGAACGCGAGTGGGCGCCGCCCTGGCCGCTGGACGTGGGCCGGGTGCTGGCCCCGCACCGGCGCGGCCACGGCGATCCGGCGTTCCGGGTGGACGGGGCGGGCGGGATCTGGCGCGCGTCCTTCACGCCCGACGGCCCCGGCACGCTGCGGATCGTCCAGACGGGCGCGACGGTGCGGGCGACGGCGTGGGGGCCGGGCGCGGCCTGGCTGCTGGAGAACGTCCCAGATCTGCTCGGCGCGCGGGACTCGACAGACGGCTTCGACCCCGTCCATCCCGTGCTGCGCGACATCGCGACGCGCGTCCCCGGCCTACGGGTCGGACGGACGAACCGGGTCTTCGAGGCGTTCGTCCCGGCTGTCCTGGAGCAGAAGGTGCTGGGCGTGGAGGCGTTCCGGGCCTGGCGCTACCTGCTGCGCCGCTTCGGCACGCCCGCGCCGGGCGCCCCGGCGCTGCGCGTGCCCCCGCCGCCGGACGTGTGGGCGCGGATCCCGTCCTGGGAGTGGCACCGGTCGGGCGCCGAAGCCGTCCGGGCGCGGACGATCGTGCGCGCGGCGCGGGTCGCGGCGCGGCTGGAGGAGGATCCGGCCGAGGCCCGGCTGCGGTCCCTGCCGGGCGTCGGCGTGTGGACGGCAGCCGAGGTGCGCCAGCGCGCCGTGGGCGACGCCGACGCGGTGTCGGTCGGCGACTACCACCTGCCCGGCCTGGTCGGCTGGGCGCTCACCGGGCGCAAGGTGGACGACGCGGGCATGCTCGAACTGCTCGCGCCCTACGCCGGCCACCGGCACCGCGTCACTAGGCTGCTCGAACTGTCCGGCGCGGGTCCGCCGCGGCGCGGTCCGCGACTTGCGGTCCGCGACTACCGGTCGTTCTGATCTCTTCGGGTTCTTCCGATGGTTGGTCGCGTTCGCTCGTGGACCAGTCGCGGCCGTCGCGCGAGTCCGCGCCGAAGAAGTACGCGAGCGCACCGAACGCCGCGATCGTCAAGAAGAGGGCGAGAATGGTGAACATGATGGGACCGTCCGGTTCTGGGGTGCTGGACCCTGGCCAAGGGTCCGGGGGACGTTCCCGCGGGACTTGTTACAAGTCTGTATCGCCGCATCGTTCAGGTCCAGCGACGATCGCTGCACTGTTCATGTAAGGAATCCTTCACGATGCTCGACCTCGGACGGCTGCGGGTGCTGCGCGAACTGAAGCTGCGGGGGACTGCGGGCGCGGTCGCCGACGCGCTCGGGTACAGCCCGTCGGCTGTGTCGCAGCAGCTCGCCCAGCTCCAGCGCGAGGTCGGGGTGCCGCTGGTCGAGCGGGTCGGCCGCCGGCTGCGGCTCACCGACGCGGGCGAGGTGCTGGCCGAGCGGGCGCGGACGCTGCTCGCCGAGGCCGAACGCGCGGAGGAGGCGGCGCTGGCCGCGAGCGGACGGGTCGCCGGGACGGTCCGCGTCGTCGGATTCCAGACTGCGCTGCTGAACGTCGTCGTGCCGTCGCTGCCGGGCCTGGCCGCCGCGTATCCGGAGCTGCGGATCGACGTCCGCGATGAGGAGGACGACGGAATCCTGGACCGGCTCGCGTCGCAGGAGATCGACGTTGCGCTCACCGACGAGCACCCGTACCTGCCGCGCGCGGAACGTCCGGAACTGGACTCCGAGGTGCTGATCACCGAACCGATGGGGGTAGTGCTTCCCGCCGCACACCCGTTGGCCGCCGCTGCAGGTCCCGTCCCGCTCGCCGATCTCGCCGCCGAGGCGTGGGTCGCGCCGTACGCGACGACGAACCACGCCGCGCAGGTCGAGCGGGCATGCCTGGAGCTGGGCGGGTTCCGTCCGGACGTCCGGCACCGCTCCAACGACCTGCGCGTCATCTTCGGGCTGATCCGCGCGGCCGGGGCGGTCGGGATCGTGCCGCACCTCGCGGGCGCCGCCGACGAGCCGGGCATGGTCGTCCGGGCCATCGCGGGCGCGCCGCTGCACCGGCGGATGGAGTTGTGGCGGCGGGCGGGGGCGGACGTCCGTCCGTCGGTGCGGGCGGTGCTGGACGCGCTGCGCGGCACGGCGGACGCGCTCGTCGCGGCGCGTCCAGGGCTCGTGCGGGGACGCGGGGAATAGATCGTTCGTGGGTATGGCTGGCTTGAGAAGGCGGGCTCCCCGGGCGTCCTGAAATATGACGCTTGGCATAGAGTGCCCGCATGGACGCCAAGAGGACGCCGCCGGCCGAGTCCGCGCTGCGGCGGGCGCTGGCCCGCGCGCGCGACGGCAAGGCGCTCGACCGATCCGAGGCCGCGACCCTGCTGCACGCGCGTGGCGTGCAGCTCGACGAACTGCTCACCTACGCCTCCCGGACCCGCGACGCCGGTCTCGAAGCCGCCGGACGGCCCGGGATCGTCACCTACAGCCGCAAGGTCTTCATCCCCCTGACGCGCCTGTGCCGTGACCGCTGCGGTTATTGCACGTTCGCGACCGTCCCGCACAAGCTCGACTCCCCGTACCTGAGCCCCGACGAGGTCCTGGAGATCGCCCGGCAGGGCGCGGCGCTCGGCTGCAAGGAAGCGCTGTTCACGCTCGGCGACCGACCCGAGGATCGCTGGAAGCCCGCCCGCGAATGGCTTGATGCGCACGGCTATGACGACACGCTCTCCTACGTGCGCGCGATGGCGATCCGCGTCCTGGAGGAGACCGGCCTGCTGCCGCACCTCAACCCCGGCGTGCTGACCTGGCGCGACTTCCAGCGGCTCAAACCCGTCGCGCCGTCCATGGGCATGATGCTGGAGACGACCGCGACGCGGCTGTTCACCGAGCGCGGCGGCGCGCACTTCGGGTCGCCCGACAAGGACCCGGCGGTGCGGCTGCGGGTGCTGGAGGACGCCGGGCGCACGAACGTCCCGTTCACGACCGGCATCCTCATCGGGATCGGCGAGACGATCGAGGAGCGTGCCGACGCGATCTTCGAGATCCGCCGGACGATGCGCGAGTACGGGGCGATCCAGGAGGTCATCGTCCAGAACTTCCGCGCCAAGCCCGACACGAAGATGCGGAACATGCCGGACGCGGAGCTGGCCGAACTGGCGGCGACGGTCGCGGTGACGCGGCTCGTCCTCGGCCCGAAGGCGCGCGTCCAGGCCCCGCCGAACCTGGTCGAGGACGAGTACGCGCTGCTGCTGCGCGCCGGGATCGACGACTGGGGCGGGGTGTCGCCGCTGACGCCCGACCACGTCAATCCCGAACGTCCGTGGCCGCACATCGACGAGTTGGCCGCGCGGACCGCCGCCGCCGGGTTCGAGCTGCGCGAACGTCTGACGATCTACCCCGAGTACGTGAAGAGCGGCGAGCCGTGGCTGGACCCGCGCCTGGCCGCGCACGTCGCCGCCCTCGCCGACCCCCGGACGGGCCTGGCCCGCGAGGACGCCGTGGTCGAGGGCCGTCCGTGGCAGGAGCCGGACGGCGGGTTCGCCCCGTCCGGACGCACCGACCTGCACGTCGAGATCGACGCGTCCGGCCGCTCCGCCGACCGCCGCGAGGACTTCGACTCGGTCTACGGCGACTGGGACGCGCTGCGCGAGCGGATCGACGCGCCCCGCCGCTTCGACGCCGACGTCCGCTCCGCGTTGGCGCGCGCCTCGGCCGACCCGTCGGCGCTGTCCGACGACGAGGCCCTCGCCCTGCTGTACGCCGACGGCCCCGAGCTCGACGCGCTCGCCCGCGTCGCCGACGACCTGCGCCGCGACGCCGTCGGAGACGACGTCACCTACGTCGTGACGCGGAACATCAACTTCACCAACGTCTGCTACACCGGCTGCCGGTTCTGCGCGTTCGCGCAGCGCCGCACCGACGCGGACGCCTACACGCTGTCGCTGTCCCAGGTCGGCGACCGCGTGGACGAGGCGTGGGCAGCGGGCGCCACCGAGGTCTGCATGCAGGGCGGCATTCACCCCGACCTGCCCGGCACGGCCTACTTCGACCTGGCGCGCGAGGTGAAACGCCGCGCCCCCGGCATTCACCTGCACTCCTACAGCCCGATGGAGGTCGTGAACGGCGCGTCCCGGACGAACCTCTCAATCCGCGAATGGCTGCAGGAGGCCAAGGCCGCCGGCGTGGACTCGCTCCCCGGCACGGCCGCCGAGATCCTGGACGACGACGTCCGCTGGGTCCTGACGAAGGGCAAGCTTCCCGCCGACCAGTGGGTCGAGGTCGTCACGACGGCCCACGAGATCGGCCTCCCGACCACGTCCACGATGATGTACGGCCACGTGGACGAGCCTTCGCACTGGGTGGCGCACCTGCGGCTCCTGCGCTCGATCCAGGAACGGACGGGCGGCTTCAGCGAGTTCGTCCTGCTCCCGTTCGTTCACCACAATGCGCCGATCTACCTCGCGGGCCTGGCCCGTCCCGGCCCGACCGTCCGCGAGAACATCGCCGTCCACGCGGTAGCTCGCATCCTCCTCCACAACGCGATCCCCAACATCCAGACGTCCTGGGTGAAACTGGGCGACGAACTCTGCACCCGAGTCCTGCACGGCGGCGTCAACGACCTGGGCGGCACGCTCATGGAAGAAACGATCAGCCGCATGGCAGGCTCAGAAAACGGCTCCTACAAACCCATCAGCTCGCTGGAAGCGATCGCCGCAGCCGCCGGCCGCCCCGCCAGGCAACGCACGACCCTCTACGGCGAGGTTCCCGAGGAACGCTTGGCGGCAGCTCGCCGAACCGACGGCATAGGCAACTTCGGTCGCCCGTCCCTCGGCCTCACGCCCGCCTGACCCCGAGCCGTGCCGCTGTCCCCGGACGGCGGCACGGCGCTCCCCGCGACGGTCCCGACGATCGGGGTCCTGCTGGGAACGTCACGACCGGCCGTGGTGCGAGCGTCCATGACACGAGCTTTCGGAGCGGCGGGTTCAGCCGCGCTCGCCCCCGAGCCCGTTGAGGTTTTCCGGTCTCCGCACCCCTGCTCTATAACGTGAATCACTCGCGCCAAGGCGAACCACATCGTTCGAATCACCCGGCCCGTCCGCGACTTCTCCCGGATCTCGATCATTCCCTCGGACACCACCACCTCCAGGCAGCGCCCTGCACGGCCGGCGGTCATCACGTACGTGCGCTGGTCGCCGCTTCCACAGTCGACCAGCACCTCGACACTGTCGCCTCGCATGGACTCCGTCCTTCCCTCGTGAGCGGATGAGCCCATGAGAACCTCCTCGCCGAGGTGATCGCATCATGAGATCCAACCTGTGGATAACTAAGCCCCGAATGTTCATGATCGGCTGATATGTCGGGCGCGTGCAGCGGCAAGTGGAGTGCGTCTTGTGTTGGTCGGTTCATAAAACCAAGACCAGTTATTTCGAAATGTGTCACCGGCAGATCCGTGTTCGGAATCCACGGCCCGAACGGCAGTTCGCACGACCCGCACCCTGTGAGATGTCAACTCGGGCCAAAAAGCGTGAAATGCACCTGGCTGCGGTGGTATGCGCTGGGCGGGAAGCCTGCGAGGTCCGCCTGGCCGGTCGGGCCGTCCAGAGCGCCATCCGTCCGCTACGGGGCGGGATTCGGAAACTACCGAACGTCATGGGATCCGGGGTGCTGTGATGGTCCCGGGAGGTTCGCCATGTCAGTTGAACGTCGTCCCCGCAAGGTCAACATGTTCCGCCTGGGGGTGTACCTGCGGCACACGCGCGAGTTCCTGGAGTTGTCGTACGAGCAGGCGGCCGAGCGGGTCGGATGCGACATCGAGTGGCTTGTCCGGGTCGAGACGGGGTTCGAGGAGCCCACGCCCGAGCGCGTCCAGCGCATCCTGGAGCGTTACGGCGTGATCAGCGCGCGGATCGCCACCGTCATGATCGACCTGGCGCATCGGCCCGATGGCCCGTCCTGGCTGGAGAAGTACGCGGCGGACGTCAGCACCAACCTTCGGGACGTGCTCATCTGCGAGGCGGATGCGACGGTCGTGCGCAGCCACCATGTCAGCGTGATCCCGGAGCTGCTCCGGACGGAGGGATACGAGCGCACGATCACGGTGGGCCGCTTCCCCCCGATCGGCCCGGATGCCGCGTGGGGCATCCTGGAGCACCGCCAGCGCCTCACCGCGGGCGGCCGACCGCGCCGGATCGACGCGCTCATCGGCGAGCAGGCGCTGAAACAGCCGGTGCGGGACCCGCAGGTGATGATCGATCAGCTCCGGCACCTGCTGGACGTCGCGGACGGCCCCGACATCAGGATCCGCACGACCCCGCTCGGCTTCCCTCTCTTTGAGGATCGAGCGCATCGTTTCGACATCTTCGAGTTCTTCAGCGCCAGCGACCGGGTGAGCGTCGTGCACGAGGAGCTGGGCGCCGAGATCACTCCGGACGACTTCCTCGCAGTGTGGAAGCACATCGAGAAGTCGGCATTTCCGCCGGACGAGAGCCGGGCCATGATCGAGTCGGTCCTCGCCGACCTCACGGCCCGGCACGGCTGACGGGCCGTGCATGGCCGTCGACCGACGCAAGGCCGACTCCTGGCGCCTCGGCCTGTACCTCCGCCGCACCCGCGAGATCCTCGACCTGTCCTACGAGCGTGCCGCCGAGCGCATCGGCTGCGAGGTGGACTGGCTCGTCCGCGTCGAGACCGGGTTCGCGCCGCTGTCGACCGCACACGTCCGTCACATCTTGGAGCGCTACCAGGACGGGCCGCCGGTCAGCGGAGTTCGATGAAGGAGGCGGGGTCGCGGGGCGGGCGGTCGCGGGGCGGGGCGGCGGGGTGGCCGATGCCGACCGCGCCCATCGGGTCCCAGTCCGTGGGAAGGGAGAGGGTTTCGCGGACGACGTCGCGGCAGAACATCGTGCTGGAGACCCAGCAGGAGCCGAGGCCCTGGACCGCCAGCTGGACCAGGAGGTTCTGGACGGCCGCGCCGACTGCGACGGTGAACATTTCGCGTTCGGCGGTGTTGCGGCGGTCGTCGGGGTAGGTGTGCGCGCCGTCGGTGACCAGGCACGGCACGACGAGGTAGGGGGCGCGGCGCAGAACGTCCCCGCGTCGCAGGCGCTTGGTGATCGACTCCTCGGAGAAGCCGTCGCGGCGCAGGTCCGCCTCCCAGGCGTCGCGCATCGCGTCCAGCAGGCGGGTCCGGGATCCGGCCGACTCCAGCAGGACGAACCGCCACGGCGTCGTGTGGTGCGGCGCCGGGGCGGTGATCGCCGCCGCGACGGCCCGCCGGACGGCCGCCGGGTCCACCGGGTCGGACGTGAACTCCCGGATCGTGCGGCGCGCGTGCAGGACGTCCAGCGAGCCGTACCGGAACATGTCCTCGTCCGGGGGACGCTGCAGGGCGCGCGCGCCTGGCCCGTCGTCGCGGGTGACGAGCCCGGCGAGGCCGCGCACCACCGCGATCGGGACGCCGTCCAGCTTGCCCTTGACCAGGTCGGCCGCCGCCGCCAGCTCGTCGGCGACCGCGACGATCGTCGCCTCCAGCCGGTTGCCGTGCGCGTCGGTGTCGCCGCGCAGGTCGGCAGCCGGATCCAAGCCCGCGACGCCGATCGCTGTGTCCGTCAGCCCGGTGCGCCACGGCCGGCCGAGCGTGTCGGAGATGATCACCGCGACGTCGCGGCCCCGGGCGCGCAGCGCCGCACGCAGACGACGTGCCGACGCGTCCGGGTTCTCGGGCAGCAACAGGACGGTCCCGCGCGGGGTGTTGGACGCGTCCACACCCGCCGCCGCCAGCACGAGCCCCTGCCGCGTCTCCACGATCCGCGTGACGCCGCCCGGATGCTCGCGCCGCGCCACGAGCCGGACGGTCTCGGCGTCGATCGCCTTCTCGCGGTCGCCGGCGTGCAGCACCCGGCCCTCAGCCTTACTGACGATCTTGGACGTGACGACGAGTACGTCCCCGTCCCGTACGAGATCCAGAGGTACGAGCGCCGCGAGGTCAGTCCCCTCCGCGATCTCGGGAAGCCCCGGTATCCCGAACACTTCGAAACTCGGCGTTGTCCCCTCGCCTGCGGCGCGCTCGGTGCCGCGCGCCTCCGGCTCGATCATGAGGCCAGCTCGCGCGCCAGGTCGAGGGCGGCGGCGGCAATGGCCTCGGTGGACGCCGCGTCCTTCATGAGCAGCGGCAGCGACCGCACCGCGACGCCGTCCACGGCGACGCCTGCGTCGGCCTCGTCCACCAGCCAGCCGTCCAGCAGCGACGGTCCGTACAGTTCCGCGACGGCCCGCGCCGACGTCTCCACGCCGATCGCGGTCAGGCACGCGTCCGCCATGCCGCGCACCGGCGCGTCACCGACGATGGGGGAGACGCCCACGACGGTCTTCGCCGCCAATGCGTCCCGGATGCCGGGAACCGACAGAATCGTCCCGATGCTCACCACCGGGTTGGACGGCGGGAACAGCACCACGTCGGCCGCCGCGATCGCGTCCAGCACGCCCGGCGCCGGCTTGGCGTCCTCCGCCCCGACCGGCGCGATCGACACCGCGGGCAGCGATGCCCGCAACCGCACCCACCACTCCTGGAAGTGGATCGCGCGGCGGCCGTGCTCGGGATCGTCCACGACGACGTGCGTCTCGACCTGGTCGTCGGTCATCGGGATCAGCCGGACGCCCGGCTCCCACCGCGCGCACAGCGCCTCGGTGACGGCCGAGAGCCGGTATCCGGCCGCGAGCATCTGCGTCCGGACGATGTGCGTGGCGAAATCCCGGTCGCCGAGCCCGAACCATCCCGGCCCGACCCCGTACTCCGCCAGCTCCGCCTTGACGGCGAACGTCTCGTCCGCGCGGCCCCAGCCCTGTTCTTCGTTGATTCCACCGCCGAGCGTGTACATCACGGTGTCGAGGTCGGGACAGACCCGCAGGCCGAACAGGGAGATGTCGTCGCCCGTGTTCCCGATCACCGTGATCTCGGCCTCGGGGGCGGCCGTCCGCAATCCGCGCAGGAAGCGGGCCGCTCCGATGCCGCCCGCCGGTGCCACGATCTTCATGGGGCCAGCCTAGGCCGCCCGGCGGCGCGCGCGGCGTGGCGGCCCGCTTTGGACGGTCCTGGCCGAACGCAGGCGGAATGAGACGCGGGCGGGCGCGATGTGCAAAGCTTTGCGCTGTCATCCGATTGCCGTCGTCCGCGTCCTGTGCTTGCGCGGTGGGCGGGAATCGCGACGTCGGGCACAATGATGCGCCCGTCCTCGGGGCGGGTCAGAGGACCGCAACGTCTGGAGAAATCGTCGTGAACAAGGAAGCCGTCCAGCGCCTGCGCGAGCCGGCGGCCTGGGTACTGCTCGCCGCCGCGGGACTGCAACTGCTCGCGGGACTGATCAGCCTCGTGATCGCCTCGTCGTCGTCGGAGTTCGCGAAGAGCTCGTTCTCCATCCGCGCGTTCACCGAGACCCAGAACGGGATCTTCACCCAGGTCGCGACGGTGGCGCTGCTCGTCGTCGCGGTGCTGCTGGTGACGCACACCTCGGCCGAGCCGACGCCGCAGGCCCGGACGGTCGTGCTCGGCTCCCTGATTGTCATCGGCGGACTCGCGCTGTTCGGCGTCGTCGCCTGGCTGGCGGGCATGTTCGCCGACCTCGGCGACGGGACGAGCGGCTCGGTCAAGCTGGAGGCGTTCCTCTACGGCGCGTCCAAGCTCGCGGTGATCGGCGTCTCCGGATGGTTCGTGTTCACGGTCTTCCAGGGCCTGCCCGCGCGGCCCAAGCCCGCCGCGGGCCAGGTGGCGCCCGGCTACGACCAGTACGGCCAGCAGCAGCAGTACCAGCAGTACGGTCAGCAGCAGTACGGCGGTCAGCAGCAGGGGTACGACCAGTACGGGCAGCAGCAGGGCTACGCGCAGCAGGGCTACGACCAGTACGGCCAGCAGGCTCAGCAGGCCCAGCAGCAGGGCTACGGCCAGCAAGGGTACGAGCAGCAGGGCTACGAACAGCAGCCCCAGCAGCAGGGCTACGAGCAGCCTCAGCAGCAGCAGGGGTACGAGCAGTATCAGCAGTACCAGCAGCAGCAGTACGGCCAGCAGCAGCCGCAGGAGGGCCAGCAGCAGGCCGCGCAGCAGGCCGAGGACGAGGCCGCGGGCGAGTGGACGCGGGCCTACGGCGGCGAGCAGGGCCAGCAGCCGCAGCAGGGCTACGGGCAGCAGTACGGCCAGCAGCCGCAGCAAGGTCAGGAACAGCAGGGCTCTGATTGGTACCGGGACAACCGTCCGCCCCAGTGACGTATGGCTTAACTGATCCTCTGTCAAAGCAGACGGCTCCTTAGCCCAAAAGACCCTGTTCGTCCCTTCACAAACACGTTCCGCTTGACGGACCAGGTGTTACACACGTGTAATTTCGTGGGTGTAGTTCTATGCCTTCTCGGGGGAACGGAGCGCAGGGAAGGCATCGACCAGGGGGCTCCACGGGTTGGGAGGTGCGCTGTGAGCGAGGTGGTCATCCCGCTGGCGCACGGCACAGACGACGGCGAAGAGCTGGGCTGGCAGGAGCGCGCGCTGTGCGCGCAGACGGATCCGGAGGCGTTTTTTCCGGAGAAGGGCGGCTCGACGCGCGAAGCCAAGAAGGTGTGCCGCGCATGCGAGGTCCGGGCCGAGTGCCTGGAGTACGCGTTGCAGCATGACGAGCGTTTCGGTATTTGGGGCGGGCTCTCCGAGCGGGAGCGGCGCAAGCTGAAGCGCCAGGCCGTCTGACGGGCGGCCGGGAGAAGGACGACGGCGACGGCCGTCGCGCGCCACGGGGGGAACCGAGGGCGCGCGGCGGCCGTCGCGGCGTACAGTGACCCGCGTCCCCGGCCGTCCTAGTCACCTGAGCGAGCGGATCCGTTGTCGCCCACTGTCGACCGCCACGTCGTCACCGCCGTCCTCGTCGTCCATGACGGGGCGCGCTGGCTGCCGGTGACGCTGAAGGCGCTGCTGACCCAATCCCGTCCGGTGCAGCGGCTCGTCGTGGCCGACACCGGGAGCACCGACACGGGCGCGGCGGTGGCCGCCGAGGTGGTCGGCGGGCTGCTGGAACTGCCGCGCACCACCGGGTACGGGACGGCGGTCGCCGCGGCGCTGGCGCATCCGGCGGCGACGGCGGACGTCCCCGACCCCGATCCGGGCGCCGGACCGCGCACCGAGTGGGTGTGGCTGCTGCACGATGACTCCGCGCCCGCCCCGGACACGTTGGCCCGCCTGCTGCGCGCCGCCGACGGCCATCAGGGCGCAACGGTGCTCGGCCCGAAGGTCCGCGCGTGGGACGACCGCCGCGTCCTGCTGGAGATGGGCGTGACCCTGGACGGCGCCGGACGCCGCGAGACCGGCCTGGACCGCCGCGAGATCGACCAGGGGCAGCACGACGGCGTCCACGACGTCCACGCGGTGGGCAGCGCGGGCATGCTCGTCCGCCGCGACGTGTGGGAACGGCTCGGCGGCTTCGACCCCGACTTCGGCCTGTTCCGCGAGGACGTCGACTTCTGCTGGCGCGCCCACGCCGCCGCGCAGCGGGTGCTGGTCGTAGGGGACGCGGTCGTCTACCACGCCGAGGCGTCCCGGCGCGGGCTGCGCGAGATCGGCGCGACCGAGGAGCCGCGCCGCATCGACCGCCGCAATGCCCTCTACGCGCTGCTCGGCAACGTGCCGCCGCGCGTCCTGCCGCGCGTGCTGGCGCGCAACGTGATGGCGTCGCTGCTGCGTGCACTTCGGCTGCTCGTCGTGAAGCAGCCGGACGCGGCGCGCGACGAACTGGCCGCGCTCGCCGACGTCCTGCGCGACCCGGCGAAGCTGCGCCGGGTCCGGGCGGCCCGGGCGGACGGCCGGACGCGCGTCTACCGGACCGTCCGGCGCTTCCAGCCCCGCGCGGTCGCGCTGCGCCGCACCGCCGACGCCGTGTCGTACCGGCTGGCGGCGCGCGAGGCGCGACGGCGCGCGGCGGCCGAGCGGCGGGCGGCCGAGGGCGGTCCGCCGCCGCTGGTCCGGCTGCTGGCCCGGCCGCAGATCCTGCTGTTGGCGGTGCTCGTCGCGGTGACGCTGGCCGCCGAGCGCGGGCTGCCCGCCGCCGGGGACGCCCTCGGCGGCGGCGCGCTCGTCCCCGCGTGGGGCGGCGCGTCCGACTTGTGGGACCAGTACCTGTCGAGCTGGCATCCGGTCGGGCTCGGCTCGGACGCGGGCGCCCCGCCCTACATCGGCGTCCTCGCGGTGCTGGCGACGCTGGCGTTCGGCAAGCCGTGGATCCCCGTCGAGATCCTGCTGCTAGGCAGCGTGCCGCTCGCGGGGCTCACCGCCTACCGGGCGTCCGCGCTGCTGACGCCGCGTCCGCGCGACCGGGCGGGCCGCCGCGCCAAGGGACGGCGGCACATCCCGTTCGAGGCCGAGCGGATGTGGTTCGCCGCGACCTACGCGCTGCTGCCCACGGCCACCGGCGCCATCGCGGGCGGACGGCTCGGGACCGCCGTCGTGCTCGTCCTGTTGCCGCTGCTCGCGGTGCGGGTCACGCGGGCGATCGGGCTGCCGCGCCACCTCGCGACCGGCGACCGGCGGGCACGGGCGCGCGCAGCGTGGGGCGCGGCGCTGCTGCTGACGGTCGCGACGGCGTTCGTCCCGCTGGTGTGGCCGCTCGCTCTGATCACCGGGCTCCTCGGGCGGGCGCTGCTGGACGGCCGGCGCGGCGCCCCGTCCGGCCGGACGCTCGCCGCCGTCCTCGCGACGCCGCCGCTGCTCTTGCTGCCGTGGACGCTCGGCCTGCTCGCGCATCCGTCCCGGTTCCTGCTGGAGGCGGGCATCGCGTCCGGTGCGGCGGCGCCGACGCCTGCCGGGCTGATCGCGCTCGATCCGGGCGGCCCCGGCACGCCCGCGTTCTGGGCGACCGCCGGAGTGCTGCTCGCGGCACTCGTCGCACTGCCGCTGCGCGCCCGCCGGACAGCCGTCCTCGCGGGCTGGCTGCTCGCGATCTTCGGGCTGCTGGTCGCGATCCTGACCGCCGCCGCGTCCGCCACGGCCTGGCCGGGCGTCGCCGTGCTGTTCGCGGCGACGGGCGTGCTGCTGGCCGCCGCGACCGCCGTCGGACGCGCCGTGGACGCCCTCGCCGGCACTCATCCGCCCTACCGCGCCGGCGGCGCCGTCGTCGTGCTCGCCGCGCTGACCACGCCGGTGCTGGCGGCCGTCCTGTGGATCGCGCACGGCGCGGGCGGGCCGCTCGGCCGAGTGGACACCGGGCTCGTGCCCGAGTTCCTGGCCGGATCCCGCACGCTCGTCCTGCGGACCGGCGCGGACGGGCAGGTCGGCTACACGCTTATCCGCGATGGCGCCCGGCCCCGCATCGGGGAGGGCGAGACGCCGCCGCCCGCCCGCGCCCGCCGCGTGCTGGACGGCGCGGTCGCCGCGCTCGCCGGGGCGCGGCCGGGGGACGACGGGGCGGTGCTGACCCGGATGGGCGTCCAGTACGTGCTGGTGCTCGATCCGGGGGAGGACGCGCTCTCGCCCGTCCTGGACGCCGCGCCCGAGCTGGCCCGCTACAGCCGCAACACCGACTTCGCGGTGTGGAAGGTGGCCGCGCCGGCCGGGCGGGTCCTGCTGATCGGCGGCGCCGTTCAAACACCGTTGCGGTTGGACGCGGACGGCGCCGTCCGCGTCCCGCCCGGCACCGGCCCGCGCACGCTGCTGCTCGCCGAGCCCGCCGACGGGGGTTGGACCGCGTCCCTCGCCGGCCGAGAGCTGCCGCGCCGGACCGTGGACGGCTGGGCGCAGGGCTTCACGGTGCCGCTGGGCGGCGGACGGGTCGAACTGGAGCGCGGCGAGACGCTCCGGCACCTGTGGACGGCCGTGCAGGGTGTCGCCGTCGTCGTCCTGCTGATCCTGGCGTCGCCGGGCGCGGCCTCCGACGGGTTCGCGCCCGCGCGCCGCCGTCCGGCCCGTCCCGAGCCCGTCAAGGAGCCGGCCGTATGAGCAGCCAGCACCGCAGGCGCCGGGCACGGCGGCGGCCCGCCGTCAGGCTCACCGCACTCCGCCCCCTGCGGCCTATCGCGCGGCGCTTCCCACGGCCCGCCGCACGGTCGGCCGCGCGGCCCGCTGTGCGGCTCGCCGTGCCGCAGTCCCGGTACGCGATCACGCTGCTCGTGCCGGTCGCGCTCGCCGCGCTGTACGGGACGGCCGCGCTCGCGCTCCCCGACCGATCCCCAGAACGTCCGCACGGCACGTCCGCACCCGTCACGGCGGTGCTCGCTGTCTGCCCGGGCGGGAAAGGGGCGCGAATCGGCGTCCAGACGCGCCCGGGCGGGCATCCCGGAGGCAGGGGCCGGTTGGCCGGGGCGAGCACCGTGACCGTGGGCGCGCTGGGCGGCGCGGCGCCGACCCAGGTCACGGGCGAACTGTGGACGGGCGACGCCCCCGACGGCCCCGTCGTCGTCCGCGCCGACGGCCCGCGCGCCGCCGGGCTCACCGCCGAGCAGACCGCCGACACCGGCGACGGCGACGGCCGGGGCCTCACCGCCGTCCGCTGTACTGCACCGGGTACGGATCAGTGGTTCACCGGCCCCGGACCGGCCTCCGCCGACCGCGTCGAGGTCCTCCTCGCCAACGCCGAGACGCAGCCCGCCGCCGTGGACCTCACCGCGCTGTCGGGCGACGGGCCGCTCGACACGACCGAAGGCCGGGGCATCCAGGTGGATCCTGGGACGTCCCGCGTCGTGCGGCTCGGCACGTCCCCCGACGGGCTCGGCGACATCGTCGGCGTCGCGCACGACCTCGCGCTGCGCGTCCACACCACGACCGGACGGGTCGCCGCGTTCGTCCGCGTCCGCACCGCGCCTGGCAAGGGCGTCGACTGGTTGCCGCCCGCCGCCGAGCCCGCTGCGTCGGCGTTCGTGCCGGGCGTGCCGGGCGGACGGGGCGCGCGGCGGCTGCTGATCGCCGTGCCGGGCGACGCGGACGCCAAGGTGGGCGTGCGCGTCCTCACCGGTGACGGCGCCTTCACCCCCGCCGGGCAGGACGCCGTGGACGCCCCCGCCCGCACCGTCACCGCCGTGGACCTTCCGATGAACGGGAAGGCGGGGGCGGTGGTGGTGACGGCCGACCGTCCCGTCCTCACCGGGTTCACGGCCGAGCGCGGCGTGGACGCGGCCTACGGCACGGCCGGCGCCCCGCTCGGCCCGGACGGCGGTCTCGCGGCCGGCGACGGCGCCACCTGGTGGCTCGCGCTCGCCGCCCCCGGGAAAGCGGCGAGAGTACGGCTGACCGGACGCGCGAACACCGTCGTCACCGTCCCGGCCGGACGTGTCGTGGAGACCCGCGTCGTGCCCGCCGCCGGGCTGCTCGTCCGCCCCGAGAGCGGCGGCCCCGTCTATGCCACCCGGATGATCAGCGCCGGGCCGAACGACGAGCTGCGCTTCTCGGTGCTGCCGGTGGTGCCGCAGGTCCTCACGACGCCGCTGCCGTCCGTCCGGGAATCGGTGCGCGTCCTGCTGCGGTGAAAGGTCAGTCGTCGGGGGAGTCGTAGCTCGGATCCACCGACTCCGGCGACAGGCCGAGCAGGTCCGCGACCTCCTCGACCAGCAGGTCCCGGACGAGCCGCCCGGTCTCCCGGTCGCCGTCCGCGCGGGCCTCCACGGGCCGCCGGTAGACCACGATGCGCACGTCGCCGCCGTCGGCGTCCGCCTCGGTCAGGCCGAGCGGGACGGGGCCGTCCGATGCCGGGTCGACGTCGGGAACGTCCTCCACGACGAAGTCCACCCGGGCCAGCTCCCGCCCCCAGCGGCGGCCGAGCCGGCGCACCTCGTCGGCGACCAGGTCCTCGAAGCGCTCGGCGCGGGTGCGCGACACAGGCGCCCGCGGCGGTGTCAGCGGGCCGCGCAGACCTCGTCCGCGCCGGTCGCGGCGCCGGACGCCTGCCACACGGGATCGCACGCCCCCAGCTTACCGCCCGTCCCCGTGATCGAACCCTGCATCGGCGGTGAGGTGACCGTCCCGGCGGGGTGACGCAGCGTGCCGCACGGCAGCGGGATTGTGATCGTTACCGGGAAATTGACCGGTAACGGCGACACGTTCCGCGGGGTGGTGGCGGAGTCGGCGGCGGCGGGGTACGGTCGGCCATCGTGAGCCCCGTCCGCATCTGCTCCCGCACCGCCTGCAAGGCGTCCGCAGTGTTCACGCTCACGTACGTCTACCGAGACTCGACGGCCGTCCTCGGGCCGCTGGCCGCGTACGCCGAGCCGCATTGCTATGACCTCTGCGCGGAGCACTCCGAACGGCTCACCGCCCCCATGGGGTGGGAACTGGTGCGCCTCCCCGTCGAGACCGAGGCCGAGCCGAGCGCCGACGACCTGGAGGCCCTCGCCGACGCCGTCCGCGAGGCCGCCCGGCCCGCCCCCGGATCCGGCCAGGAGCCCGTCGGCCAGGGCACCGAGGTGGGCCGCCGCGGGCACCTGCGCGTCCTGCGCTCCGAGCCCGCCGGGACCCAGCCCGGCCAGGAGTAGCCGGCACCGCTCCCCGATAGGCTCGTCCCCTCCGCAGAGGGTGACAGAACGGGAGCAGGAGTGGGCGACCTCGCCAGGATTTTCAAGGCGTACGACATCCGCGGTGTGGTGCCCGCCGAGCTGGACGAGGCCACGGCCGAGGCGGTCGGCGCGGCGTTCGTCGCGGTCACCGGCGCTTCGGCGGTCGTCACCGCCCACGACATGCGGCCCTCGTCGGTCCCGCTGGCCGAGGCGTTCGCGCGCGGCGCCACCGGACAGGGCGCGGACGTGATCGCGGCCGGGCTCGGCTCCACCGACCTGCTCTACTACGCCAGCGGCGTCCTGGACCTGCCCGGCGTCATGTTCACTGCGAGCCACAACCCCGCCCGCTACAACGGCATGAAACTGTGCCGCGCGGGGGCCCGTCCGATCGGCCGCGACACCGGGCTCACCGAGATCCGCGACCTGGTCGAGAGCGGCGTGCAGCCGTTCGCCGGGACACCCGGAACGGTCGAGACCCGTGACCTGCTCTCCGGCTACGCCGACCACCTGAAATCCCTGGTGGACCTTTCGGGCATCCGGCGGCTCAAGGTCGCCGTGGACGCGGGCAACGGGATGGCGGGGCACACCGTCCCGTCCGTCTTCGCCGGGCTGCCGCTGGACGTCGTCCCGCTCTACTTCGAGTTGGACGGGACCTTCCCCAACCACGAGGCCAACCCGATCGAGCCGGAGAACCTGCGCGACCTGCAGGCCGCCGTCCGCGCGAACGGCGCCGACCTCGGGCTCGCCTTCGACGGCGACGCCGACCGCTGCTTCGTCGTGGACGAGCGCGGCGAGATCGTCTCCCCGTCCACGATCACGGCGCTGGTCGCGGCACGGGAGCTGGCCAAGCACCCGGGGGCGCCGATCGTCCACAACCTGATCACGTCGCGGGCCGTGCCGGAGATCATCGCCGAGCACGGCGGCGCGCCCGTCCGGACTCGCGTCGGCCACTCGTTCATCAAGCAGACGATGGCCGAGAGCGGCGCGGTCTTCGGCGGCGAGCACTCCGCGCACTTCTATTTCCGCGACTTCTGGTTCGCCGACTCGGGGATGCTCGCGGCGCTGCACGTCCTCGCAGCGCTCGGCGAGCAGGACGCGCCGCTGTCCCATCTGCTCGCCGAGTACACCCGCTACACCGCGTCCGGTGAGATCAACAGCGAGGTCGCCGACCAGGCCGCCGCCGCGGAGCAGGTGCGGGCGGCGTTCGCGGCGCGGCCCGGCGTTACGATCGACGAACTGGACGGATTGACGGTCATCGCCCGCGACTGGTGGTTCAACCTGCGGCCGTCCAACACCGAACCGCTGCTGCGCCTCAACGCGGAGGCCGCCGACGAGCCGACGATGGCCGCACTCCGCGACGAGGTCCTGGCCATCGTGAGGGAGAAGTGACCGTGAAGCTGGACGCGTGGCTGCTGGAGGTCCTCGCCTGCCCGAACTGCGGGGGCCGGCTCGACGCCGACGAGGCCGCCGCCGAACTGGTCTGCGCGGGACCCTGCCACTACGCCTACCCCGTCCTGGACGACATCCCGGTCCTGCTGGTGGACGAGGCGCGGACCCCCGCCCCGTGAACGTCGCGGTCGACACCGGGCGGCTGGACGATCCCGCCCGCATCGAGGCCGCCGACCCCCAGGGCATGCTGCGCCAGGTCGCGTCGTCGGCTGCGCAGATCCGCTCCGGGCTGCGCGCCGCGCTGGAGTCGGGCGCCGCGGACGTCCTCGCCCGCGACGGACGGCCCCGCGCGCTCGTCGTGACCGGCATGGGCGGCTCGGGCATCTCCGGGGACGTCCTGGCCGCCGTGTGCGGGGCAGGTTGCGCGATCCCGGTCGTCACCGTGCGCGGCTACCGGCTGCCCGGCTGGGTCGGCGCGGCGGACCTCGTGGTCGCCGTGTCCTGCTCCGGCGGCACCGAGGAGACCCTGTCGGTCGCCGCCGAGGCGGCCCGGCGCGGTTGCCGACTGCTCTTCGTCGGCGGCGCGGACTCTCCGCTTGCCGACCTCGCCGCGCAGTCGCGATCGCCGTTCGTGCCCGTCCGGTCGGCGGGACAGCCGCGCTCGTCGCTGTGGGCGCTGACGACGCCGCTGCTGGTCGCGGCGCGCGCGCTCGGGCTCGCGGACGTCCCGGACGGCCTTCTGGAGTCCGTCGCCGGACGGCTGGAGGACATCGCGCACCGGTGCCGTCCGGCCAGCGAGACGTTCGTCAACCCCGCCAAGGAACTCGCCGCCGAACTGCTCGGCAGCGTGCCGATGGTGTGGGGCTCGTCCGACCTCGCCGCGACCGCCGCCTACCGGTTCTGCTGCCAGCTCAACGAGAACGCCAAGTACCCGGGCATCGCCGGGAGCCTGCCGGAAGTCGACCACAACCAGGTCGTCGCATTCGACGGCTTCTTCGCCGGCGGCGCGGACGACCCGGACGACTTCTTCCGCGACCGCGCCGACGACGCCGAGCACGGGCTGCACCTCGTCGTTCTGCGCGACACCGAAGAACACCCGCAGGTCGCCAAGCGGCGCGCGGTGTCGGCGGAACTCGCGGCGGCACGCGGCATCCCGGTCACCGAGCTGCGCGCCGAGGGCGACCACCCGCTGGAACGGATCGCCACTTTGATCGCGCTCGCCGACTACGTCACGGTTTACTTGGCTATCGCGCTGGGTGTCGACCCGACACCCGTCGTGACCATCCAGGAACTGAAGACGAGGATCGCAGAATGAGTGCTGAGGGCGGGACGAAGGCCATCATCGCGGCGCTGGCCGCCAATCTGGGCATCGCCGCGTCCAAGCTTGTGGCGTTCGCGTTCACGGGGTCGTCGTCCATGCTGGCCGAGTCGATCCACTCGCTCGCCGACTCCGGCAACCAGGGACTGCTGATCCTCGGTCGTAAGCGCTCCGAGCGGGACCGGACGCCCGAGCACCCGTTCGGCTACGGTCGCGAGCGCTTCTTCTACGCGTTCGTCGTCGCGGTCGTCCTTTTCACCGTCGGCGCGGCGTTCTCGCTCTACGAGGGTGTCGAGAAGGTGCTGCACCCGCACCACGTCGAGTCCCCGGCGTGGGCGTTCGGGGTGCTGATCGCCGCCATCGCGATGGAGAGCTTCTCGTTCCGGACGGCGATCAAGGAGTCCAACGCCCTGCGCGCCGACAAGTCCTGGGTGCAGTTCATCCGCCGGGCGAAGGCGCCGGAGCTGCCGGTCGTCCTGCTGGAGGACGCGGCGGCGCTCATCGGGCTCGTCCTCGCCCTGTTCGGCGTGACGATGGCGGTCGTCACCGACGACGGCGTCTGGGACGGCATCGGCACCATCGCGATCGGCCTGCTGCTCGCCTGCGTCGCGACCATCCTCGCGATCGAGACCAAGAGCCTCCTGATCGGTGAGGGCGCCGACCCGGACCAGGAGAAGCGGATCGTCGCCGCACTGGAGTCGGCCGAAGAGGTCGACCACGTGATCCACCTGCGCACCGAGTACATCGGCCCGGAGGAACTGCTGATCGCCGCCAAGATCGCCGTCCACCACGACGACACGGCCGCGCAGGTCGCCCGGGGCATCGACGCCGCCGAGGCGCGCGTCCGGGCCGAGCTCCCCGAGGCCCGCCTGATCTACCTGGAGCCCGCCCTGGCCGACAAAATGGACGAGACGCCCACCACTCACTAAAACGTCTGGCTTCCCCCTCCGGTGGGTAAGGTCAAGGTGTCCGGCACCGACGTTGCTCCCGCCTCCATACCGCACCGTCGCACCGGCCCACCCCGAGGGGGAAGCCATGTCGTCCAGCCCGCACCACCTACCCGACCCCACCCGCCACTCGGACACGCCCACCGCCCGCCGAGGCCGCGGCATACCCCTTCTCGTCGCCGCCACGACCGTCATCGCCTTCCTGATCTTCTGGCTGACGACAACCCTCCTGATAGCCCTGATTCTCGGCGCCCTGACCCTGACGGCGGGGATCGTCCTGCTCGTCCTGATGTTCGGCGCCCCCTGGCACCGCGCCGCATCCTCCCTGTGGCGCACCCGCTGACCCAAAGCGGCATCACGCCTGAGCACAGAGCAGCACGACGCTCCCACCGGGCGCACCACGCGTCCTCGCGCACAGCCGTGACGCGCCACGCATGCTCGCGCATCCGCGCCACGCCCTAGGGCGAGCGGCATGCGCCACGTAACACCCGGCACAACGCGGGACCGCGACCGCGCGCGGGGCAGCGCGCCGCACGCGCTTGCGGGCTGCACGCCGTCGGGACGACGGCTCGCGCGCTGCGGCGCTCTCGCGCGCCTCGGGCAGCGTCGCGCGTCGGATGGAGCCGCATGCGTGGTGGCGGGATGGTGCGCGTTGCCGGGCGTTTTGTGTGGTGGGGAGCTCGCGTTCGGGGCGGGGGAGGGCGCCTCGTCGGCCGGATTTCGGTGGCCCCAGCCCAGGCGTCTCCGTGGGCGGCCGACGAGGGCGCCTTCCCCGGTGCCCGCCCGAACCCCTGAACCGGGCGGGCGCCGAGGTTCCAGGCCGTGCCTGGACGTCTCGCTTGCGGGGCCTGGCACGCCGCCTGGCGGGCGGGGTGGAGGTTCCGCGGTTGTGGGCGGACTTCCGCTGGTGCGGTGGGTCCGTCCTGTCCCGGCCGGGGCTTGGGTCGCCGTCTGGTGGGCGGCGGGTCGGCCCTTGCGGGAGTTTGTGGCGGGCTCCGGTGGTTCGTGTGGAGCGCGGTGAGCGGGTTGGCGCCCCGGAGTCCCCCGCCGGGGCGCCGTTACCCGGTCACGTCAAGAACACTACGTTCCGCGCACCCGGGCGGGCGTCAGCCTGGAGGAGGGACTGGGGGTCGTCCTCCAGAGGGATGCCGCCCGGGCGGGTAAGCCTTGGCGGTGAGGTGGAAAGCGTGGCGGAGCGGTCACCATGGAGAGGTGACCGCTGACGACCGTCCCGCATCCGCGCCCGCCGAGGCGCCTACCGCTTTTGGCCCCGCCGTCGCCCATCAGGCTTGGCGGCTGTCCGGCCGGATCGTCGCGGGCGTCGGCCAGTTGCTGCTGTGGATCCTGACCGGGGTGGGGACGTTGCTGCGTCCTGTTCGCCGCCGGCTCGCGGATCGGCTCACGGGGGGCCGCCCGCCCGTGCCCGGCGACTCGGGGACGCGGCGGGCCGTGTTCCCGCGCTGGGTCCACCTTTGGGAGGAGGTGACACGGGCCTGGTACTTCGCTCCGCTCACTGGTCTGGCGCTGACGGTCGCCGCTCTCGCCGAGCTGGTGCCGCGCGCTGAGGCGCCGGTGAGCGTGGCGGGTGCGTTCGCCGTCGCCGCCACGTTGCCGCTGGTGTGGCGGCGGGAGTACCTGAGGCCCGTCGCGGCGGTGGCGTTGGGCGCTTCGGCGGCGTCGCTGCTGACCGGGCAGCCGGTGCTGGTGACGACGGCGTTCGCCGCGCTTTACACGTTGTATGCGCTCGGCCGCGAGCTGCCGCGTCAGTCGACCGGTGTCCTGGCCGCGGGCGCGATCGTTACGGTCGCGGTGGTGTATCTCGCGACGGCGACGTTGGACGACGTCCCGTGGCCCGCGACGGTCCTCGCGGTACTCGCCGCGATCGGGCTCGGTGACGCCCGCACGGCCGTGGAGAGCGCCGGACGCACCGAGGCCGCCGCCGCGGAGCGCACCAACGAGACCCTCACCCGGCTCAGCGCGGCGCAGCGCGAGCAGGCCGTCATGCGCGAACGCGCCCGGATCGCGCGGGAACTGCACGATGTTGTCGCCCACTCGGTCTCGATGATCGCTGTGCAGGCGGAGACGGCGCCGTACACGATGGACGACCTGTCCCCGGAGGCCCGCGCGGGCTACACCGAGATCGCCAAGACGGCGCGGGAGGCGCTGGTCGAGATGCGGCGGCTGCTCGGCGTGCTGCGCGCGGACGCCCGTCCCGAGCAGCCCGACTCCGCCCCGCAGCCACGGCTGGACCGGTTGCCGGAGCTGATCGACCAGCATCGCGGCGCGGGCGGACGGGTCGACCTGCGCGTCCAGGGCGATCCCCGGACGCTGTCCACGACGGTCGAGCTGTCGGCGTACCGGATCGTCCAGGAGGCGCTGACGAACGCGCGGCGGCACGCGCCCGGCGCCGAGGTGAAGGTGGACCTCGTGTACCTGCCGGACCGGCTGGCCGTCCGGGTCCGGGACGACGGGGCCGCCCGGACGGCGGTCCTGCCGCAGAGCGACCCGGCCGCCACGATGCTGGACGGTCCGGCCCGCACTCGCGTCCTCCCGGACCAGGGCGGCCACGGTCTGTTGGGCATGCGGGAACGTGCGACCATGCTGGGCGGACGGTTCTCCGCCGGACCCGCCGTGCAGGGGGGCTTCCAGGTGGAGGCCGAACTTCCGCTGCACAGGGAGGAGAACCCCAGCCGTGAGCCCGAGGCACCGCCCGGCCGTCGCTGAACCCCCGGTGGGGACGCGCCGGTGATCAAAGTCCTGATCATCGACGACCAGACCATCGTCCGCGCGGGCTTCGCGGCGCTGCTCGGCGCCCAGGACGACATCACGGTCGCGGGCGAGGGCGCCGACGGGCACGACGCGGTGCGGCTCGCCGAGCTCCACCGGCCCGACGTGATCGTCATGGATATCCGGATGCCGGGAATGGACGGCATCGAGGCGACCCGCCGGATCCTGGCGCAGCCGTGGGCGGAGGGCGTGCGGATCCTCGTCCTGACGACGTTCGACGTGGACGAGTACGTCTACGAGGCCCTGGCCGTCGGCGCGAGCGGCTTCCTGCTCAAGGACGCCACGGCGGACGAGCTGGTCGCGGCCGTCCGCGTCGTCGCGCGTGGCGACGCGCTGCTGGCGCCGCAGGTGACGGGACGGCTCATCCGCGAGTTCACCAAACAGCGCCGGACCCGTCCGCAGGCGCCGCCCGGACTGGAGACGCTGACCGCCCGGGAGACCGAGGTGCTCGTCCTCATCGCAGGAGGCCTGTCGAACGCCGAGATCGCGCGGCGGCTGGTGGTGAGCGAGCACACGGTGAAGACGCACGTGGCGCGCGTGTTCACCAAGCTGGGTCTCCGCGACCGCGCCCAGGCGGTCATGCTGGCCTACGAGTCGGGCGTGGTCGTTCCTGGAAGCAGCGCCCCCGACCCGTCCTGACCCCTCGGGCCGCCCACTGTCCTCCGGCTGCTCAGCGGCAGCCCGACCACCCGCGCCACCGAGGGCGGCGCGCCCGACCCGACTTGACCCGTCAGCCGCACACCGCGCGGCCGTCGGTGGTGTTGTGTGATGCACGCCGCGCGGCCGTCGCACGCGCCAGCGCGGCCCTGCGGCCCGGACGAGCCGCACGCCGCGGTCTCGCAGCGCACAACGTGCGCCGCGGCGGCTGGGTGGCCGGTAGCGCGGCGGCGCATGACGTGGTGCGCGGGCCGGACGGTCGAGGGTGCGTGCTCAACCCGGCCTGAACCGCTGCGCCGTGGCGGGCGGCGCCGCGCAGGCCTGGGCGCTCGGCGGTCCGGCGGTGGGTAGCTCGGCTGCCCGTAGCCGGGCGGCGGGGTCCGATTCGGTCAGCGGCGCCGCAGCAGCCGCAGGGCCTTCTCCTTCTCGAAGTCGAGGTAGCGGGCGGGCGGCGCGGACAGCCGGCCGACGCGTTCGCCGAGTTCGCGCAGCCGCGCCTGCACTTCGGGTTCGGCGAGCACGCGCAGGCCGAAGGCCAGCTCGGCGGGTCCGATGTCGTAGCGCCGTTCCAGGGAGAGGGCTAGGGCGACGGCGCGCAGCTCGTCGTCCCCGAACCGGCGATGGCCCGGACCGGCGTCGCGGGTGGCGGGGAGCAGGCCGAGCGACTCGCGGTACCGGAGCATCCGGGGGGACGTGCCGAGCCGTCGCGCGGCCTCTGTGATACGCATGGCCCAATTCTGACAAATCAGTGGCAGAAATGCGCCCTCGACCGTGCCCCGGAGCGAACCTCGTGCTTAGACTCCCTCCGGGACCCGGCCCCAAGCACCCATCACGTGGACACTGAGGAGCAGCATGGACTTCAAGGTCGCCGACCTTTCGCTCGCGGACTTCGGGCGCCGGGAGATCCGGCTCGCCGAGCACGAGATGCCCGGCCTGATGTCGGTCCGGGAGGAGTACGCCGCCGCCAAGCCGCTGCGCGGCGCCCGGATCATGGGCTCGCTGCACATGACGATCCAGACCGCCGTCCTCATCGAGACGCTGGTCGACCTCGGCGCGGACGTCCGCTGGGTGAGCTGCAACATCTTCTCCACGCAGGACCACGCCGCCGCTGCGGTCGTCGTCGGCCGGGACGGCACCGTCGACGAGCCGAAGGGCATCCCGGTGTTCGCCTGGAAGGGCGAGACGCTGGAGGAGTACTGGTGGTGCACCGACCAGGCGCTGCGCTGGCCGGACGGCGGGACCCCCAACATGATCCTGGACGACGGCGGTGACGCGACGCTGCTCGTCCACAAGGGCGCTGAGTACGAGAAGCTCGGCTCCGTACCGACCGCGACCGCCGACGACCCCGAGGAGTGGGGCGTCATCCTGGAGACGCTGCGCCGGACGATCGCCGAGCAGCCCGGCCGCTGGACCGAGACGGCGAAGAACGTCAAGGGCGTCACCGAGGAGACGACGACCGGCGTCCACCGCCTGTACGAGATGCACAAGGCGGGCACGCTGGCGTTCCCGGCGATCAACGTCAACGACTCGGTGACGAAGTCGAAGTTCGACAACAAGTACGGCTGCCGCCACTCGGTGATCGACGGCCTGAACCGCGCCACGGACGTCCTGATCGGCGGCAAGGTCGCGGTCGTGTGCGGCTACGGCGACGTCGGCAAGGGCTGCGCGGAGGCGCTGAAGGGCCAGGGCGCCCGCGTCATCGTCACCGAGATCGACCCGATCTGCGCGCTGCAGGCCGCGATGGACGGCTTCCAGGTCACCGTGCTGGAGGACGTGGTCGACAAGGCGGACATCTTCGTCACGACGACCGGCAACTTCAACATCATCCGCGCCGACCACATGGAGCGGATGAAGCACCAGGCGATCGTGTCCAACATCGGGCACTTCGACAACGAGATCGACATGACCGGGCTCGCCAAGATCCCGGGCGTCGTCAAGACCGAGATCAAGCCGCAGGTCCACGAGTGGCGCTTCGCCGACGGCCACACGATCCTCGTGCTGGCCGAGGGCCGGCTGATGAACCTCGGCTGCGCGACCGGCCACCCGTCGTTCGTGATGTCGAACTCGTTCACCAACCAGGTCATCGCGCAGATCGAGCTGTTCACCAAGACCGAGGAGTACCCGGTCGGCGTGTACGTCCTGCCCAAGCACCTGGACGAGAAGGTCGCCCGCCTGCACCTGGACGCGCTGGGCGTCAAGCTGACGGAGCTGACCAAGGAGCAGGCCGCCTACATCGGCGTCCACCAGGAGGGTCCGTACAAGCCGGACCACTACCGCTACTGATCCGAGCGCCGCGACGCCGCCGTGCCGAAGGTACGGCGGCGTCGCCGTCCCCGTCGAAGGCACAGGGAGGTCGAGGGTGAGCGACGTCGCCGACATGGCGCTGGCCGGCTCGGGGGTGGGCCGCATCGAGTGGGCCGACCGGTCGATGCCGGTGCTGCGGCTGATCCGCGAGCGGTTCGCGGCGGACCGTCCGCTGGACGGGTGGCGCATCGCGGCGTGCATGCACGTCACGACGGAGACCGCGAACCTCATCCGGACGCTCCAGGCGGGCGGCGCGCACGTTTCGCTGGCGGCGTCGAACCCGCTGTCCACGCAGGACGACACGGCCGCCGCGCTCGCCGTCGAGTACGGCGCTTCGGTGTTCGCCCGGTCGGGTGTGGACCGCGACGGTTATTACCGGCACATCCACCAAGCATTGGAGATCGGCCCCGACCTGGTGCTGGACGACGGCTGCGACCTCGTCAACCTCCTGCACTTGGAGCGGACGGATCTGCTCGGCGCGGTGAAGGGCGGCTGCGAGGAGACGACGACGGGCGTCATCCGGCTGCACCAGATGGCGCGCGAGGGCGCGCTGAAGTTCCCGATGGTGGCGGTCAACGACACCGACACCAAGCACATGTTCGACAACAGGTACGGGACGGGCCAGTCCACGCTGGACGGCATCATCCGCGCCACGAACACCTTGCTGGCGGGCAAGACGATCGTCATCGCGGGGTTCGGCTACTGCGGACGCGGTCTCGCCGAGCGGGCCAGGGGCCTCGGCGCGCGTGTCGTCGTGACCGAGATCGACCCGGTGAAGGCGCTGGACGCGGTGCTGCAGGGCTTCGCGGTCGAGCCGATGGACGACGCCTGCCGCCACGGTGACGTCTTCATCACCGTGACGGGCAACCGGGACGTAATCCGCGGCGAGCACCTGGCGGCGATGAAGGACGGCGCGATCCTCGCGAACTCCGGCCACTTCGATGTGGAGATCGACGTCCGGGCGCTGGCGGACCTCGCGGTGGCGGTTAATCCGGGCGTCCGCCCGCAGGCCGACGAGTACGTGCTCGCCGACGGCCGCCGCCTGGTGCTGCTGGCGGAAGGACGTCTGGTCAACCTGGCCGCCGCCGAGGGCCATCCGGCGGCCGTCATGGACATGTCGTTCGCCGACCAGGCGCTGACCTGTGCGTGGCTGGCCGAGGCGCACGCGGGGCTGGCGGCGGCCGTCCACGACGTCCCGAAAGAGATCGACACCGAGGTCGCGCGGCTCAAGCTCGCGTCGATGGCCATCGGAATCGACAGCCTGACGCCCGATCAGGAGGAATACCTCCGCTCCTGGCGACTCGGGTCCTGAACGCTCCGGATTGTCAGTCTTCCGGCGGTAAGTGGCGGGACGCGTTACCGTTTCGCGGGTGGACGACGGCACGGGCGACGCGGCACTGGCCGACCTGATCCAGGAGGGCCGTCCCGGACCGGCGGAGCCCGAACGCCTCGGCCGACACGACGTCCTGGTGGAGCGCGCGGGCCTCGGGACCAGCGTCTACCTGGTGAAACACGGGCGAGTCCTCACGCTCCGCGCCAACCACGGCTACCGCGAGGACGTCGCCGAAGCCCTGCTCGACGCCGTCGCGGACCTCATGGCCGACGACCTGGGCCCGGTCGTGCGGCTGCGGCCCCTGTCCGTGCCGGGCTTCCCCCTCGACCGCGCCGCGCTGCTCGGCCCCGGCGAGACCGACTTCTTCGCGCGCCGGCCGGGTCTCGCCGAACGCGGGCTCCAGGTCGTCCCGGTGCATCGCGGCGAGGCGATGGACGGCGAGAGCGCGGCGGAGTTCCGCTGGGCGGTCTTCGGCCGGGGCCTCGGGCTGCGCGAGGCGCACTGGGACCGGGCGCCCGAGCCGCGCGCGGTGCTCGTCCGGGGACGGCGGCGACCCGCGACCGTCCGGGCCCGGACGGTCCTGGACCGCGAAGCGCCCGCGCTCCTCGACGGCCGTGACCTGTGCGTTCGCGACATGCGCGGCCACGAGCTGCGGCTCGTCCGCGAGTGGGACCGGCTGCGCGGCACGCTGATTGAGGCCGGCGGCGACCCGCTGCCGGTGGACGTCCCGCGCCTCGGCGCGTGGGCCGTGCTCGGCCCGCTGTTCTTCGGCGCCGACCCCGCCGATGTCGTCCGGATCGCGCCCGGCGACCCCGAACCGATGCTGGAGATCCGCGTCGCCGACCCCGGGCGGGGCCGCGCGGATGTCGAGATGCACCCCGAGACGCTGGACGCGTGCCTGGCGTGGGTGCGGGCGCTGACGCCGGAGAACGGAGCGTTCCTCGTGTTCGCGGGCCAGTCCGGTGGCGTCGTGCAGATGGTGTGGGAGGACGACGGGCTCTGGCTGGAGACGCCCGAGCCCGAACGGCGCCGCTCGCGCGGACGGCACGCGTCCCTGGACGAGGCCGAGCGCATGGTCGAGATCCTGGCCCGCGACGACCGGGTGGCCGTGGACGAGCTGGGCGGCCTCACCGAGATCCCGCTGGACGTCTGACGCGGCCGGGACGGGCCCCCGAGCGCCCGTCCCGGCGGTACGGCACGGGCCCCGGCGCCGGAGGGGCGACGCCGGGACCCGGGACGTTCTCCCTGTGCGGGGTCAGAGAGAACGCTTGTTCAGAAGGAGGTTCGGGGTCCCCGCGGGGACGCCGGACAGGACGTTCGGGGTGGCGTTCGCCGTCAGCCACGACCGGATCGTGGCGTAGGACGCGTTGCCGTAGGTGGCCTTGTAGAGCGCGGCGGTGCCGGTCACGTGCGGCGTCGCCATCGACGTGCCGCTAATCGTGTTGGTGCCGCCGTTCAGCCAGTCGGAGGTGATGTTCGTCCCGGGGGCGTACAGGTCGACGCAGCTCCCGACGTTGGTGTAGCTGGCGCTGGCGTCGGAGCTGGTGCTCGCCGCGACGACCGTGGCGTTCGCGGCACCCGACGGCGAGCTGTTGCAGGCGTCCTGGCCGTAGGAGTTCCCCGCCGCGACGGCGAGGAACACCCCCGAGTTGGCCAGGTTGTTCGCGGCCGTGTTCACCGACGACGAGAATCCGCCGCCGAGCGACATGTTCGCCACCGCCGGGTTGGAGTGGTTGGTCGCGACCCAGTTCATGCCGGCGATGACCTGCGAATACGTGCCGCTGCCATTGCAGTCCAGGACCTTCACGCCGCGCAGGTAGACGCCCTTGGCCACGCCGTAGGCCGTCCCGCCGACCGTCCCGGCGACGTGCGTGCCGTGGCCGTTGCAGTCGGCCGCGCTGCCGCCGACGGCGTTGTAGACGTTGCTGGCCCGGCTGCCGAAGTCGGAGTTCGGGAGCGAGATGCCCGTGTCGATGATGTAGGCGTAGACGCCCGCGCCCGTCGAGTTGTAGGTGTAGCTGGCCGACAGCGGCAGGTTCGTCTGGTCGATGCGGTCAAGGCCCCAGGACGGCGGGTTGAACTGCGTCGTGGACGCGCGGACATAGCCGTCCTGCTCGATGGACGCGACGCCGCGCGTGCGGCGCAGCGCGTCGAGCTGGCTCGCGGAGAGTTTCGCCGAGAATCCGTTCAGCACCTTCCCGAACGTCCGCGCGGCGGTGATGTTGCGCTTGCGGGTCGTCGCGCTGACGGACACGCCGGATTTCAACGTCACGATGTACTGCCCGTTCACGCCGGTGCCGGGTGCGGCGAGCGTGAGGGGGGCGGTGAGGGTCGCGGCCTGAGCCGGGGTCACCGAAACGGCCACCAGGGACGCCGCGGCCGGACCGGCCAGCAGCGCCGCGAGCAGGGACTTTCTCATCAGGACTCCGTTCGTGCGAGAGGACCGGCGCGGCCGGGGGACCGGCCGGTCGGCGACGAAGATGATGTGAATCTCGATCACCGCGGGGGAGGCGTCAACGCCTTCGATCCCGACAGAAATTCACTCTGAACGGGCACGGGATTCGATAGGACGCGCCTTTAACACGGGCGTCACATTCTGAACGGGGAAGATCGATGCGATAACGTCCGGGAATGCCGCGCGGAATCTACGTCCATGCCGACGGGGAACTGACGGAGCGCTTCCAGTGCGCCCCGGGACCCGGCGGGTGGCGCTACGTGGGGGAACGGTCCGACGGCGTGCGCACCGATCTCGTGGTGGACGCGCGCTGGCGGCAGATCCGCGTCGAGGTGCGCGCGCCCGGCGGCTGGCTGCGCGGGGGGTATACCGGACAGGCCATGACGTGGGTCCGGGGCGGGGACGGCGACGCGTCCGAATTCACCGCCCGCGCGGCGGGCTTTCTCGGTGAGTCCCCCGGCTTCCTCGTCGCGGTGGCGCGGTCGCTGTCGCTCGCCGACGGGGCCGCGACCGGGCTGCGGCTCGTGACGATCGCCGGGCCGGCGCTCGCCGCGCTGACGGTGTCGCGCCGCGTCCTGCGGGCCGGGACGGACGTCCACACGACCGACGTGGCGCCGTTGCCCGTCGAGCGATATGAGATCACCGACCCCGACACGGCCGAGGCCGGCATCGTCCACCTCGCCGGGGACGTCGTGCTGGACGCGCCCGGCATCGAGCTGGCCGAGCTGGAGAGCCCGCCGAACCTCGTCCGCGCGTAGCCGCCGCCTCCATCGGGTAGGGGCGGCGCCCGCGGCCGAGGAAGGGGACCCATGAGCGCAGTCGAGCCGGAGGACGGCACGCTGACGTTCGTCGGCAATGCCACGACGATCATCCGCTACGGCGGCTTCACGCTGCTCACCGACCCGAACTTCCTGTGCCGGGGCGATCACGCCCGGCTCGGGTACGGGCTGACGACTCGCCGTCTGAAGGACCCGGCGTGCACGCCCGACGAGCTGCCCGATCTGGACGCCGTCGTGCTCTCCCACCTCCACGACGACCACTGGGACCGCGTCGCCGAGGAGCGTCTCGACCCGGACCTGCCGATCTACACGACCCCGGCCGCCGCGCAGACGCTGCGCGACCGGGGCTTCCTGGAGGCCGAGGGCATCGGGACGTGGCGGCACCGGACGCTCAGCAAGGGCGGCCGGGCCCTTCGCGTCACGGCACTGCCCGGACGGCACGGGCCGGGGCTGCTCGCCCGGCTGCTCCCGCCCGTCATGGGTGCGCTGCTGGAGTTCGGCCCGCACGGATCGCCGCCGGACCTGCGGATCTGCGTCTCGGGCGACACGCTGATGTACGCCGAGATCGCCGAGATCGCCCGCCGCCATCCGGGGATCGACACCGGGATCGTCCACCTCGGCGGGACGCGGCTGCTCGGCGTCACCGTCACGATGGACGGCCGCCAGGGCGCCGACTGGGTCCAGACAGTCCGCTGCGCGACGGTCGTGCCCGTCCACTACGACGACTACACCGCGATGAAGTCCCCGCTGTCCCACTTCGAGACCGAACTGGACCGACGGGGACTCGGCCGGCGCCTCCAGCGCGTCGAACGCGGTCAGAGCCTGCGGCTGGCGCCCCTCGCGGGCGCGGCCCGCTGAGCGCCGTGGCCGGCCACACGGCGGTCGAGGAGACCGCGCGGCTCCGGCACGCCCGCGCCCTGCACCCGGCCGGGCGGATGTTCGGCGGCACGCTCCACATCGACCCGGACGCCCGGCACGTCCTGCCCGCCGGGTCCGGGCCGCTGGCGGCGGTCGGCGAGCACGGCGTGATCGCGCGGCTGTCCAAGGGCGGCGGACTCCCGGACGGGCTGCCGGACGCGCTCGGCCTCGCGCTGCGCGTCCCGACGCACGGCACGCCGATCGACCTGCTGTTCACGACGTCGCTGCTGCGGCATCTGCCCTGGCCGCGCCGCTCGTTCGCGACCGGGGTGTTCAGCACGCTGATGCCCTACCGGCTCGGCGGACGGATCCGGCTGCTCGGCCTGTTCCCGCTGCGCGGCCAGCGGCTGCCCGCCCGGATCGGCGACCTCGACGACGCCGTCCGCGCCGAACGACCGCTGTTCGCGCTGGCCGCGACGACCGTCGTCGGCGGATGGCGCCCGTTCGCGCGGCTCCGGCTGCACACGCCGCTGGACGACGACCGGACGTTCGACCCGGTGCTCAACGCCCGTCCCGAGGCGCACCTGGCCGGGCCGCTGGTCCGGCTGCGCCGCCGCGCGTACGCCGCGTCCCGCCGGGGCCGCGACGCGCCCGAGCCGTGAGCGCATACCGGGCGCCGGCCGGGTAGGGGCGGGCACATGAACACCATTACCAAGGGCCTCATCGCGGGCGCGGCGGGGACGAGCGCCCTCAACATCGCCACCTACCTCGACATGGCCGTGCGGGGCCGTCCGGCCAGCAGCACGCCGGAGGAGACGGTCGAGCGGCTCGCCGGCGACGCGCACGTGGACCTCGGCGAGGGGCAGCAGGCCGAGGCGCGCAAAGAGGGCGTCGGGACACTGCTCGGCTACGCGACCGGGCTCGCGTCGGCCGTCGGCTACGGCGTGCTGGCGCGGCGGCAGGCGCCGTGGCCGGTCGGCGTGCTCGCGCTGACCGCCCTGGCGATGACGGGCTCCAACGCGCCGATGACCGTCCTCGGCGTGACCGATCCGCGCACGTGGCCGGTGTCGAGCTGGCTGTCGGACGCGATCCCGCACCTGGCCTACGGAGCCGCCGCCTACCTGGCGTACGAGCACCTGCGCTGACGGGTCCGCGCGGTGGGTCGGGGAGGTCCCAGTACGGCCCGGCCTCCGAACGTTCCGGCGGCAAAAACCCGGACGCCCCAAAAACTGCGTCCCGGACGGCAGAGCCCCCGAATGCGGCCAGGCGGCCTGTCGGTCGTCGCCGGATACGCCGCCCAGGCAGGTAGGGGGCCGCTGGCCATCCCGGGGAGGCCCTGGGCGATCGGCGGTCCGCCGCCCGTCGGGATCTCGGCGTAGGGCCCGGCGATGGCCTGCCGACTGCCGGCGGTTATGGCACCGGTCAACGGCCCGTCGGTCGTCGCCGGATACGGCGCCAAGCCCGGTGTGAGATCGCTGGCCATCCCGGGGGCACCCTGGGCGATCGGCGGTCCGCCAGCTGCCGGAGGCTACGACGTCGGGCTGGTCGATGGCCCGTCGGTAGCTGGGGGTTACGGCATCGGCCCGGTCGGCGGTCCACCGGTCGGCGGGGGGTACGGCATGGTGCCCGTCGACGGCCAGCCCGCCGCCGGGGGATATGGCATGGGGCCGATCGGCGGCCCGCCGCCCGCCGGGGGATACGGCGCCGGGCCGGCCGGGGGACCGCCGGCCGTCGCGGGATAGGGCGCCGGGCCACCCGCCATCGCGGGGTGCGGCGCCGGACCGCCTGTCGTGGGGTACGGCACGGGGCCGGACGGCGGTCCGCCGGGCGTCGCGGGATAGGGCGGGGGGCCGCTCGCCATCGCGGGTTCGGGGGGCAGGCCGCGGAGGCGGCGGAGTTGGGCGCGTTGCGCCGTGAGTCGTCGCGCCTCGCGGACGCGGCGTTCCGCGAGCACGGCCGACAGCACCAGTTCCGGCCGCCAGCCCGGCGGCGGGGGCGGGCTGACCAGCGCGCCCACCTGCCCGGCGATCCGGGCGCCAAGCTCGTCGCGGACCTCCGGCAGCAGCTCCCAGAACCGGACGAGGTACTGCCGCGCCGTCATCGCCAGATCGTCCGGCACTCGCGACAGCTCCAGCCCGGCCGCCCATCCCGCGAGCCCCGGCGGCATCACCGCGACCGGCCCGAAGTGGGCGGGGCCCGAGGCGCGCTCCTGGATGACGATCGTCCCGGCGAACACGTCCCCGAGGCGCCGTCCGCGCCGACTGCACAGCGACGCGATGAGCGCGGGGGCGCCGTAGAGCGTCCAGAACTCCAGGAACCCGGCGAGGGCGCGGACGAGCGCCTGCCGGAACCGCACCGGCCCGCCGTCGCCGGCGACGACGCGCATGCCGAGGGCGAGCTTGCCGAGCGTCCGGCCGCGCGTCAGCGTCTCCATCGCGCACGGGTAGCCGACGATGACGAGCACGACCGTCACGAGCGTCACGCCGACGCCCCACGCGGGGTCGGCGATCGAGGTGATCGCGCCGAGCAGGTTCCCGAAGACGCCGAGCAGCGTGAGCTGGAGCATCAGGTCGATGAAGAGGGCGCACGCCCGGCTCGGCAGCCGCGCGACCCGCAGGTCCAGCGCGACGGCCTCGCCGGTCACGAGTTCGGCCACGAGCGGCCCTCCTCCGCGTCGAAGGAGGTCCATTTTGCCGTACTCTCGCCGGGTGGACGTCGACGCCTATGCCGCCGCGCACGACGCGGAGTGGCGGCGCCTGGAGAAGCTCGTCAACTCCGCCCGCAAACTGAGCGGCCCGGAGATCGACGAGCTGGTCGAGCTGTACCAGCGGACGGCGACGCATCTGTCGGTCGTGCGGTCCAGCTCGCCGGACCCGCATCTCGTGGCGCGGCTGTCATCGCTGGTCGCGCGGGGACGGGCGACGGTCGCGGGCGCGCAGGCGCCGATGTGGCGGGACGTGACGCGCTTCGCAACGGTCGCCTTCCCCGCCGCCGCGTATCGGCTGCGCTGGTGGTGGATCGGGATCACGGTCGTCGGGAACGTGTTCGCGGTGATCCTCGCGGTGTGGGTCGCGCGGAACCCGGACGTCCAGGCGTCGGTCGGTTCCGACCACGCGATCCGCCAGCTCGTCGAGCACGACTTCGCGAACTACTACACCGAGCACTCGGCGTCGTCGTTCGCGTTCCAGGTGTGGGTGAACAACGCCTGGGTGTCGGCCGTCGCCCTGATGTTCGGGATCTTCCTCGGCCTGCCGACCCTTTGCGTCCTGTTCGCCAACCAGCTCAACCTGGGCCTGACCGCCGGGCTGATGTTCGCGCACGGCAAGGGCGACGTGTTCTTCGGGCTGATCCTGCCGCACGGGATGCTGGAACTGACGGCCGTCTACCTGGCGTGCGCGGCGGGCCTGCGGCTCGGCTGGACGATCGTGGACCCCGGCCCGCGCCGCCGCGGCGAGGCGCTCGCCGCCGAGGGCCGGTCGCTGGTCTCCGTCGCGATCGGGTTGGTCGGCGTGCTGCTGGTGTCCGGCCTCATCGAAGGCTTCGTGACGGGCTGGGTCCACGTCACGTGGCTGCGGATCGGGATCGGCGCGGTCGCCGAGGCGGGATTCCTGACGTACGTGATCGTCCTCGGCCGCCGCGCGCTCGCCGCCGGGGAGACCGGCGCGGACGACCTGGTCCCCGACACCGTCCCCGTCGCGGCCTAGAGCCGTCCGGCGGCCTTCAGCGCGAGGTAGGCGTCGGCGAGGGCGGGCGCGATGCGGTCCGGCGGCGCGTCCACGACCTCCACGCCGAACGCGCGCAGCTCGGCCGTCAGCCGGTCCCGCTCGGCGCGGGCGCGCTCGGCCGCCGCCGCGTCGTAGGCGGACACGAGGTCGCCGCGCGCCCGCGCCATCGCGGCGGCGCGCGGGTCGGACACGGCCGCGACGAGTACGAGGTGCCGCGCGGTGAGCCGGGGCAGCACCGGGTACAGGCCCTCCTCGATCGCGGCGGCGTTCAGGTCGGTGAGCAGCACGACCAGGGACCGCTGCCGGACGCGCGCCAGCAGCGCCGACACCATCCCGGCCGCGTCGGACTCGACCAGCGCGGGCTCCAGCGGCGCCATCGCCTGGACCATCGCGGTGAGGACGTCCGTCCGGGACGTCCCCTCGACGCGCGCCCGGACGCGCCGGTCGTAGGCGAGCAGGTCCACCCGGTCGCCCGCGCGGGACGCCAGCGCGCCCAGCAGCAGCGCCGCGTCCATCGAGCAGTCGAGGCGGGGGACGTCCCCGACCCGTCCGGCGGACGTGCGGCCGGTGTCCAGCACCAGGTAGAGGCGGCGGTTCTGCTCGGGCCGCCACGTCCGCACGACGACGTCGCCGCGCCGCGCGGTGGCCCGCCAGTCGATCGACCGGACGTCGTCGCCCGCCACGTATTCGCGCAGCGAGTCGAACTCGGTGCCCTGCCCCCGGATCTGCGCGACGTTCGCGCCGGTCAGCTCGCGCAGCCGGGCGAGCTTGGCGGGCAGGTGGCGGCGCGAGGGGAACGCGGGCAGCACCCGCACCCGCCACGGCGCGGGCCGGGAGAGCTGCCGCGCCGCGAGCCCGAGCGGGCCGCGTGACCGGACGACGACCGTCACCGCGTCCCGGTCGCCGCGCCGGGTGGGCGTCAGCGTCATCTCGACCCGGCGGCGCTCGCCGGCGGGCACGTCGATGACGGTGACCCGAGGTGCGGCGCCCGCGCTCGGCGGCCAGACGTCCCGCAGCCGCGCCCGGACGCGCCGCCGTCCCGCGTTCTCCACGATCAGCGCGACCCGCGCGGTCTCGCCGAGCCGCACGCTCGTGTCCCCGGCGCGGTGCAGCTCCAGCGCGCGGACGTTGCCCGCGAACGCCACGTCCACGATCACGCCGAACGCCAGCACCGCCCACACGGCGAGCAGCGTCCACCAGCTCGGCACCAGCAGCGGCAGGAGCGCGCCGAGCAGCGCGAGCAGCCCGAGACGGCCGGTGACCGCCATCAGCGCGGCGCGGGGACGTGGGCGAGGATGCCGTCCAGCACGCCGTCGGCCGTCGCGCCCTCCAGTTCGGCTTCCGGACGGAGCTGGACGCGGTGCCGCAGGGTCGGCCGGGCGAGCGCCTTCGCGTCGTCGGGCGACACGTAGTCGCGGCCCGACAGCCACGCCCACGCCCGCGCCGTCGCGAGCAGCGCCGTCGCGCCGCGCGGCGACACGCCGAGCGCCAGGGACGGCGACTGCCGGGTCGCGCGGCACAGGTCCACGACGTAGGCGGCGACCTTCGGGTCCAGGTGGACGGCCCGGACCTGCGCCCGTCCCGCCGCGAGGTCCGCGGCGCCCGCGACCGGCTTGACCTCGGACAGGTCGGACGGGTCGAAGCCCGCCGCGTGCCGCTGGAGCATCGTGATCTCCTCGTCCCGGGTCGGGACGGGCACGGTCAGCTTCACGAGGAACCGGTCGAGCTGGGCCTCGGGCAGCGGGTACGTCCCCTCGTACTCGACGGGGTTCTGCGTCGCGCACACCACGAACGGGTCGGGCAGCGGACGGGCCGTGCCCTCCACCGACACCTGCCGTTCCTCCATCGCCTCCAGCAGCGACGCCTGGGTCTTCGGCGGCGTCCGGTTGATCTCGTCGGCGAGCAGCAGGTTCGTGAACACCGGGCCGGGACGGAACTCGAACTCCGCCGACCGGTTGTCGTAGATGAGCGAGCCGGTGACGTCGCCGGGCATGAGGTCGGGCGTGAACTGGACGCGCTTGAAGTCCAGCTCCAGGCTGCGCGCCAGCGTCTTGACCAGCAGCGTCTTGGCGGTGCCCGGCACGCCCTCCAGCAGCACGTGGCCCCGGCACAGCAGCGCGATGACCAGGCCCGTCACCACCGATTCCTGGCCGACGACGGTCTTGCCGACCTCGGCGCGCAGCGCGGCCAGCGCGGCGCGCGCCCGCTCGGCGTCCGGGAGGTCGTCAGTTCTGTCCAGGTTCACGAGTCGCGTACCTGCCTTTCCAGATCGTCGAGGAGGCCGGGGAGCGCGACGAGCGCCGCGTCGTCGGCCGGTTCGGGGCCGTAGAGGGCGTGGCCGACCGCGGCCTCGTCGTGCGTCGTCCGCCGCGCGACCGCCGTGACGATCTCCGGCGCGGCGGCCGGGTCGGTCGCGGCCCCGCGCGGGAGGCCGAGCAGCGGGACGAGCCGGGCACGCGCGGACGCCCGCAACGCCTCGGCGGCGCTGCCCCGCGCGTGGTGCGCCCGGTAGAGCCGGGAGCGGCCCTCGATCGTCTCGGCGGACCGGACGACCACCGGCAGCGCCTCGGCCACGACCGGCCCGAACCGCCGCATCCGCCACAGCGCGACCAGCACGACCGCGACCGCGAGCCCGACGGGCAGCAGCCGCCAGCCGAACGGCACCATGTCGCCGAGGCTGCGGTCGCCCCGGTCGGCGCCGGGCGGCGGCAGGTCCGGGACGAGCCACACCGCCGAGGACCGCGCGCCCACCAGGTTCAGCGCGAGCGCCGCGTCGCCCTCTTCGTCCAGGTGGGCGTTGGTGAGCGGGGCGGCGCTGCCGAGGACGGTCACCGTCCGGCTCCCGACCGGCACCTGCACCAGCCGGGCCTGGTCGCCCTCGCGGTAGCAGCCGGTCGCGCCGGCCGGGATCGTGTAGGTCAGGGACGAGCCGAACGCGATCGTCCCGGCCTGCTGTGCGGCGGGCACCGGGCAGTCGGGCGGGCCGCTGTCGCCGTAGGACCGTCCGCCTTCCTCGACCGTCGGCGCGAGCGCGGCCAGCACCCGCGCGCTCGGCGCGACGAGCACGAGGTCGCCGGGCGCGGCGCTCAGCCGCAGCAGGTCCGTGCGGGTCAGCCGGCCGGGGCGGGTCACGACGACGACGCTGTCGGACGTGCTGTGCTCGGCCGCGTCGGTCGTCGTCCGCGCCACGGTCAGCGGCGTGCCGCGCTGGCGCAGGATCTCGGCGAGCGCCCGCGCGCCGTCCTGGCCCGGGGACGCGGGGTCCAGGGCGTCGGCGGGCGTGGCCGGCCGCAGCGCCGCCAGGATGATCGCGACGAGCACGACGGCCAGCAGAGCCCCGGCGACGCCGCGCGACGCGCGCAGCCGCCGCCCGGCGACCTGCCGCGCGGTGGGGACGGTCACCAGCGCGCCCCCTCGTCCGCGCCCACCGGTTCCAGCCGCTGCGGCCGGGTCGCCCGGACGTGCTCGTCCAGGGCCGTGAGCAGCGCGTATCCGTCCGGGCCGCCGGGCCGGTCGCCGTACCAGACGTCGTCGAAGACGCGCACGGCCGCGCGCAGCTCGGCGGCCAGGCCGGGCAGCGCGGCGCCCGCCTCGCGGGCCAGCTCGTCGGCGGTGCGGCCGGGCCGGGGCTCGACCACGGCGCGTTCCTCCAGGTCACGGGCCACGGCGAGCAGGCGGGAACGGATCGCCTCGGGCCACCGTCCGGCGGCGGCGTGCCGCTCGGCGGTGACGCGCAGGTCCAGCGCGGTGGCCTCGGGCTCGCCCGCGAACAGGCCGGGCCGGTCGGCCGGGTTGCGGCGCCCGCGCATCAGCCACGCGACCAGCGCGATGACCAGGCCGACGATCAGCAGAATGACCAGCAGGGACAGCCAGCCGTTGCCGTGCTGCTGCCCGCCGGGGTCGCTCGCGCGGTGCAGCAGCTCGTTGAGCCACTCGGAGAAGCGCCGCCACGTCCGCTCCGTCCAGGACGGCTCGTCGCGGTGGTAGATCGGCTTCTCCAGCTCGCGGCGGGCCAGTTCGCGGGCCTGCTCGCGGCCGATCGGGTCCAGGACGATCATGCGGTCTGCCAGTGGTCGAAGAAGTCCGCGTCCGGGGCGTCCGGACGGGTCCGCAGATCCAGGTCGAAGCCCTCGCGGCGCATCCGCCGGTCCAGGTAGAGCAGCACGATGACCCCGGCGTCGAACGGCAGCACGACCGACCAGCTCACGATGCGCCCGACCGTGTCCACGACCAGCGCGGCGAACGCCTGGCCGCCGGACGGGTCGCCCGCCGACAGCACGATGCTGACGATGATGAACGGCAGCCGCAGCGCGAGGAAGCCCATGAAGATGGTCAGCAGCAGCGTGACGACCAGCGTCGCGCAGGTGCGCCACCAGCCGCCGCGCGCGAGCGCCCGGCCCCGCGCCAGCGCCGCCGCGACGCCGCGCCGCTCCAGCACCGCCGCCGGGACGGCCTGGACGAGCAGCACGTAGATCCAGATCATCAGGACCAGCCCGACCGGCACGCCGAAGATCGCCGTCGCGACGATCACCGGCGGGTCCGCCTCCGCCGCCAGCGCGGCGATCATCGGCAGCGTCGGGACCAGCAGCCCGGCCAGCGCCGCCGCCATGACCAGCAGCGCGGTGCCGAGCAGGGAGAACAGGCGCGGCCGGACGTCCCGCAGAGCCCGGCCCGGCGCGGGCCGGCCGAACATCTCGCGGCCGAGCGCGGGCGCCAGAAAGCCTGCCAGCACGAGGATCCCGAACGCCGACAGCACCATCCCGGCCGTGCTCAGCGTGGCCTGCGCGCCGAGCGAGCGCAGCAGGACGGCGGGGGTGCGCTCGTCGCGGGCGGAGTCCCCGATGAAGAAGTACGCGGCGACCGTCACCAGAATTTGCACGAACGTGCTCACGGCCAGCGCGAACCCGAGCGTGAGGCGCGGGACGCGGCGGATCGCGGCGACGGCGCCGTCCAGGATCTCCGCGACCGACATGGGGCGCAGCGGCACGTCGCCGCCGAGCAGCGCGGCGGGATCGTCGTCCCGTCCGGCCGGTCTCGGCATCTCCGCTCCTCGTTCGGGTCACTCGGCGTCTGGACATCCTGTCACGGCACCGGAGCGGGATCGCCGGATGCGGCCTGCCGGGAACAAAAGTGCCTGAATCGGGGCGAACGTCCGGGGGAACCTGTCTAGACTCCGGCCTTTGAGTACGGCTGTCGTAGTCACACTCCGCTTTTACCTTCGGCTGGATGAGTCATGGAGCAGGTAAACGCAGGTAACCTGGCTGACCAAGGCGTACTGCCCCACCAACCCAACGTATTGCGACGATGAGGGCCATGAGAGGACGTGTACTGGTCGTCGATGACGACCTCGCGCTCGCCGAGATGCTCGGCATCGTGCTGCGCGGCGAGGGCTTCGAGCCCTCCTTCGTGCACGACGGCGACAAGGCGCTCGATGCGTTCCGGGAGACGCGGCCCGACCTCGTGCTGCTCGACCTGATGCTGCCCGGCGCGGACGGTATCGACGTGTGCCGCCAGATCCGGGCGGAATCGGGCATCCCGATCGTCATGCTGACGGCCAAGAGCGACACCGTGGACGTCGTGCTCGGACTGGAGTCCGGCGCCGACGACTACATCGTCAAGCCGTTCAAGCCCAAGGAGCTGGTCGCCCGCGTCCGAGCCCGGCTGCGCCGCACCGATGAGCCCGCTCCCGAGACCCTGCAGATCGGCGACATCACGATCGACGTCGCCGGGCACTCGGTCAAGCGGCTCGACAAGCACATCCCGCTCACCCCGCTGGAGTTCGACCTGCTCGTCGCGCTGGCCCGCAAGCCGCGCCAGGTCTTCACCCGCGAGGTCCTGCTGGAACAGGTCTGGGGGTACCGGCACGCCGCGGACACGCGGCTGGTGAACGTCCACGTCCAGCGACTCCGCGCCAAGATCGAGAAGGATCCGGAACGGCCGGAGATCGTCGTCACCGTGCGGGGCGTCGGTTACAAGGCGGGCCCGGCCTGACCGCGCAGGCCATCGCGGCGCGCCGCCGGGCCGGGCGGCTCCTGGCCCGGCTGCGCCGTCTCGTCGGCGCCGTCTACCTGCGCTGGCGCCGCTCGATCCAGGTCCGGGTCGTCACCTCGACGCTGTGCATCTCGGCGATCGTCGTGGCGATCCTCGGCATGTTCCTGACGCAGCAGATGTCGAACGCGCTGCTGGACGGCAAGATCAAGGCGGCGCGGCTGCAACTGGACGAGGGGCTGTCGACCGTCCAGCGCCAGCTCGGCAACCAGCCCGACAACGGCAGCCGCCTGGACAACGTCATGGCGGGGCTGAAGGCGCGCAGCGGGCCGTCCGGACTGTACGAGGTGTACATCCGGGACACGCGCGACTCGTCGTTCGACGGTTACAGCACCAACGAGCTGCGGGTGGAGAGCATCCCGCAGCGGCTCCGGGACGAGCTGCGCCGCAGCCCCGCCGATACGACCGCCTACACGTTCGGGAAGCTGTCGTACGTGGGCCGTCCGTCCGAGCGGGGGCTGATCGTCGGCGGCAAGGCCGGGCAGTTCGAGCTGTACTACCTGTTCCCGCTCACCCAGGACCAGCGGACGCTGACGGTCGTCAGCCAGGCGCTCGTCGGTGTCGGCGTCGTGCTCGTGCTGCTGCTCGCGGCCATCGCCTCGCTGGTCACGCGGCAGGTCGTGATCCCGGTGCGGCTCGCGGCGCAGGGCGCGCAGCGGCTCGCGGACGGACGGCTGGAGGAGCGCATGCGGGTGCGCGGCGAGGACGACCTCGCGGCGCTCGCGCGCTCGTTCAATGAGATGGCCGCCAACCTCCAGGACAAGATCGTGGAGCTGGAGGACCTGTCGCAGGTCCAGCGGCAGTTCGTGTCGGACGTGTCGCACGAGCTGCGCACCCCGCTCACCACGATCCGGATCGCCGCCGACATGCTCTACGAGAACCGGGACACCTTCGACGACCCGATGGTGGGCCGGTCCGCCGAACTGTTGCAGAGCCAACTGGAACGCTTCGAGTCGCTGCTGGCGGACCTGCTGGAGATCAGCCGGCACGACGCGGGCGCGGCCACCCTCGACGCCGAGTCCCTCGACATGCGCGACCTCGTCCTGCGCGTCGTCGGCGACATCCAGAACCTCGCTGAGCGCAAGGGCAGCAAGGTCCTGCTCCAGTTGCCCGGCGAGCCGTGCATGGCCGAGGTGGACCGGCGCCGCGTCGAGCGGATCCTGCGGAACCTGCTGGTCAACGCGGTCGAGCACGGAGAGGGCGAGGACATCGTCGTATCGGTCGGAGCGGACCGGGACGCGGTGGCGGTCGCCGTCCGCGACCACGGCGTCGGTCTCAAGCCGGGGGAGGGCCAGATGGTGTTCGACCGGTTCTGGCGCGCCGACCCGGCCCGCGCCCGCACGACCGGCGGCACCGGGCTCGGCCTGTCGATCTCCCGCGAGGACGCCCAGCTCCACGGCGGCTGGCTCCAGGCATGGGGCGAGCCCGGCGCCGGATCCCAGTTCCGGCTGTCCCTGCCCCGCGTGGCGGGCGCCGAACTGCGCGGGTCGCCGCTGCCGCTGGTGCCGCCGGGCGCCGGGGGACGGCCCGTCTTCGCCGAACTGGAGGCCGGCGAGTGAAGGCGTGCGCGCGGGGGGTCATGGCCGCTTTCGTGCTCGCCGCGTCCCTGACCGGCTGCGCGAGCGTGCCGAGCGGCGGCCGGGTGATCACCGGACGGCCCGCCGAACCCGCCGAGCAGGTGGACGACCCGTACGTCCGGCTGATTCCGGTCAGTCCCCGGCCCGAGTGGGATCCGGCGCAGCTCGTCGCGGGGTTCCTCGCCGCTTCCGCGAGCTTCGACGACGGCCACAAGGTCGCCCGCCGGTACCTGACCGGCACCGCCGGGGGCTGGAACCCGGGTGCGCGTCCACCGGTCCTCGTGTTCGCCGACCGGCCCCGGCTGGAGATCACCGAGCAGAACGCGACGCGCGCGACCGTCCGGGCGTCGGGGGACCGGCTCGGCTCCATCGGCGCGGACGGCCAGTACATCTCCGACCCCAAGCCCGTCGATGTCACGTTCGCCGTCACGCGGGCCGCGGCGGGCGACCCGTGGCGGATCGGCGGGCTGCCGCCGGAGGCCCGGGGCGGCCTGATCCTGACCAAGAGCGACGTGGACCGGGCGTACCGGACCGTCAACCTGTACTTTTTCGCGCCGGACGGGGGCACGCTCGTCCCGAACGGGATCTTCCTGCCGCTGGTGAACCGGCGCGATCTGCCCGGACAGCTCGTCCGAGCGCTGCTGGACGGGCAGACGTCCTGGCTGGGATCGGCGGTGGAGTCGGCGTTCCCGTCGGGGACACGGCTGCGGGACGTCCATGTCGAGGACGACACCGCCGTGGTGGATCTGAGCCCGCAGGCCCGGTCCGGTGATGTGGAACGGATGTCGGCGCAACTGTCGTGGACGCTGCGGCAGTTGTCGGAGATCAGCCGGTGGAAGCTGGAGATCGGCGGGGACACGGTCGCTTCGCGCGGGTACGGCGCCGTCCAGCCGGTACGGGCCTGGGACGGCAACGCTCCCGACGGCCCGGCCCTGCCTGATCAGCCCGCGTACGTCCTCGGCTCGTCGGGACGGCTCAGCAGGCTCACCGGCGACCAGCCGCAGCCCGTCCTGCCGGTCGGGGGACCGCTCGTACGGCCGACCGTCGCGCCGGACTACCGGCAGGTGGCGGGCCTGAGCCCGTCCGGCGACCGCATCCTGCTGCGGGACCTCGTATCCGGAACAACGTTCCGCACCGTCCTGTCCCGGCACAGCGCGGGCACCCACTTCACGGCCCCCGCGTTCGACCGCGACGGCGCCCTGTGGACGGTCGAGACCAAGAAGGACCACTCGTGGCTGTGGGTCGTGCCGCGCGGCGGCCCGGCGTTCCGCGTCACGGACTGGGGCCTCGCCGACCGCGAGGTGAAGGCGTTCCGGCTGGCCCGCGACGGCGTCCGGGCGGCCGTGGTCGTCACCGTGGACGGCCACGCGCAGGTACAGCTCGGCCGTATCGTGCGCGATCGGTCGTCCGGCCTGGAGGCGGGCGCGTTCCTGCCGGTCAGCTCCGAACTGGTGGACGCGATCGATCTGTCCTGGCGGGACTACGCGACGCTGGCCGTGCTGGGCCGTAAGGGCAACGACACGCGCGTCCTGCCCTATCTGATCCCGGTGAACGGCGGCGGGATCAGCTCTCTGGGTGTGGGCGCCCTGGGCAATCCGACGTCGATCGCGGCAGCTCCGGGCGCCCCGGTCCTGATCGGTACCAAGGACGGCGGCCCCGGGCGCGTCTGCCGCCAGCGCGCGCCCCGCGACACCATCAGCGAATGGACATGCCCGGTCCCGGGCTCCGACCCCACGTACGCCCGCTGATCGTTCCCCCTCGGCCCGCCGCCCGCGTACCAGCAGCGCCGGCCCCGCGCTGAACAGCCGAGTCTTTCGTCTGCCCGCTGACCTCCGCCGCCGCTGCGGGTCCCGTACGCCTGTGATCTCCCGTCACCGCTCCGTCTGCGGTCTTCTGCACCGGCGGTGACGGCCGCGCTGGACGGCCCCGGATCTTTCGTCCCGGCTGACGGCCACCCGCGGCGGACTCAGGCCGCGGCATGGCCTGTCGTACCCGGCCTCTACCGTGCGGTTATGTTCCTCGGCCTGCGCACGATCATCTATCCCGTCCGCGACCTTCCCGCCGCGCGCCGCTGGTGGTCGGAGATTCTGGGATCGGCTCCCTACTTCGACGAGCCGTTCTACGTTGGCTTCAACGTCGGCGGCTACGAGCTGGCACTCGACCCGAAAGGCCACGCGGAGAGCGGCGCGGCCCCCGTCACGTACTGGGGAGTCGAGGACGTCGACCACGCGGTCACACGGCTGACGAGCTCCGGCGCGACCGTCCACACGCCCGTCACGGATCATGGCGGCGGAATCCGCACGGCAGTCGTCGTGACCCCCGACGAAAGCCTACTGGGCGTGATCGAGAACCCCCACTTCCCGGACTCGCCCGCCTGATCGGCCGAAAGTTGTCCACAGCTTGTGGACAGGGTGGCGGCGAAGCCGACAAGCGGACGATGCTCGCCCCATGAGCTTCCTCCACGACCTGCTGGACCTGATCGTCCCCGAGACGTGCGCAGGCTGCGGCCGCGATGGCGCCGCACTGTGCAGAATCTGCGCCGTCCCCCTGACTCTGGACCCGCGCCCGGCCCCACTGCCCGTCCGCCCGTCCGGTGTGCGCTGCTGGACGGTGGCGGACTACGCGGGAACCGTCCGCAAGGTGATCAACGCACACAAGGAGCAGGGCCGAACTCCCCTGACCCGCCCCTTGGCAGAAGCCCTGACGCGCGCCCTGCGAGCAGCCCAGCCCCCGCCCGCCACCCCCGGCGAGGCATCCCCGCCAACCCTCACCCAGGAACTCTCAGCGCCGCTACCTCGCCAGACCGCGAACAGCTCGCCGAGAGGAATCGTCCCCAAGCCCTCAACACCGCGCACACGAGGGACGACAAGTCCGCAGCACGCCTCACCCAGCGCGCCGGCCGGACCGGATCGCATCCACGTCGTCCCGATACCGTCCGCCCGAAGGGCCGTCCGCCGACGCGGTGACGACCCCATGCTCAACATCACCCGCACAGCCGTCCGAACCCTGACGAACGAGGGACTCGCATTCGTCCTAACGACCGCGCTGAAGCAGGCGCGCCCCGTGGCCGACCAAGCCGCACTCACGCGCACCGAACGCATAGCCAACTTGAAAGGCGCCCTAGCCGCCACCCGCCCCCTCGACGGCGCTCGCGTCATCGTCGTAGACGACATCGTCACAACGGGCGCCACGCTCACCGAAGCCGTCCGCACCCTCCGCCGCGCAGGCGCTCACGTCCTAGCGGCAGCAACGATCGCAGCGACAACACGAACAACCTGACCAACTCCGACCACCACCCACCCGCACCGCACGCCGTGCTGGCCGCACGTCGCGCCTTTGAGCGCGCTGCGCTCACCCGCGTTGTGGTGCCGCACCCCGCATGCCGGGCCTACGTCGCGCTCGTCCCACAGCCGCGCCGATCCCCGCATGCCGCGCTCCCTGCGCCATCGCGCTAGCCCGTGCGTCGCGCTCCCCGCGTCGCGCTCCCTGCGCCGTCGCGTTCGCCTGTGCGTCGCGTTCGCCTGTGCGTCGCGTTCGCCTGTGCGTCGCGTTCGCCCGTGCGCCGTGCTCGCCCGTGCGCCGTTCTCCCTGCGCTGACGTGATCATTGTGTGCTTCGTGTTTTGGCGTGGCGGGCCGCGCCCCGGCGTGCGCTGGGCTGAATCCGCGTGTTGCGGTGTGTCCCAGGCGCGGCGCACGCCGCGCGTGTCCTGCGTGCGGCGGGGGGCGTGCGCGCGTTGCTCGGTGCGGTGGGGATTGAGGCTGGAGTGTGGCTGGATGGGGGCTGGAGGGTTGCTGGATAGTCGCTGGATGGTTTGAGGGGGTCTGCTGGGCAGTTAGGGAGGTGTGGCGGGGATGGTCAGAGGGTGGTTGGGTTCACCTGGCGTTGGTCGTTGGGACGTCCAGTGGTCGTGGATCGGCGGGAACGCGGTGGCATCTTCGCGTGGCCGGGCCGTCCAGTCCGGCGTGCAGTCACGCAGGAGGCCGCAGTGTCCGATCCTTCCGCCGCGCTCCGTTCGTTCCGTGTTCCCCGGCGCAGGGCCGTCGTCATCGTCGCCCTGGTCGCCGTCGCCGCCCTCGTGTCCGCGCTCGCCGCGCAGGGCGAGCGGCACCGGGCCTACGCCGCGACCATCCCGACGCCCGACCACGTCGTGGTGGCCGTCTTCGAGAACCACGCGTACTCGCAGGTCATCGGCAGTTCCAGTGCCCCGTACATCAACTCGCTCGCCACCGGAGGCGCAAACCTCACCAACTTCTTCGCCGAGACGCACCCGAGCGAGCCGAACTACTTCGCGATGTTCTCGGGCAGCACCCAGGGCATCACCGACGACGCCTGCCCGCCGCCCGGGTCGCCGTACAACAAGCCGAACCTCGGCGCCGAGGTCATCGCGGCCGGCCGGACGTGGGGGAGCTACAACGAGGGCCTGCCGTCGCAGGGCTCCACGACGTGCTCCAACAGCGCGGGCAAGTACGCGCGCAAGCACAACCCGTGGTTCTCGTTCAGCAACGTCCCGGCGTCCACGGGCTACACGTTCAACCAGTGGCCCACGGACTACACCAAGCTGCCGACCGTGTCGTTCGTCGTCCCGAACCTGTGCAACGACATGCACGACTGCTCGGTGAACACCGGCGACACGTGGCTGAAGAACAAGCTCGACGGCTACGCCCAGTGGGCCAAGACCCACAACAGCGTCCTCATCGTCACGTTCGACGAGGACGACCGCTCCGCCGGGAACAAGATCGCGACCGTGCTCTACGGCGCGCACGTCCGTCCCGGCGCGACCGACGGCACCCAGTTCAACCACTACAACCTGCTGCGCACCATCGAGGACATGTACGGCACCACCCACGCGGGCAACGCGGGGTCGGCCACGCCCATCACGTCGATCTGGCAGTGACGGATCGCTGACGGCTCGATGAAAGGACCGTTCCCCGGGGCCGTTGCGCTCCGGGGAGCGGTCGCGCGGCGAGGAGGTCCGTGGTGTATCTGTCGGCAGGCCGCGTCGCGGACGCGGCGGGCGGAGTGCAGCGGCGCGGCGCGCTGCGCTCGGTCGCGAGGAACATCGCGCCGAACGTGGTGGCGCTCGGCGCGGTCAGTCTGATCACCGACGTGTCGTCAGAGATGGTGACGGCCGTCCTTCCCCTCTACTTGGTGGCGGGCCTCGGCTTGTCGCCGCTGGCCTTCGGCTTCCTGGACGGCCTGTACGGCGGCGCGTCGGCGTTCGTCCGGCTCGTCGGCGGGCACCTGGCCGACCGCAGGACGGGCCACAAGGCCGTCGCCGGCTTCGGCTACACGCTGTCCGCGCTGGTCAAGCCGGTGTTCCTGGTCGCGACGTCCGTCCCCGGCATCGGCGCGGCGCTGGTCGCGGACCGGGTGGGCAAGGGCGTCCGGACGGCGCCCCGCGACGCCCTGATCTCCCTGTCCAGCCCTCCGGACGCGCAGGGCCGCGCGTTCGGCGTCCACCGCGCGATGGACACGGCCGGGGCGCTGCTCGGCCCGCTCGTCGCGTTCGGCGTGCTGAGCGCCGCGAGCCAGCGCTACGACCCGGTGTTCATGGTGAGCTTCTGCTTCGCGGTGCTGGGCGTGGTGGTGCTCGCGCTGTTCGTCCAGGACCGGAAGGGCACCGCGACGGCGTCGGTCCGCGCGACGCTGGCGGTGCTGCGCCGTCCCGCGTTCGCCCGGGTGTGCGCCGCCGCGCTGCTGCTCGCCGCGACGACCGTCAGCGACGCGTTCGTGTACCTGCTGCTGCAGAAGACGGCGGACGTGCCCATCCGGTACTTCCCGCTGCTGCCCGTCGGGACGGCCGCGTCGTATCTGCTGCTGGCCGTCCCGCTCGGCATCGCCGCCGACCGCCTGGGCCGCCGCCGGGTGTTCCTCGCCGGGCACGCGGTCCTGCTGCTGGTGTACGCGCTGCTGCTGGCGCCGCTGGACGGGACGGTCCTCCTCGTCGCGTCCCTGGCCCTGCACGGCGCGTTCTACGCCGCGACCGACGGCGTCCTGATGGCGCTGGCCGGCCCGATGCTCCCCGCCGGCACCCGCGCGGGCGGCCTCGCGGTGCTCCAGACGGGCCAGGCCACGGCCGCGCTCGGCTGTTCGGTGGCGTTCGGCGCCGCCTGGACCTGGTGGGGTCCGCACACCGCCCTGCTCGCGGCGTCCGGGGCGCTGGCCGTCGCGGGCCTCGCCGCGTTCGCCCTGCTCACGACCCGAAAGGCGACCGCATGACCCTCCGCACCAGGTTGCTGATCGTCGCCGCCTGCGCCCTCGTGCTCGGCCTCGCGGCGACGCTGTTCACGCTGCGCGCGGGAAGCAGCGCCGCCAACGCCGGACGGGGCGAACAGTTCACGCTCGGCACGCCGGGCCGGATCGTCTTCCGCGACATGCGGATGGGTCCGGGCAAGGACCATCTCGCGTCCGTCGCCGCCGCCGACCCGGGCGGGCCCCGCACCGTCAGCGGCCTGGTGTGCGCCCGCTTCCACGCGGCGTCCGGGACGGGCCTGTGCCTGCGCGACGTCCCGGGCCTCGCGCCGGGCTACGACGCCGTCGTCGTGGACGCCCGGCTCCGCCCGCAGCGCCACGTCAAGGGCACGGGCGTGCCGTCCCGCACGCGGGTGTCGCCGAGCGGGCGCATGGCCGCCTGGACGGTCTTCGTCAGCGGAGACAACTACGGCGGAATGAACTTCTCCACCCGGACGAGCATCCTCGACACCCGGACGGGGCACCTGATCCCGTCTTTGGAGAGCTTCACTGTCTACAAGGACGGCACCCGCTACCAGGCCGCCGACACCAACTTCTGGGGCGTCACCTTCAAAGACGACACCCACTTCTACGCGACCCTGGCCACCCACGGGAAGACGTACCTCATCGCGGGCGATACGACCCGCCGCGAAGTGACGACCCTGCATGCGAACGTCGAGTGTCCGTCCCTGTCGCCGGACGGCACGGCGATCGTCTACAAGAAGCGCGTCCGGGACGCGTCCACCGGCCGCCCCTGGCACCTCTACCGCCTGGACCTGGCGACCCAGCGCGAGACGCCGCTGGCCGAGTCGCGCAACGTGGACGACCAGGCGCTCTGGATCGACGCGACGCACGTCGCCTACTCCCTCCCCGGCGACTACGGCTCCGATCTGTGGACCGTCCCCGCGGACGGCACCGGCGCCCCGAGGAAACTTTTGCAAGCCGCTCTGAACGCCGTCTTCTGACCGGTCAGGAGACGCACCGCCGCAGGCCGGCCAGGGACTCGTCGCGCAGGCGGGCGCGGCCGGTCGCGGCGGCGTACTCGGCCAGCGTCGAGCAGAGGAACGCGGCGGCCACGCGGGCGCGCAGCTCGGTGGCAGGGGAGACGGGACCGTACGCGGCTAGCAGGGCGTCCCGGGCCGCGCCCTGGAAGCCCGCGTAGGCGAGCGACAGGTCCACCGCCGGGTCCGCGCGGCACAGGTCGCCCCAGTCGATGACGCCGGCGGCACGTCCGTCCGGCCCGACGAGCAGGTGCCGCACGTGCAGGTCGCCGTGGGCCACGACGAGCCGGGCGCCGGACGGCCCGGACCGCGCCCCGGCCGCGAGCAGTTCGGCCACCGCCGCGTCGGGCTCGTAGAGGCCGCGCGCGACGAGCCCGTCCAGCTTCTCCCGCGCCATCGGCGCGCGCACCGACGGGTCGCCGCGCCGGAACGGGTCGACGGGCAGCCGCGCCCCGAGCGAAGCGGCGAGGTCCGGCGCGTGCAGTGCCCGCAGGAAGGCGCCCAGCGCGGCGGCGGCGGACGTCCGGAGCGCGTCAGGCAGCCCGCTCTCGGCCAGCTCGCGCCCCGGGAGCAGCCGCGCGCCCCAGAACGGCCACGGGAAGGCGTCGGACGGCCGGCCGACGATCTCCGGCACCGGTACGGGCAGCGGCAGCGCGGCGGAGAGCCCGGGCAGCAGGGCGATCTCGCGCTCCACGCCCGGAACCGCGATCCGGCGGCGCGGGAACCGCAGCACCCACGTCCCGTCGGCCAGGAAGACGGTGTTGTCCCAGCCGGTCGCGAGCGGGGCGACGTGCGCGAACCGGCCGCCGAACAGCTCGGCCGCCGAGGCCGCCGAGACGTCGATCTCGGGGTCCCATTCCGGACGGGCGTCGTCCATGGGCATCACGGTAGCCCGCCGTCCCGTCCATGGCGCGGGCGGGACGGCGGGCGAGGCTCAGCAGGTCGCGAGCATCGAGGTCAGGGCGCTCTTCTCGGCGCTGTCGACGGTCAGGCCGTAGTACCACTTCACCTGGATCCAGGCGCGGGCGTAGGTGCAGCGGAACGACGCGACGGACGGCTGCCACTCGGCCGGGTCCTTGTCGCTCTTGGCCTGGTTGACGCTGTCGGTGACCGCCCACAGCTCGGGTCCGCCGAGGTCGTTGGCGTACGCCTGGCGCTGCGCGGTCGTCCAGGCCCACGCGCCCGAGCCCCAGGCCTCGGCGAGCGGCACCATGTGGTCGATGTCGAGGTCGGACGCCGCGTGCCACGTGGCGCCGTCATAGGGCGAGTACCAGGTGCCGGACACGGCGGCACAGGACGAGTCGGTGACGACGTTCGTCCCGTCGCGCTTGAGGACCTGCTCGCGGGTGTTGCAGGTCCCGGAGATGGTGATCCAGTGCGGGAAGAGCGAACGGTCGTAGGTGCTGCCGTGCGATTCGGCCGCGACGGTCAGCGCGGCGAGACGCGATGCGGCGATGGACGCGGACGGAATGTTCGGCGGTGTTGCGGACGCGGGTGCCGTGACGGCGGTGACGAGTGCTGCGGCCAGTGGCACGGGCAGGAGGAACGACAGCAGACGGCGCATCGGGGCGTGCCCTTCTGACGCCGTGCCCGCCCGGGGTTCGGGACTCCGCCGGAGGGGGTGCGGGGACGGCGACACCGCGACCGTGGCATTTGCCCCAAAACCGATAAATGGCGCGTTCTGCCCACGCGTGCCGGGCGCCTTGGGCGGAAGCTGCCGGACACCCGTCCCGACCTGCTGCGACACGCCGCCGCCACGGCCGCGAGCGAGGATGAAGACTCGGCGAACCCCGTGCGGGCGACGTCCGGCCCGGACGCGTCCGCCCGCTGTCACCCCAGGTCGCGCCCCGACCACGCCGTGGTGACAACCTTCACACCCCGGGGCAAGGCCGATCTGTCACCAGACGTAGCGGCCGGGCGGCGCAGACGGGGTATGTGTCCCGGGCGACGGGTCACGCGCGCTCAGCCGGGAGGTAGAGATTTCTCCAACAGCCGAAGCGAGGACGAGCACGTCACGGCCACGGCTCGAAACGCCCGGAGGCCCTGCGCCATAAGGGCCGGACGCTCCGATGCAGGAGCCCGGGAGGGCGGCCGGACGCCGTCGGCGCACCCGCCGATGACCGTCCGTGAGAATTTCGTCCGCCCAACCCTCCTGACATTCACGGCGTAAGGGGTTAGCGTTCCAGACATGGCACCCGCCCGGGTCCGTGGTTGCGTCGGATCGCAGTGCTCCTCGGGAGCGCGACAGCCGGTCCGGCTAGCCGATGCCAGGCGCAGGCGAAACGGCCCACGTAAGGCGACTTCTCGTCGACCGATCACGGTGCGCCTTAGAGGTAAGTCCTGCCCCGTCGGGGGATCCGACATCCCCCGCAGCGGGAGAAGGGCAGTAGTGGCGAAAGCGCCGCGAACCCCTCCGCAGGCGGATGTGGGGACGAAGACCAGGTCGGCCGGGCGGGTGCGATCCACCGAGCCAAGGCGTCCCCCCGGTGGTGCGACCCCCGGGGGGACCGGGCACCGCAAGCGACAGAAGGGGGACCCGTGGACATCGTCGTCAGGGGTCGTCACACCGAAGTCGACAACCGGTTCCGCACGCACGTCGACGGCAAGCTGACCAGGATCGAACGTCTCGATCACAAGGTCATGCGCGTGGACGTGGAGGTGTCGGAGGACTCCAGCCTACGCGTCCCGGAGGAACGGGAACGCGTGGAGCTGACGGTCCGCTCCAAGGGACCGGTGGTGCGCGCCGAGGCGTCCGCCGAGGACCGCTACGCCGCGCTCGACCTCGCCCTGGACAAACTGGAGGGACGGCTCCGCCGCGACGCCGAGCGCCGGAAAGCCCACCACGGCCGCGCGCGCGGCCGGGTCGCCGCCCGCCGGTCGGCCGCCGACGTGGACCTGCCGGGAGCGCTCCAGCCCGGCGGCGGCGCGGGCGGCATCGCCGCGACGATGATCGCGCCGGTGGACGAGGGCGACGCGGCCCTCGCCGACGGCGGCAGGCCGAACGCGGCCACCGCCGGATCGGTCCCCGGCGAGGAACATCTCGTACCGTTCGAGATGGACGGCGACGGGCCGGTCGTCGTACGCGAGAAGGCGCACACCGCCGAGCCGATGTGCATCGAGCAGGCCGTCACCGAGATGGAGCTGGTGGGCCATGACTTCTTCCTGTTCCGCGACCGCGACTCCGGACGTCCTTCGGTCGTCTACCGCCGCCGGGGCTGGGATTACGGCGTCATCCGCCTTGTCGAAGAGTGATGCGGCACTCGCGTCCCGTCACCGCCCGAACCGTGTCATGATCTAGAAAAGGCGTTCTCCGCAGGGCCGTGGACGCGGCGGTCCGGGGCCGGGGAGGGCGGGCGGTGCCCGCCGCCCGCGCCCGGCCCCCCGCCGCTCCCCGCCTCCCCGCGACCACGAGCAGATGAAGGGGGGAAGCGGCGTCTCCTCCAGCGCCGCGACTCAGGTGAGCGAAGAAGCCGAGGCTCGCGGCCGAACGGCGGTTCCACGGCCGTCCGCGCCCCGGACGGCGCCCGAGACCGCCCGCGACCCGATCCGCGTGCTGATCGTGGACGACCACGCGCTGTTCCGGCGCGGCCTGGAGATGGTCCTGCGGGACGAACCCGACATCGACGTCGTCGGCGAGGGCGGGGACGGCCACGAGGCGGTCGAGATGGCGGGCGACCTCACGCCCGACATCGTCCTGATGGACGTCCGGATGCCCCGCCGCAGCGGCATCGAGGCGTGCACCGCGATCAAGGACGTCGCGCCCAGCGCCAAGATCGTCATGCTGACCATCAGCGACGAGGAGGAAGACCTCTTCGAGGCGCTGAAGGCCGGGGCGAGCGGCTACCTGCTCAAGGAGATCTCGATCGACGAGGTCCCGCAGGCCGTTCGCGCCGTCCACGGCGGGCAGTCGCTGATCAGCCCGTCGATGGCGTCCAAGCTGATCACCGAGTTCGCCGCGCTGGCCAAGCGCAGCGAGGAGCGCGCCCAGCAGGTCCCCGCGCCCCGGCTGACCGACCGGGAGATGGAGGTGCTGCGCCTGGTCGCGCGCGGCCTCGGCAACCGTGAGATCGCCCGGGAGCTGTTCATCTCCGAGAACACCGTGAAGAACCACGTCCGCAACATCCTGGAGAAGCTCCAGCTCCACTCCCGGATGGAAGCGGTCGTCTACGCAGTGCGCGAGAAGCTGCTGGAGATCACCTGACCCGGGTCGGCGGCCGGAGGGCTCGGATTGTCGGTGGCGCGACGTAGCATCGCGCCCGTGGCCGTTGCTCTCCCCGAACCCGAGACCGAGCTGACCGCGTCCGAGGCGCGTCGGCTGCAGTTGCGCGCGCAGGGGCTGCTGGGCGCGGACGGGCGGCGCGGCGGCGTCCCGGCCGTGCTGGACCGGCTCGGCGCCGTCCAGCTCGACACGATCTCGGTGCTGGCGCGCTCACACGAGCTGGTGCCGTACGCGCGGCTCGGCGCGGTGGGCCGCGACGTCGTCGAGGACGCCTACTGGGGCGGCGGCCGGACGTTCGAGTACTGGGCGCACGCCGCGTCGATCCTTCCGGTCGCCGACTGGCCGCACTTCGCGTTCCGGCGGCGCGCGTACCGGGCGCGGGGGCAGCGCTGGCACCGGGTCGACAAGGCCGTGCTGGACGAGGTCCGCGTCCGGCTCGCCGCCGAGGGCCCGCTCACCACGCGCGAGCTGGGCGGTGCGAAGGCGGGCGCCGACTGGTGGCAGTGGAGCGACCACAAGATCGCGATCGAGTGGCTGCTGGACACCGGCGAGGCGGTCTGCGTGGAACGGCGCGGCTGGCGGCGCGTCTACGACCTGGCCGAACGCGCGATCCCCGCCGAGCTGCTGGCCGACGACCCCGACGACGACGCGTGCCTCACCCGGCTCGTCGGGCATGCGGGGCGGGCGCTCGGCGTCGCGACCCGCGCGGACCTCGCCGACTACTACCGCGTCCGGGGCGAGCAGGTGACGCGGGTGATCGAGGCGACCGGGCTCGTCCCGGTGCGCGTCGCGGGCTGGCCGGCGCCCGCCTGGGCCGACCCGGACGCCCTGGCGTCCCCGCCGCGCGGACGGCACGCCACGACGCTGCTGTCGCCGTTCGACTCCCTCGTGTGGGACCGCGCCCGCGCGTCGCGCGTCTTCGGGTTCGACCACCGGCTGGAGGCGTACGTCAAGAAGGCCGACCGCGTCCACGGCTACTTCGTGATGCCGCTGCTGGCGGGCGGGCGGCTGATCGGCCGCGTCGACCCGGCGCGCGAGGGCCGGACGCTGGTGGCGCGCCAGGTCTCGTTCGAGCCGCACGCGGCGACTCCGGCGCGGATCGAGGAATCGCGGGACGCTCTGAACCGGGCGCTGAACGACGCGGCGGCCTGGGTGGGCTGCGACGACGTCCGCATCGAACGCATCGCCGACTGACGGCGGACGGCCCACGGGCGGGAACCCCGGAGGATTCCCGCCCGTTGGAAGGGTGTGCGCGGTCCCGGCGGGACGGCTCAGCCGTGCGGCTGCTGCTGGGTGTCCGTGCGCGTCGGCGCCGAGATCGTCTCGCCCGCCTCGCCGCCGCGCCGCTTGGCGCTTCGCGAGCCGAAGACCGAGTAGTCGACGATCTCGGGGATCACCCGGGGCTTGTCGACCACGACGTCGGAGAAGACGTGGACGAGCCCGGCGGCGGCGATCCCGACGGCCACGATGCCGAGCCCGACGTAGAAGCCGACCCAGAACGGGCCTTGGCACAGGGAGACTCCCCCGGTGACGAAGCCCGCGAAGATGATCGTGACCGCGACCCAGGAACTGGCCCGGCCGGCGTGCGAGCCGGGAGAATCTTCGGACATGGTGCCCCCCTCATCAGGTGCCTCAATACAGCTAACCGCACACCGCCGGGGTCGAACGGCGCCCGGGGTGGATTGCGTCGCAGGGTGACCTAGACCATTCTGGGTCTCGCCTACGATGGCAATCGTACGTGTGGTGTGCGCGCCGCCCTCAGGCGGTGACCCACGATCTGCAAGGAGCCTCCTAGAGTGCCGCCAGTCATCGACAAGATCCTTCGTGCGGGCGAAGGCAAAACCCTGCGCAAGCTCAAGAAGCTCGCGGATCAGGTCAACTCGATCGAGGAGGACTTCCTCGACATGAGCGACGCCGAGCTGCGTGAGCTGACCGACAAGTACCGGGAGCGCATCGCCGACGGCGAGTCCCTGGACGAGCTGCTCCCCGAGGCGTTCGCCACCGCACGCGAGGCCGCCAAGCGGGTGCTCGGCCAGCGGCACTACGACGTCCAGATCATGGGCGGCGCCGCGCTGCACCTCGGCAACATCGCGGAGATGAAGACCGGTGAGGGCAAGACCCTGACCTGCGTGCTCCCCGCGTACCTCAACGCCCTGTCGGGCGAGGGCGTGCACGTCGTGACGGTGAACGACTACCTGGCCAAGCGCGACGCGGAGTGGATGGGCCGCGTCCACCAGTTCCTCGGCCTGGAGGTCGGCGTCATCCTCCCGCAGATGACGCCGGACGAGCGCCGCGCCGCGTACGCCGCCGACATCACCTACGGCACGAACAACGAGTTCGGCTTCGACTACCTGCGCGACAACATGGCCTGGTCGCTGGAGGAGTGCGTCCAGCGCGGCCACAACTTCGCGATCGTGGACGAGGTGGACTCCATCCTGATCGACGAGGCCCGCACCCCGTTGATCATCTCGGGTCCCGCCGAGCAGAACTCCAAGTGGTACAGCGAGTTCGCCAAGATCGTCCCGCGGCTGAAGCGCGCCGAGCTGGTCAGCACGGCCGGTCAGGTGGACGAGTACGGTCCGGGCGACTACGAGGTGAACGAGAAGAAGCGCACGGTCGGCATCACCGAGTCCGGCGTCGAGAAGGTCGAGGACTGGCTCGGCATCGACAACCTGTACGACTCGGTGAACACGCCGCTGGTGAGCTTCCTGAACAATGCCCTGAAAGCCAAAGAACTCTACAAACGCGACAAGGACTACGTCGTCATGAACGGCGAAGTGCTCATCGTGGACGAGTTCACCGGCCGTATCCTCCACGGCCGCCGCTACAACGAGGGCATGCACCAGGCCATCGAGGCCAAGGAGGGGGTGACGATCAAGGACGAGAACCAGACGCTCGCCACGATCACCCTCCAGAACTACTTCCGCATGTACGACAAGCTCTCGGGCATGACCGGCACCGCCGACACCGAGGCCGCGGAGTTCAACAAGACCTACAAGATCGGCGTCGTCCCGATCCCGACGAACAAGCCGATGGTCCGCAAGGACGTCGCCGACGTCGTCTACAAGACCGAGCAGGCCAAGTTCGAGGCCGTCGTCGACGACATCGCCGAGCGGCACGAGAAGGGCCAGCCGGTCCTGGTCGGCACGACGTCGGTGGAGAAGTCCGAGCGGCTGTCGCGGATGCTGCGCCGGCGCGGCGTCCAGCACCAGGTGCTGAACGCCAAGCACCACGAGCAGGAGTCGGCGATCATCGCCGAGGCGGGCCGCAAGGGCGCCGTCACGGTCGCGACGAACATGGCGGGCCGCGGCACCGACATCATGCTCGGCGGCAACCCCGACTTCCGCGCCGACCTGGAGCTGCACCAGCGCGGCCTGTCGCCGCTGGAGACGCCCGACGAGTACGAGGCGGCGTGGCCGGAGGCGCTGGACAAGGCCAAGGAGGCCGTGAAGGGCGAGCACGAGGAGGTCGCCGAGGCGGGCGGTCTCTACGTCCTCGCGACCGAGCGGCACGAGTCGCGGCGCATCGACAACCAGCTCCGCGGCCGGTCCGGCCGCCAGGGCGACCCGGGCGAGTCGCGCTTCTACCTGTCCCTCGAGGACGACCTGATGCGCCTGTTCAACTCCGCGCGGGTCGAGGCGCTGATGACGCGGCTCAACATCCCCGACGACGAGCCGATCGAGTCCAAGCTCGTCAGCGGCGCGATCAAGTCCGCGCAGGGCCAGGTCGAGCAGCAGAACTTCGAGATGCGCAAGAACATCCTGAAGTACGACGAGGTCATGGACCGGCAGCGCAAGGTGATCTACGCCGAGCGCCGCAAGGTCCTGGAGGGCGCGGACCTCACCGAGCAGATCTCCAACATGATCGACGAGGTCGTCAACGGGTACGTCGCGGGCGCGACGGCCGAAGGCTTCGCCGAGGAGTGGGACCTGGAGAAGCTCTGGGGCGCGTTCCGCCAGCTCTACCCGATCGGCGTGAAGATCGAGGACCTGGCCGAGGACGAGGACGACATCTCCGGCCTGGACGCCGAGACGCTCGCCGAGCGCCTCCGCGAGGACGCCCACTCGGCCTACGCCAAGCGCGAGGAGGAGCTGGGCTCGGAGGTCATGCGGGAGCTGGAGCGGCGGGTCATCCTGTCGGTCCTGGACCGCAAGTGGCGCGAGCACCTCTACGAGATGGACTACCTTCAGGAGGGCATCGGCCTGCGGGCGATGGCGCAGCGCGACCCGCTGGTGGAGTACCAGCGCGAGGGCTACGAGATGTTCAACGCCATGCTCGACGGCATCAAGGAGGAGTCGGTCGGCTACCTCTTCAACCTCGAGGTCGAGGTGGAGGAGCAGCCCGCTCCGGCGGTCGGCGCGAACCCGGTGGCGCTGACGGCGACCGCGGCGGACGCGGCCGAGGACGACGTCGAGGAGGCCGAGGACGAGGCTCCGGTCGTCCACGCCAAGGGCCTGGAGGACCGGCACCGTCCGAAGAAGCTGGAGTACAGCGCGCCGACCGTGGACGGCGAGGGCGGCGTGGAACTGCACAGCGAGGAGGAGTCGGACGAGTACGCCGGCGTCTCCCGCAACGACCCGTGCCCGTGCGGCTCGGGCAAGAAGTTCAAGCGCTGCCACGGCGACCCGCGCAACCGCGACTGAGCCGTACGCCGACGGCCTCCCGGGACGCCCCGGGAGGCCGTCGGCGTTCTCAGGCGGCGCGGGCGAGGCGGCGCGCGGGGACGGTCGTCTCCAACTGGACGCAGCGCCACCGCCCGCGCAGGAACTCAAGACGCAGGGCGAGCGCGCGGACGTCCGTCCCGAGGCGCAGGACGGCGCCCGCCTCGGCGGCGTGCGGGGACGGCCGCTGCACCCAGGACGTGAGCACCTGCGGCGGCGCGGCCCGTCCGGGCTGCGGGACGCGGGCGGCGAGCCCGGCGCGGATCTCGGGGAGCACGGCGCGCGCGAGCCGCGTGGGCGGGCACGTCCCGGCGAGGACGGCGGCGACGAGCGCGATGAGGGCGCGCACGGCGGGTTCGGGCGGCGGCGCGGCGTGGTCGTCCAGGAGGCGCAGCGGCGGCCGTCCGGGGACGATCCGGAGCGGTTCGGACGAAACGTGCGCGGTCATGGGGATCCTCCGGAAAACGAGGGCGCCGGACGTTCCGGCGCCACCTTTCAGGAGGTCAGGGCGCATGCGATAAATACATTCTGGCCGGATCAGGCCACGGGTTCGTCCTTCTCGCGGCCGGGCGTCGCGAAGTCGAACCGCCGGATCAGATAGCTGAAGATCACGTAATAGAGGACGAAGTAGACGATCCCGAGCCCGATGATCAGCGGCAGTCCGCGCGTGTTGTCCTTGGACGCGTTGAGGACGAGGTCGATGCATCCGGCCGAGAACCCGAACCCGAGCCGCGCCCCGGCCGCGTCCAGCAGCGCCAGCGACACGCCCGTCAGAACGACGTGGACGCCGTACAGGACGGGCGCGACGAACATGAACGCGAACTCGATCGGCTCGGTGACGCCGGTGACGAACGCGGTGAGCGCCGCCGAGATCATGAGCCCGCCGACGGCGCGCCGCCGTTCGGGCGCGGCCGTCCGCCAGATGGCGAGCGCCGCGCCGGGCAGCCCGAACATCAGGACGGGGAAGAACCCGGCCGTGAACCCGCCCGCATGCGGATCGCCCGCCAGGTAGCGGTTGATCTCGCCGTGCACCACGCCGTCCGGGCCGTGGTAGGTGCCGAACACGAACCAGATCAGCGAGTTCGGGATGTGGTGCAGCCCGAACGGCAGCAGCAGCCGGTTCACGACGCCGTAGACGCCCGCGCCGAGCGCCCCGGCGCCGGTGATCCAGTCACCGAACGCAGTCAGCCAGCCGCCGAGGACGGGCCAGGCGAGCCCGAGCAGCACGCCGAGCACCAGCGCGCCGAGCGCGGTGGCGATCGGGACGAACCGCCGGCCGCCGAAGAACGCCAGCCACGGCGGCGGCGCGACGCGGTGGTACCGCTGGTAGAGCACGGCGGCGAGGACGCCGATGAGGATGCCGCCGAGGACGTCCGTGGGGTTCTTGGCGCCCCAGTCCACGACGGGGTGCAGGACGCCGTCGGGATCGGCCTGCCGGACGACGACCGTCCCGCGCAGCGACGCCCGGTGCGAGAACATGATCTTGGAGACCCGGTCGAACACCAGGTAGCCGACGACCGCCGCGAGCGCCGTGGAACCGTCCGCCTTGCGCGCGAAGCCGATCGCCACGCCGACCGCGAACAGCAGCGGCAACGCCCCGAACAGCGCCTCCCCGGCGCCGCCGACGATCTCGGCGACCCGGTCCCAGCCGAGGCCGGACGCGCCGAGCAGGTCGTCCTGGCCGAGCCGCAGCAGGATCGCGGCGGCGGGCAGGACGGCGATCGGCAGCATCAGGCTGCGGCCGATGCGCTGCAGCACGGCGAGGACGGCCGGGCCGGGGCCCGCCGCGGTCGCGGACGTCATCGGGGGGTGTCCTCTCAGCGGGCCGGCTCAGGGGAGGCCGAGGGTGGTGCGGATCTGGTAGCGGTCGGCGCGGTAGCTGGAGACGCCCAGCTCCGCGCAGACGCCGCCGGTGTAGGAGCGCCGCTGGAGCCGCAGGACGGCCCCGCCGCGCGGGATCTCCAGGTGCCGCGCCTCGTCGGCCTCGGCGAGCCCGGCGTCGATCGTCTGGTCGCCCGCGTCGAACACCAGCCCGTACACGGCCTCCAGGACGCCGTGCAGCGAGCGGTCGGCGAGCCGCCGGTCGAGGAGGTCGGGGGCGAGGGCGGCGAGGATGTGGGACCGCTCCACCGCCATCGGCTCGCCGTCGGCGGTGCGCAGCCGCTCGACGACGTGGACGGGCGTCCCGGCCGGGATGTCGAAGAGGCGCGCGAGCCGGGCGTCGGCCGTGACGGTGCGCCGGTCCAGGTCCGCCCCGCCGGGCCGCATCCCGCGCGCGAGCATGTCCTCGGTGAACGAGACGAGCCGCAGCGGCATCTCCAGCTTGGGCCGCGCGACGAACGTCCCCTTGCCCGGGACGCGGTTCAGCCGTCCCTCGCCGACGAGCAGCTCGATCGCCTGCCGGACGGTCATCCGCGACACCCGGTACCGCGCGCACAGCTCCCGCTCCGACGGGATCGGCGCGTCCAGCGGCAGGTCGGCGCCGTCGATCAGGTTGAGCAGCAGCGCGCGGAGCTGGAAGTACTTGGGCAGCGGACTATGGGGATCAATGCTCACGGACGGGTCCTCCCGGGAGGCAACACAACAACCCAGCCCGCCGCGCCGCAAGCCCGGCGGGCGTTCAGTCGAGGAACTCGCTGGTCAGACGGCCGGGCGTCGGAAGGTTCAGCCGCCGGATGAGCACCGAGAAGATCACGTAGTACAGCACGAAGTACACGAGCCCGAGCCCGACGATGAGCGCCAGGTGCCGGGTGTTGTCCTTCGTCGCGTTGAGCAGCAGGTCGATCAGCCCGGCGGAGAAGCTGAACCCGAGCTGGGCGTGGACGGCCGCCAGCAGGGCCAGCGCGACGCCGGCGAGCAGGACGTGGACGACGTAGAGCACGGGCGCGACGAACATGAACGAGAACTCGATCGGCTCGGTGATCCCGGTGAGGAACGCGGTGAGCGCGGCCGAGAGCATGAGCCCGCCGACGCCGCGCCGCGTCTCGGGGGGCGCGGCCCGCCAGATCGCGAGCGCGGCGCCGGGCAGCCCGAACATCAGGACGGGGAAGAACCCGGCGAGGAGCCGTCCGGCCTGCGGGTCCCCGGCGAAGTAGCGCGGGATCTCGCCGTGGACGGCGCCCGACGGCCCCTGGTACGTCCCGAAGACGAACCAGACGAGCGAGTTCAGGATGTGGTGCAGCCCGAGCGGCAGCAGCAGCCGGTTGGCGACGCCGTAGACGCCCGCGCCGAACGCGCCGAGCCCGGTGATCCAGTCGCCGAACCGGTCGATCCAGCCGCCGAGGACGGGCCAGGCGAGCCCGAGCGCCACCCCGAGGACGAGCCCGGCGACCGCGCCGAGGATCGGGACGAGCCGCCGGCCGGAGAAGAACGCGAGCCAGGACGGCAGCCGGACGTCCCGGAACCGCTCGTACAACAGCGCGACGACCACGCCGATGACCAGCCCGCCGAGCACCTGGGTCGGGTTGCGCAGCCCGTAGCCGACGACGTCGTGGAGGTGGCCGGTCTCGTCGCGGACGCTGAGCACGACGTCGTGCCGCAGCGAGCGGGAGTGGGCGAACATCGTCTTGGACACGCGGTCGAACACCAGGTAGGACACGACGGCGGCGAGCGCGGTGGAGCCGTCCGACCGGCGCGCGAGCCCGATCGCGACGCCGACGGCGAACAGCAGCGGCAGCGCGTCGAACAGTGCGCCGCCCGCCGCGCGGAGGACCTCGGCGACGCGGACGAGCCCGAGCCCGGACGCGCCGAGCAGGTCGTCCTGGCCGAGCCGCAGCAGCAGCCCGGCGGCGGGCAGGACGGCGATCGGGAGCATGAGGCTGCGTCCGACGCGCTGGAGGACGGCCAGGGTCGCCGTTCCGATGGAGCGCTCCACGGATCTCCTCTCCCGCTCGGTGGTCCCGTGCCCGGTAGCCCGTGCTCGGCAGTCCGTGCCGGCTGGTCCCGTGCCTGGTCGGTGCAGTAGGGTTCGTACTGGTCTAGTCCGGACTAGACCAGTTACCGGACGGCCGGCTCGGACTCGGCGGCAGGGAGAGCGCACACGCATGGCAGCACTGCTGATCACCGCCGACCGCATGATCGCTTCCCCCGACGGTGGTCGTACCCGCCTGCTCGCCCCGGGATTCGTCCGCGCGGCGGACGGCGTGATCACCGAGGTCGGCGAAGGGCGCCCGGCCGGGGCCGACGTGTCCCTGGGCGGCGGCCTGCTCGCCCCCGGCCTCGTGGACCTCCAGGTCAACGGCTTCTACGGCCACGACTTCGCCGACGCCGACGAGCAGGCCTGGCGCGAGGTCGTCACCCGCCTGCCCGGAACCGGCGTGACGGCGTTCCTGCCGACGTTCATCACCGCGCCCGTCGCCGAACAGGCCGCCGCGCTCCGCCGGACACGGGACCTGCTGTCGAACCTGCCGGAAACGACGGCGCGGGTACTGGGCGTCCACCTGGAAGGCCCGTTCCTGTCCCCGCGCCGCAAGGGCGCCCATAACGCGGCCCACCTCACCGATCCGACTCCGGAGGCGATCACCGCGCTCCTGGAGACCGGGCTCGTCCGCCTGGTGACGCTCGCCCCGGAACGGGCAGGCGCGCTGGACGCCGTCCGCGCGCTGACCGAAGCCGGAGTGCTCGTCAGCGTCGGGCACAGCGACGCCACCGCCGCGCAGGCCGGGGCCGCCGCCGACGCGGGCGCGCGCATGGTCACGCACCTGTTCAACGCGCAGAGCGGCCTGGACCACCGCGCGCCGGGCGTCGCCGCGCAGGCGCTGACCGACGCCCGGCTCGTGCCCGGACTGATCCTCGACCTCGTCCACGTCGCGCCCGAGATGGCGCGGCTGGCGTTCGCGGCGGCGCCCGGCCGGATCGTGCTCGTCACCGACGCCGCGTCCGCCGCCGGGATGCCGCCCGGCCGCTACGACCTCGGCGGCGAGCCGATCACGCTGCCCGAGCAGGGCCCGCCGCGCCGTGCCGACGGCACGATCGCCGGGTCCGCGCTGCGCCTGGACGAGGCCGTCGGCAACGCCATCGCGCTCGGGATCGACCCGGTGGCGGCCGTGGACGCCGCGTCCCGCGTCCCCGCCGACCTGATCGGCCGCCCCGACCTCGGCCGCGTCGCCCCCGGCGCGCGCGCCGACCTGACCTGGCTCGGCCCGGACCACCGGGCGCGTAGGACGTGGATCGGCGGGCAGGAGCCCCGCGAAGGAGGATCATGACGACCAGCCGGATGCGCGCCGAGATCGGCGAGCAGCCCGCCGCGCTGCGCCGCACGCTGGACGCGCTGCTGCCGCGCGTCCCCGACCTGGCGGCGCTCGCGCGTGGAACGCGCCAAGTCCTGTTCATCGCGCGCGGGTCCTCCGACAACGCCGCCGTCTACGGCCGGTACCTGGCCGAGACGCGGACCGGACGGCTCGGCACGCTCGCCGCCCCGTCCGTCGCCACCGCCTACCGCACGAGACTGGACCTCTCGGGCGTGCTGGCCGTGGCGATCAGCCAGTCCGGCAAGACCGAGGAGATCGTCCAGACGCTGGACTGGGCGGCGGACTGCGGCGCCTCGACCGTCGCGGTCACCAACGGCGCCGGGTCCCCGCTGGCCGAGTCCGCGCAGGTCGCGCTGGTGACCGAGGCGGGCGACGAACTGGCCGTCCCGGCGACCAAGACCTACACGACCCAGCTCGCGGCGCTGGCCGTCCTGGCGCTCGGGCTCGGCGCGGACGTGCCGCGCGACGACCTGCGCCGCGTCCCGGACGAGATCGCCGACCTGATCGCGCGCGCCGAGGAGTCGGCGGCGCTCCCGGAGATCGTCGAGGGTCTCGCGGGCGTCCAGGGCGTCGTCGTCTCCGGGCGCGGCCTGGCGTTCGGCACCGCCCTGGAACTCGCCCTCAAGATCAAGGAGGCGTGCTACCTGCACGCGATGGGCCTCTCCTACGCCGACCTGCTGCACGGGCCGATCGCCGTCGTGGACGACCGCACGCCCGCCCTGCTCGTCGCGGCCGGGGACGGCCCCACGCTGGCCGGTACGATCGCGCTCGCCGACCGCGTCCGGGGCGCCCGCGCCCGCGCGTTCGCGGTCGGCGGCGGGACCGGGCTGGCCGCCGCGAGCGACGCGGCGCTGCCCGGGCCGGACCTGCCCGAGTGGGTCGCGCCGCTCGGGCTGATCGTCCCCGGCCAGCTCCTGGTCGAGCGCCTGGCGCGGCGGCTCGGCGTGGACCCCGACGTCCCGCGCGGGCTCAACAAGGTGACACAGACCGACTGACGGGAAAGGGTCGCGATGAGGCGTCGCACGGCGGGACGGCGGGAACGCGCGGAGGCGATCGTCGCGGCGCTCGGCGGCGCGGCCAACATCGTCGCCGTCGAGCCCTGCACGACCCGGCTGCGCTCGGAGGTGCGCGACGGCGCCCGCGTGGACGAGCCGGGCCTGCGCGCGGCGGGCGCGATCGCGGTGCTGCGCAGCGGCGGCGTCGTGCAGGTGGTCGTGGGCCCGGAGGCGGACGCGCTGGCCGCCGACATCGAGGACGTCCTGGACTGAGGAGGGGCCATGACCCGGGTGCTGTCGCCGGTCGCGGGCCGGGCGATCGGCCTGGCCCGGGTGCCGGACGCGGTGTTCGCGCAGGCGATGGTCGGTCCCGGCACGGCCGTCGACCCCGAGCGGCGCGCGGGCCGGTCCATCGCCCCGGTCTCGGGACGCATCGTGAAATTGCACCCGCACGCGTACGTGATCGTGGACGATGAGGGCCACGGCGTTCTCGTCCATCTCGGGATCGAGACCGTCAAGCTGAGGGGACGGGGATTCGAGCCGCTGGCGGCGGAGGGCGACGAGGTGAACGCGGGGGAGCCGGTCGTGGCCTGGGACCCCGTGGTGGTCGAGGCGGCCGGACGGTCCCCGATCTGCGCCGTCGTGGCCCTGGACGCCGACGGCGGCGCGCTGACCCGGCTTCGTGAGGACGGACCGGTCCAACAAGGAACCGAACTGTTCACATGGACCTGATGGCGGAGTCCGCCGTGCCGTTCGTACGTTTGCGACGGGTATGACGCCGCGTGGGGGTACCACGCGGAATTAACGACCGACCGATGCCTCCGGACGGCCGCGCCCCGCGCCGCCCGGAGCCCGACCGAGGAGAAGACCACGTGACCGAGCGCAGAGTGAAGATCATGTCCCGGGTGGGCCTCCACGCGCGCCCGGCCGCCCTGTTCGTGCAGACGGCGGCGAAGGCCCCGATGGACGTGACCGTCGCGCTGGACGGCCGGGACCCCGTGAACGCCAAGAGCATCCTCGCGGTGCTCGGCCTCGACGCCCACCACGGCGAGGAGGTCACGCTCGCGGCGGCCGGGGACGGCGCCGAGGAACTGCTGACGACGCTGGAGGGCATCCTCTCCCAGGAGGAGCACGGCCGTGCCTGAGCCCCCCGGCCCGCTGCGCGGCACCGGCGTGAGCGCCGGTTCCGGGTGCGGGCCGGTCCGCCGGATGGTGGGCACGGTGCCGGAGCCGCCCGCCGGCGCCCGGCACGAGGGTGACGCCGCCGCGGAGGCCGCGGCGGCGCTCGCCGCGCTGGAACGGGTCGCGGCGTCGCTGGAGGACCTGGCCGGGCACGCCCCGGACGACGCAGGCCGCGACGTGCTGCGCGCGCAGGCGCTGATGGCGCGCGACCCGGAGCTGGCCGCCGGTGTCCGGGCGCGGGTCGCGGTCGGCATCGCGGCGCCGCGCGCGGTGTTCGAGGCGTTCGCCGCGCACCGGGAGGCCCTGGCGGCGGCGGACGCGTATCTGGCGGCGCGCGTGGTCGACCTGGACGACGTCCGGGACCGCGCCGTCGCCTCCCTGCTGGGCGTTCCGGTGCCGGGCGTCCCGGCGTCCGACGAGCCGTTCGTGCTCGTCGCGCGGGACCTCGCGCCCGCCGACACCGCCCTGCTGGACCCCGCGACGGTGGTGGCGTTCGTCACCGAGAACGGCGGGCCGACCAGCCACACCGCGATCCTGGCCCGCGCGCTCGGCGTCCCCGCGGTGGTCGCGGTGCCGGACGCGACGGCGCTCGCCGACGGCCTGCTCGTCCTGGTGGACGGCACGGCCGGCACCGTCCACGTCGCGCCGTCGCCGTCGGACGTCCTCGCCGCGCGGTTCCGCGACCGCACCCCGAGCCACGTGTCCGCCGCCCCGGCCGGGCCCGGCGGGACGCGCGACGGCCGCCGCGTCCCGCTGCTGGCCAACATCACCGTCCCGGGCGACCTGGCGGCGGCCCGCGCGCACGGCGCGGAGGGCGTCGGCCTGTACCGGACGGAGTTCCTGTTCCTGGACCGCGCGGACGTCCCCGGCCTGGACGAGCAGGCCGCCGCCTACGCCGAGGCGCTGGACGCGTTCCCCGGCGGCGACGTGGTCGTCCGGGTGCTGGACGCGGGCGCCGACAAGCCCCTCCCGTTCCTGCCGCCGTCCGCGCCCGAGGCGAACCCGGCGCTCGGCGAGCGCGGCCTGCGGATGCTGCGCCGCCATCCCGAGATCCTGGCGGGGCAGCTCGCGGCGCTGGCCGAGGCGGGCGCGGGACGTCCGGGCCTCCGCGTGATGGCCCCGATGGTGACGGGCGCGGACGAGTCGGCGGCGTTCGCGGCGGCGTGCCGGGACGCGGGCCTGGACCGTCCCGGCGTGATGATCGAGGTCCCGGCCGCCGCGCTGCGCGCCCGCGACCTGGCCCGGACGGTCGAGTTCTTCAGCGTCGGCACCAACGACCTGGCGCAGTACGCGTGCGCGGCGGACCGGCAGTCCGGCGCGCTGTCGCGGCTGCACGACCCGTGGCAGCCCGCCCTGCTGGACCTGGTGGCGCTCGCGGCGGGCGCGGGCGTGCCGTGCGGGGTCTGCGGCGAGGGCGCGGCGGACCCGATCCTCGCGTGCGTGCTGGTGGGGCTCGGCGTCGCGTCGCTGTCGATGGCGCCGACCGCGATCCCGGCCGTCCGGGAGGAGCTGGCGGGGCACACGCTGGACCGCTGCCGCGCCGCCGCCGCTGCCGCCCGCGCGTCCCGCACGGCCGCCACGGCGCGCGCCGCCGCCCGCGCGGTCCTGGCCCGCCGCCGCTGACGTGCTACGGGGAACTGGGCGCCGCGTAGGTGAGGCCGTGCCCGATGGGCTTGCCTGCGGCCTTGACGGGCAGCTTCCCGGTCGGGCCGAGCTTCCCGGACAGGACGCGGGCGACCGCCTTCACCGAGACGCCCGACGCCGAGTACGCGGCGACGGCCGCCTTCGCGCGTCCCGCGTCGTTCAGCGCGTAGGGGCGCGCCAGCGCGACGACGACCGCCGGTTTCCCGCCGGGGATCACGGGACGGCCGTTGAACACCGTCACGACCGTCACGTCCGCCATGCGCGCCGAGCCGACCACCCGGACGCCCTGCGCCCGCAGCGCCGTCCGCAGCGGTCCGCTGCCCGGCCCGGTGACGAACGCGGCGCGGCGCCGCAGCGGCAGCGTGCCGCCGTCATTGCGGACGAGCGTGATCGAGTGCTCGGCGACGGTCGTGGCGACGCGGCGGTGCGCGGCCGTCCGCATCGCGGCCTGCGCCTTGCGGGGATCGGCGGTGAGCCCCTTGAACAGCCCGCGCCGCTCCTTGAGCCGCAGGATGCGCGTGACGGACTCGTCCAGCCGCTTCCGGCTGATCGTCCCCTTCTGGACGGCCTTCAGCACCGCGTCGAACGCCTTCGGCAGGCTGGGCGGCATGAGGAGCTGGTCCGCCCCGGCCTGGATCGCCCGGACGGGCACCGACGCGTCCCCGTACTTCTCCCGCACCCCGGCCATGAGCAGCGAGTCGGTGATGATCACGCCCTGGAACCCGAGCCTGCCGCGCAGCATCCCCGTCAGGACGCCGGACGACAGCGTGGACGGCTTCCCGGAACGATCCAGCCGGGGCACGACGATGTGCGCGGACATGATCGCGTCCACCCCGGCGCCGATGGCGGCGCGGAACGGCGGCGCGTCGATCCGGTTCCACTGCGTCGTGGAGTGCCGGATCACCGGCAGCCCGGTGTGACTGTCGACGTTGGTGTCGCCGTGGCCGGGGAAGTGCTTGGCCGTGGCGGCGACTCCCGCGTCCTGGTACCCGGCGACCGAAGCGCCCACCAACGACGCCACGGCCTTCGGATCGGCGCCGAACGACCGCACCCCGATCACCGGGTTCGCGGGGTTGATGTTGACGTCCGCGTCCGGCGCGTAGTTCTGGTTGATCCCGACGGCCCGCAGCTCGGACGCCGTCACCCGCGCCGCCTCCCGGGCGTTCGTGGTGCTGCGCCCGGCCCCGAGCGCCATGTTGCCGGGGAAGTCGGTGAGGAACGGAGCGCGGCTGACGATGCCCTGTTCCTCGTCCACGCTGAGCAGCAGCGGCGTCCGCGCGGCCTTCTGGAGATCGTTGGAGAGCGCGGCGGTCGCGGCGGGCGACTTCATGTTGCGCGGGAAGTAGATCAGCCCGCCCACGTCGTACCGGCGGACCATCGCGCGGGCGGCGGCGGGGGTGGAGAAGGCCGGGACGAACAACTGCCCGACCTTCTCCCGCAGCGACATGTCCCGCAGGTACCCGGCGATCCAGGGCGACGGCGTCGGCGCGGCGGACGTTCCGGACGTCGCGCCGCCGGACCCGCCGGTGTCGCAGCCCGCCAGCGGCAGCACGACGGCCGCCGCCGCGAGCAGCGCGGCACAACGAGAGGTGCGCACCCGACCCTGCCCCCCGACATGGTCGTCCGGCGGACCGCGCCCGAGCCGTGCCCGGTCCGTGATTTCCCAGGTGACGCTAGCCGCTCGTCCCGGGCTTGTCGACGCTCACGACCCGGCGCGGCGCGGCCCCGGCACCGGGTACCCGAGGCGGCGCAGCGCCATCCCGGCCGCGCCGACCGCGCCGTCCCCGGCGCTGCGCGGATCGGCGGAGAACCGGTCGCGCAGGCCCGCCCGCACCGCGTCGGCGACGGGACCGTCCCGCAGCACCGACCCGTGCATGACGACCGGGGCGTAGGTCTCGCCGAGCGCGGGCCGGACGGCGTCGACGTCGCGCAGCAGCACGGCGGCGGCCTCCTCGGTGATCCGGCGGGCGACGTCATCCCCGGCCGCCGCGGCGGCGGCGACGACCGGGCCGAGGCGGCCGAGCGCGGCGGGCGGCCGGCCGTAGACCTCCTTGACGATCGCCTGGGCGAGGCGCGGGTCGGGCGGCGGCGCCGGACGCGGGATGAGGACGGCCGTCCCGCCGCCCGGCCCGGTGAGGTCGCCCGCCGCGCCCGCGAGAGCGAGCGCCCGCCGGTGCCGGCCGCGGTGCCGGGGCGTCGCGAACTCGGCCACCGCGCCCGGCCCGAGCAGTGCGCGCGGCACCGACTCGGTGAGCAGCGTGGGCGAGCCGCGCCCGTCGAACGCGGCGAGCGCCGCCCGGACGGCCTCGCGGCCGAGCCAGACCGCCGAGCCCTCGTCCCCGACGAGCCAGCCGTAGCCGTCGGCCCGCCGGACGATCGCGCCGTCGTTGATGACGGCCGCGCCCGCGCCTGTGCCGGAGAACACGACGATGCCCTTTTCGGCGCTCGTCCCGGCGGCGAAGGCGACGGCGATGTCGGTGACGACGGCGGGGGAGCCGCGCAGCCCGGACGTCTGCCACGCCCGGCGCGCGGCCGCGACGGCGGCGGGACGGCCCGCCGACCCCGCCCCGGCGATGCCGAACACACCGCCGATGACCTGGGAGGGGTCGATGGATCCGAGTGCCTCGGTGAGGGCCTCCGACAGGGCGCCCGCGGTGTCGCCCCCCGAGTTGGGGTTGGCCCCTGGACCGGTTCCCGCCCCCGCGAGGGCGCCTCCGAGTGTGAGTACGACACAGCGGGTCTTCGTGCCACCCGCGTCGATGCCGACCACGAAAGGACCGGCCAAATGGGTCAACACATGGCGACCGTAGCCTTTTCTACCGTTGACGTGACAACCAGCCAGTAAGAAAATTTCTTCCATGAGGAAACCCACCGGCATAGAGCCGGGGAGTGCAACGGGGGAGGCGAGCGCGCCCACGGGTGACGGTGTTGCCAAGGAGGCCACGCCGCTGAGCACCGTGGTGCGGGTGCGCTCTCTGCTGCCCTCGCTGCCCCCCGCCGAGCGACGAGTCGCTCAACGCGTCATCGACGATCCCGAAGGGGTCGCGAACTCGACCATCACCGAACTCGCCCAGACCTGCGGCACGTCGGAGACGACCGTCATCAGGTTCTGCCGCGCGATCGGCTTCCATGGTTACCCCGAGCTGCGACTGACACTGGCCACCGAGGCGGGCCGCGCCCAGAGCGCGAGCGGTGGACGGGTCATCGGCAGTGACATCAGTCCCGACGACTCCCTCGAACAGATCGTGGAGAAGGTCACCTTCGCCGACGCCCGCGCGGTGGAGGAGACGGCCGCCCAACTCGACATCAAGATGCTGGAACAGGTGGTGGACGCCATCGCGGCCGCCGGCCGGGTGGACGTCTACGGCGTGGGCGCGAGCGCGCACGTCGCCGCCGACTTCCAGCAGAAACTCCATCGCATCGGCCGCATGTGCAACGCCTGGTCCGATGCTCACATCATGCTGACCAGCGCCGCCGTCCTCGGACCGGGCGACGTCGCGATCGGCATCTCCCACACGGGGGCGACCGTCGAGACCATCGACGCCCTGGAGGTGGCGGCACAGCGCGGTGTGACGACCGTCGCACTGACCAACTTCCCGAAGTCCCCCATCGCCGAGACGGCCGACCTCGTCCTGACGACGGCGGCCCGCGAGACCACGTTCCGGTCGGGGGCGACCGCGAGCCGTCTCGCGCAGCTCACCGTGGTCGACTGCGTGTTCGTGGGCGTGGCCCAGCGCACCTTCGGCCCCACCCGCGAAGCCCTCGAAGCGACGTTCGAGGCGGTTCGCGGCCGGACCATGCGACGACCCGACCGGAGGCGCCGGTGATCGACGTCGATCTGCCCACGGAGGGCCGCAACCCGCGGACCCTCGACCTCGACACCCTGCCCACCCTCGACGTCCTGCGACTGATCAACACCGAGGACGCCACGGTGCCGATGGTGGTGGCCGCCGTGCTGCCGCAGATCGCCGAGCTGGTCGACCTCGCCGTCGTGTCCCTGCGGCGGGGCGGGCGCGTCCACTACTTCGGCGCGGGGACCTCCGGCCGGCTCGCGGTGATCGACGCCGCCGAGCTGCCCCCGACCTTCGGGATCTGGGGCCGGGTCGTCGCGCACAACGCGGGCGGCCCGGGGGCGCTCGCCAACGCGGTCTCCGACGTCGAGGACGACGCCGAGCAGGGCGCGCGGGACGCCGTGGAAGTGGCGCCCGGCGACATCGCGATCGGCATCGCGGCCAGCGGCCGGACGCCGTACGTCATCGGCGCGCTGCGCGCCGCGGCGGGCCGGGGCGCCCGCACGGCGCTCATCAGTTGCAATCCGCACGCGCCGTACGGGGAGGAGGTGGACGTCCACATCGGGCTCGCCACCGGACCGGAGGTGATCAGCGGGTCCACCCGGATGAAGGCGGGCACGGCGACGAAGCTGGTGCTCAACGCCTTCTCGACCACGCTGATGGTCCGGCTGGGGCGCACCTATTCGAACCTGATGGTCAGCGTGAACGCGCTGAACGGGAAGCTGCGGGCCCGGCTCGTCCGCATCCTGGTCGAGGCGACCGGGATGGACGTCGCCACCTGCGAGACCGCGCTCGCCGAAGCGGGGGGGAACACCCGTGTGGCGCTGGTGGCGCTGCTCGGCGAGGTGCCGACGGCGCGGGCCACGACCGCGCTGGAGGAGGCGGACGGCGGCGTCCGCGAGGCACTGCAACGGCTGCGGTCGGCCTGACGCGGCAGGGCCGGTTCCCGGGGTCGTGCCCCGGGGACCGGCCCGTTCGGTTCAGTAACCTTCGGTACGTGCCTCTCAAAGCCGTCATCACCGACTGGGGCGGGGTCCTGACGTCCCCGCTGAACGACGCGATCGGCGTGTGGCTCACCGCCGACCGCATCGACGTCCCGCGCTACAAGGACGTCATGCGCGCATGGGTGCGCCAGGCGTACGACGGTGCCGGCATCAACCCGATCCACGGGCTGGAGGACGGCACCCTGTCGGCCGCCGAGTTCGAGCGGCTGCTGGCCGCCGAGCTGCGCACGGTGGACGGCGGTCCGGTCGCCGCCGCCGGGCTCATCGAGCGGATGTTCGCGGAGTTCCGGCCCGTCGAGCCGATGTACGACGCGCTGCGCGCCGTCCGGGCGGGCGGCCTGCACGTGGGGCTGCTGTCCAACTCGTGGGGCAACGCCTACCCGCGCCACCTGTTCGACGGCGTCTTCCACGACGTCGTCATTTCGTGCGAGGTCGGTATGCGCAAGCCCGACGAGCAGATCTTCCGCCACGCGGTGGAGCGGCTCGGACTGACCCCCGCCGACTGCGCGTTCATCGACGACATCGAGCACAACTGCCGTGCCGCCGAGGCCGTCGGGATGACGGCGATCCTGCACACCGACACGTCCGCCACGGTCGGGGCGCTGCGCGACCTCGGCGTCCCGACGGTCTAGGCTGCCGGGCGTCATGCGCGTTTTCCTGCCGTCCACACTGCCCGCGCTCGCCGCCGTCCGCGCGGCCCTCGAGGCCGGGCCCGCCCCGCTCACCGCCTACGCCGTCACGCCCGCCTTGCGGGAGTGGTACGCCAGCGGCGACACCGAGGAGCTGGAGTACGCCGCGATGACGGCCGCCGCCCGCGCCTCGCTGGCGCTGCTCGCCGCAGATCCGGACGCGCCGCCGCGCCGGGTCGTCCTCGCCGCCGAGATCCCCGACGACCAGGTCGCGTCCCTGCACGACCTGGACGAGCCGGCGCTCGTCCGGCTGTCGGCGCCCGTGCCGTGGCGGCTGCTGGCGTCCGGGCACGTGGACGACGACGAGGCCGCCGCCGACGTCCGCGCCGCCGCGTCGGCCTTGGACGCGGCCCGCGCCGGCGACGACGACGCGCAGTTCACCGTGGACGGCGCCGAGGGCCACGAACTGCTCTGGTACGCCACCCAGGAACTCGCCGACCTCATCCCCTGACCAGGGGGTACCCCGCCCGGACATGCGGGTAGGGGTCCGCATATCGACGACGATGTCGGACCTCAGGGGAGCGAATGGACGCCGTCACCACCGTGCCGGTCCCGGTCAACGAGCCGGTGCAGGGCTACGCGCCGGGCAGCCCCGAACGGGCGGCCCTGGAAGCGAAGATCAAGGAACTCGCGGGCGACCGCCCCGACCTGACCATGACCATCGGCGGGGAGCGGCGGCTCGGCGGCGGGCAGCCGATCGACGTCGTCCAGCCGCACGCCCACGAGCGCGTCCTCGGCACCCTCGGCAACGCCACCGACGCCGACGTGGCCGCCGCGATCGACGCGGCCCTGGCCGCCGCCCCCGCCTGGCGGGCGCTCAGCCTGGACGACCGCGCCGCCGTGTTCCTGCGCGCCGCCGACCTGCTCGCCGGGCCGTGGCGGGCGACGCTGAACGGCGCGACGATCCTCGGGCAGTCCAAGTCCGTCCAGCAGGCCGAGATCGACTCGGCGTGCGAGCTGATCGACTTCTGGCGGTTCAACGTCGCCTACGCCCGCGCGCTGTACGACGAGCAGCCCATCTCGTCGCCGGGCACGTGGAACCGGATGGAGTACCGGCCGCTGGAGGGCTTCGTCCTCGCGATCACGCCGTTCAACTTCACCGCGATCTCCGGGAACCTGCCCACCGCGCCCGCGCTGATGGGGAACGTGGTCGTGTGGAAGCCGTCGCCGACCCAGCAGTTCGCGGCGCACTTCGTCCTCCAGGTGCTGGAAGCGGCGGGTCTGCCGCCCGGGGTCATCAACCTGGTCACGGGCGACGGGACTGCGGTCTCCAACGTCGCGCTCCGGCATCCGGAACTCGCCGGGATCCACTTCACCGGCTCCACGAACACCTTCCACCACCTGTGGCGGACGGTCGGGGAGAACATCGCGGGCTACCGCGGTTATCCCCGGCTGGTGGGAGAGACGGGCGGGAAGGACTACATCGTCGCCCACCCGTCCGCCGACCCCGACGCGCTGAAGACGATCCTGACCCGAGGGGCCTTCGAGTACCAGGGCCAGAAGTGCTCGGCGGCGTCGCGCGCGTACCTGCCGCGTTCGCTGTGGAGCCGGATCAAGGACGACTTCCTCGCCGAGGTCGAGTCGCTGACCATGGGCGACGTCGCGTCCGACCTGTCGCTGTTCATGGGCGCGGTGATCGACGGACGGGCGTTCGCCAAGCACAGCGCGGCCATCGAGCGGGCGCGGGCGTCGTCGTCCATCAAGGTCCTCGTGGGCGGCGAGGTGGACGACTCCATCGGCTGGTTCGTACGCCCGACGGTTCTTGAGGGCGACGACCCCACGGACGAGATCTTCACCACGGAGTACTTCGGACCGATCCTCGCCCTGCGCATCTACGAGGACGCCGAATACGACCAGATGCTCCGCCAGATGGAGAACGTCGCACCGTACGGGCTGACAGGCTCGATCGTCGCCCAGAGCAGGGGCGCGATCGACCACGCGATGGAGGCGCTTCGGTTCACGGCCGGGAACTTCTACATCAACGACAAGCCGACCGGCGCGGTCGTCGGGCAGCAGCCGTTCGGCGGGGCGCGGGCGTCGGGCACCAACGACAAGGCGGGGTCAATGTTCAACCTCACCCGGTGGGTCAATCTCCGTGCCATCAAGGAGACATTCGTACCGCCGACCGACTACCGCTATCCCCACATGGGCGGGTGAGCTGGAGGTTCCCGTGCAGGTTGCGGCGCGTCGGCGCACCCGCGACGATGACCCCGGTTGGATGATGACGCCCCCGGACCGCTCCGGCCGGGGCGAGGCCGCTGGACGCGCATGGGACTTCGATGACGACGCTGGACCGGCTGGTGCTCTGGAACGTCGACCACACGCTGGTCGACGTCGGGCGGGTGACCCGCGAGGCGTACGCGGAGGCGTTCCGGGCCACGACGGGCCGTCCGCTGGTGCGGCTCGCGCCGACCGCCGGACGCACCGAATCGGAGATCATCTTCGAGACGCTGGCGTTCAACGACATCGTCACCACCGACGACAGCCTGCCCGCGTTCATGACGGCGCTCACCGCCGCGTTCACGGCCCGCCGCGCGGACCTGCGCGCCCACGGCCGGGTGCTGGCGGGCGCGCGGGAGGCGCTGGACGCGCTGGGCCGCGAACCGTCCACCGTCCAGTCGGTGCTGACCGGGTCGATCGAGCCCGTGGCGCGGCTGAAGCTCACCGCGATGGGGCTGTCGGGCTCGCTGGACCTGGACACCGGCGGCTACGAAACGGGCGTGTACAGCAAGGCCGCGCTGCTGGAGATCGCCCGGACCCGCGCGGGGGAGAAGTACGGCACGACGTTCGGGGAGCGCGCGACGGTGTACGTCGCGGACTCGACCCGCGACGTCCAGGCCGCGCGCATCGCCCGCACCCCGGTGGTCGCGGTCGCGACGGGCGCGGCGACGGAGGCCGAACTGCGCGCGGCCGGGGCGGACGTGGTCCTGCCGACGCTCGCCGAGACCGGCGCCGTGATCACGGCCGTCCGGGACCTCGCCCGCGCCTGACCCCGGTTATCCACAGGTTCCTCTCGTGCTTGCCCCGCGCCGCGCCCCCGCCCGATCCTGATCAGGCAGCCCGTCCACGCGCCCAAGGGGGATGACCGATGTCCGACGCCACCACCCGGCTCTGGGAGCCGACCGACGCCGTCGTCGCGAACGCCCGCGCCACCCACTTCCAGCACTGGCTGTGGGACCGGGGGATCCTCACCGAGTCCTACGACGAACTGTGGGCCTGGTCGGTGACCGAGATCGACGCGTTCTGGGACGCGGTCTGGCAGTACTTCCAGGTCGCTGGCGTGCGCGGCGACGGCCCGGTCCGCGCGGGCGGCCGGATGCCGGTGGACGGCCTGCGCTGGTTCCCGGGCGCGACGCTGAACTACGCCGCGACGGCGCTGCGCCGCGCCGAAAAGCACGCGGACGAGACCGCCGTCGTGTTCCGCTCCGAGGCCGGCGGGCACGAGATCCTGACCTGGCGGGCCCTGGCGCTGCACGTGGCGGAGGTGCGGGCGGGACTGGCGGCGCTGGGCATCGGCGCGGGCGACCGGGTGGCGGCGTACCTGCCGAACATCCCCGAGGCGCTGATCTGCTTCCTGGCGACGGCCTCGCTGGGCGCGATCTGGACATCGTGCTCACCGGACTTCGGCTCGTCGTCCGTCATCGACCGGTTCGCCCAGATCGAGCCGTCGGTGCTGATCGCGGTGGACGGCTACGCCTACAACGGCAAGCGCTACGACCGGCGCGACACCGTCCGCGACATCGAGGCCGCGCTCCCGTCGCTGCGCGCCACGGTGCTCGTCCCGTACCTGGACCCGGCCTCCACACCCGACGGCCTGCGGACGGGAATGCGGTACGCCGACCTGCCGCGTCCGGGCCACCCGCTGGAGTTCGCGCAGGTGCCGTTCGACCATCCGCTGTGGGTGGTGTACTCGTCCGGGACGACGGGCCTGCCGAAACCGATCGTCCACGGCCACGGCGGGATCGTCCTGGAACACCTGAAGGCGCTGTCCTTCCACCAGGACCTCGGTCCGGGCGACGTGTTCTGCTGGTACACGACGACCGGCTGGATGATGTGGAACTACCTGGTCGGCGGGCTGCTGGTGGGGGCGACGATCGTCCTCTACGACGGCGCCCCACGGGACCTGTGGTCCCTGGCGGCGGAGGAAGGCGTCACCTACCTGGGCGTAGGAGCTCCCTATCTCCTGGCGTGCCGCAAAGAAGGCACCCGCCCAGCCGAGACCCACGACCTCTCCCGCCTCCGAGGAATCGGCTCAACAGGCTCCCCCCTCCCGCCCGAGGGCTTCACCTGGGTCTACGAGGCCGTGGGCCGAGATCTCCTGCTCGGCTCCATGTCCGGCGGAACAGACCTGTGCACCTGCATCGTCGGCCCAAGCCCGCTGCTCCCACTGGAAGGGGGCGCGATCCAATGTCGGGGCCTGGGCGCAAAGGTCGAGGCGTTCGCCCCCGACGGGGCCTCACTGGCGGACGAGGTGGGCGAACTCGTCCTGACCGAGCCGATGCCGTCCATGCCCGTCTCCTTCTGGAGCGATCCGCAGGGAACGCGCTACCGGGACGCCTACTTCGACATGTTCCCCGGCGTCTGGCGCCACGGCGACTGGATCAAAATCCGTCCCGACGGCTCCTGCATCATCTACGGCCGCTCGGATTCGACCTTGAACCGAGGCGGCGTCCGCATGGGCACCTCCGACTTCTACCGAGTGGTGGAGGCATTCCCCGAGGTGGCCGACAGCCTGGTCATCGACACGGGCCGGTTGGGCACGGAAGGCCGCCTGCTCCTCTACATCCAGCTAGCTCCCGGAACGGACCTGACCGAGGACCTGAAAACCCGCCTGTGCAACGAACTCCGCACGGCGCTCTCGCCCCGCCACGTCCCCGACGAGATCATCACCGTCCCCGGCGTCCCGAGAACCCTGTCCGGCAAAAAACTGGAAGTTCCCGTCCGCAAAATCCTCCAGGGCACGCCAGTAGAAGAAGCGGCCAACAAGGACTCCCTCGCCAACCCAGAAGTCCTGACCCACTACACATCCTTCAACGACGAGCCCAACACAAAACCGCAGTAGTCACGGACGACGCCCTAGGGCCTCGCCAGCGCCCGCAGGCCGGACCCGGACGTGGCCTTGTGCCGGACGGGCCTCCTTGACGTTGCCGAGTGCTGGACGGTTGACGGCCGTACGACGTTTTGTTACTCGGATCGAAGACATGCAGGTGGAGGCCTGCGGCCCGTGCCGGACTGATCGCCATGCAGCAGTGTCGCTCCAGACGCCGCCCGAAGGGATCAAGCGAGCACGTCGGAGCCCAAGGGCAGAGCGCTGAGCGGTCACGTGGCTGCCGGACGCGCGACGGTCGAAGCTCCGGCCCGTCCTGTACCCGCCACACGGGACGGACTGAAGGAACTCAAGGGCGACCCCCGACGCCCCGGCCACGGCAGCCCGCCCATCGTCGGCGAATCATCTTCCGGCGCAGGAGGCTCCTTGGCGGCCCGCGCGCCCAAGCCCCGGCGCGCCTCCCGGCGCGACAGCCGAGTCCCCAGATGAGGTCACGGCTCCGAAGGGAGTTCTTTCGCGGGAGGCGTGCGGTGAGTCCTGCGACGGCAGAGGGCGCCGATCGGCCGAGAGGCAGTCCGCAGTCCACCCCAAGCCTTGCTCAACCTATCGAAAGTCGATAGATTTCCGTTGTGGGTCGATCGGAGGATGGGTCATGGGAAAGCTGACAGTGCGCGCGCTGCGCGCCGTGCTCGCGGTGGTGCTCGCCGGCACCGTGTTCGTGCAGGCATTGATGGTGTGGACACTGGTCAGCGGGAACGACCCGGAGGACGGATCACTCCCGCTGACCCCGCTGCGCGTGCTCACGATCCTGGGTATCGGGACGATTCAGGTCGCCGTGACATGCGTATGGCGCCTGGTGGCGATGGTGCGACGCGGAACCGTGTTCTCCCACGCAGCTTTCCGCTACGTGGACGTCATCATCGGCGCGATCGTGGCGGCTGCCCTCGTGTGGTTCGCGGTCACGGCCTTCAACGCGCCGGGCCAGCGGGACGACCCGGGCGTCACCGTCATCATGGCCGGAATCGGCGTGGCCATCCTAGGCGTCGCGCTCATCGTGCTCGTGCTGCGAATGCTCCTCGCCCAGGCCGTAGCGCGCGACATCGAAGCGGCACAGATGCAGGCCGAGCTGGACGAGGTGATCTGATGCCGATCGTCGTCGACATCGACGTGATGCTGGCCAGACGGAAGATGTCCGTAGGCGAGCTCGCGGACCGCGTAGGGATCACGCCCGCCAACCTGGCGGTACTCAAGAACGGCCGCGCCAAGGCCGTACGCTTCACGACCCTCGCCGCCCTCTGCGAGGCACTCAAATGCCAACCGGGCGACCTGCTGCGCTGGGAGGCCGAAGACGCCGCGAGCGAATGAATTGCCCCAGGCAAGCTTTGACTGCCTGCTTCGCGTTCCGAAGCCGCCCATGCCCGCAAAGCCTGGAGTGAGCGCCTTCAACGCGCCTTCTTCATCGAACCCCAGCTCCGTAGCGGCGGGCGCTCTTCACCGTCTTGCCGTCCAGCGCTATCGGGCACAATCTCAGCGGCAGACCTGGGCGGCGGTGTTGCAGCAGCGATCCACCTGGGCAAGGCCCCCGGTCCATCTGACCTGAAGGGCACTTTTCGAAAGCACCCAACCCCGAAATTCCGAAGCCCCGCAGCACCCCCATTGAAAGCGGGCGTCCAGCACGTTCGCCACCAACCCGACTCCCGCACCCGCGAGTCGCTGGTCTCATGTCACGATGCCACGCCGCTCAAACTATGACGTCACCCTGCTTACCAAGAACGGGAAGAAGACCGTCGAGGTCGTCTACCTCATCACCAGCGCGACGCCGCAGACGCCGACCTGCGCGACCCCGATGTCCTGGAGCCGCGGCCACTGACGCATCGAAACAAGCTGCGCGGGTCCGCGACGTCACCTACCAATAAGACAAACCCCGGGTCAGAACCGAAAATTATCGCGCGTCATGGCCATCCAACGCCGCACCGCCATCAGCCTGCTACTCATCGACAGCGAAACGAACATCGCCGCCGCCAACGGATACCACGTCCGCGACCCCGGGCACGCGATCATCCTGCTCCAAGCCTCATGATCGACTTTGCCGACCCCCGCCTGACGATCCAATCAAGTCTCAGTCCAAAAATTGCAATGTCTCCATTCCTTCATTCGGAAAACCTTCCGGGAAATTTGGACATATCACGCGCCTGGTGACAAGGTCGGAAAGGAACTCGGTGATGTTTCCTAGATATTGCCATGCAATGACATCGTCAACAATTATGATCGTCCATTCGTCGGGATCTCCCTCAGTGAGCCAGCAGCACATGGTGTTATTCTCGGTCAATCCCCATTGCATCATGCCACCGGGCTCGGGGTATGCCGGAAAAGGTAGATGGCGCATTGGCAGTTTGCTTCGCCTGGTCCGCCGGTCTCGCGGGTCGTATGCCTCCAATGCCCCGGGACGGGCCTGGATGATAAAACGACTCTGAGTAATTGCCTCCCACTGAAGACTGGGCAAGCTATATGGATTATGGGGCGGCTCTGGAGTCGCGGGATGACTTACGGGAAGCCATTGCGCGATGAATAGCGTTGGATATTTATCTGCGAGCTCCTTGTAGTCGCCTGGCAAGTCGGTACCGAGAACGTGTGCCACCTCCGACCAGTCGACAGGTGTTGGAGGCGCGATGGGTGGCCCGATGAAGTCTTCAAGCGATGCAGGGAGCGTCATATTCGATATACCCAGCGTAATCCTGTGTGTTGGGAATGCATGCGTCAAGATGGTACCCCTGCGTGCCCTGGGCGACGATATGTATCTTGTTGGGCATGGGGTCGTCCAGGCTTGGGTAAGCTTCTCGGCTATCGTTCCACCCGACGTGGGTAACGTCGAGTGGTGCAGTGCGCGGTAGATCAGAATATACCGGTATGGCGTAATAGAAAATCTCTTCGCTCGGATCTGAGCTGAGCTTTTGCGCGACAGGCAACTCAAGTGATTTTTGTAGCATTTGGTTCGCGTAAGCAAACTCTGTCACAAGATTGCGACTGTCGGTCCCGGAGCCACCGAGCACGTTGGCCAGCAGGTGCCCACGGTTGAACAGCCAGAATCTTTTTCCATCGGGATTAATGACTGGCGAGTTACGGGTCGGCCAACCGGGCGGAGAAGTGGAAGAGGGCCAGCCGGGTGGCCGGATATATGGAGCTGCTGGGCCTCCTTGCCCCAGGCCATCTCCGCAGAGCTTGACGCGAATTCCAGTTCGCCGCCCGTGCTGGCCGATCGAGCCGTAATCCGGCTGGTTGCATTCGGAGAGGTCGGACTGGTCGGTGGGTACATCGTACGCCTGCAGCCAGACTCCGGCGTCTTCTCCAGTCACCCCCAGGGTTCTTGACGCGTCGTAGCTCATGCCCGTGATGTTCCGAGCGGAGATGGACGTGTAGGCGCCGTAGGAATCGTAAATCCCGCTTGTGAACGAGGAGCCATCCGTGAAGTAGGCGATGTAGCGACCGCGCATATCCATCGCTGTCGTCGTTCCCCAGACATCCGCCACTCCGACGCCACTCGCGTCCGGAGGGGCATTCAGCTTCCTGGTGAACAGTCCAACGCCCGATCCGTTGGGGGACGCGTACGTTACGGTCGAGCCATCTGGAGAAATGTTCGGCGAGATGCACGAGCATCCGCCCGAGACGGCGACCTCTGCGGACTCATCGCTCGCACGGTAGGCCCACAGTTGAGCCTGCCAGAGGGCGGGATCGTTGGTCTCCCCCGGCGGGAAGTCGGCTCGCGCGTAGACCACAGTGTTCCCGTCGGCGGACATATCTGCGCCCCACAAGGCAATTCCGCCCGTGGTCGTGGATTTGGCCACGACCCGGGGCGAACCGCCGCGCCTCTGCCAGTAGTAGCTAGCGAACCCACTGTTGGTACTCAGGTCCCCATCGATGAAATTGTAAAGGAGTGTTTCACCGTCCCCGCTGATGGCGATCGGCCGGAACGGGCCTTTGATTGAACCGGACCCATCGGCGGATTCTCGTGTGGATCCGATATTCCAGATTGAACCATCGGACATATCGTGTACGAGAACGTGCATACTCAGGGCATCGAGGCACAGACCCTCTATATCGCAGCCCTCAATGCCGAGGTAGGCGATTTTAGTTCCATCAGCGCTCGCCAGTGCTCCTGAGTCAGGCACTCCGACCGATGTGAGCATGACCGCAATCGGCGTATGTCCGTCAGCGGCGACCGAAGCAAGATCGATCTCTCCCGTGCGTAGGTTCTTACGGAGCATGAATGGCAAGCTGCTTCCGGCCTGCCGGGCGCTTGGTGGTACCAGATTACTATCCGCCGCAGTTATCAAAAATGCGTAGTTTCCATCACCGGAAAGGATTGCCGGTGCTGCCATTCCGGCAATTCCAGTGTCATCGGGATTCCCTTGCGAATCGACGGCGATGTTCACTGCATCACCATTCTCGGTGATGCCTTTCGAAGGGGTGAAGGATACAATGTTCGACGCCTGTGACATTCCGTTGAGGCTGAGTGCGTAGACCTGGACCGTGTAGAGCTGATCAGCGGCGAGTCCGGTGAGACGAACGCTGCGATCGGAGGCCTCGGCGAACACGGTCGGAACATCCGGCGACGCCACGACGGCGTATCCGATGATCCCTTCCAGTTGCTCCGCCGGAGGCTGCCAGCTGACCAGCGCAGAAAGCGGACCTGGTGTCACTTGGACGCCTGCCGGCGGGCCCGGAGGTGCGGCGCCGACCTCGATGACGGCCTGGGCGTCACGCAGGACCACGTCATTGTTCTGACGATGCACTTCGACCACGGCCGTGCCCGGATCGGCGGACTGGTACAGGCCGTCCGAGTCGATATGTCCAGGACCGTAGGTCACCCTCCAGCTCACTGGCCCATCCGTGGTGTTTATTGGTTGCTCAATGAACTGGAAGGGTTGCCCGGCCACGGTTCTCGCCTGGCTGGGCACGATTGCGAGCCCGGTGAACGGTCCGTCGGCGTGGGCGATTGTGACACCGAGGTCAAGCCAGCTCGGGGGCGTACATTTTTTGATCCAGCCGCCCAACAGTTCCGCACAGGCTTGGTATCTCGCACCCGCCCTGACTCTCCACCAGGGGTTGGCGTTGATGTCGGATTCCAGGCGCACGTAGGGCGTGGACTCGATTCCCACCGACACGGACTCGTAGATGGAAACCTCGGTATCGACCTGAACTGCGACCTCCGCGTAGGCCTGAGCCCGCACCACCGGGTTCACCGCTCGCGTGTGGTTGGCGTAGATACTACGGAAGGTGGGCTTCTTGAAGAAGCTGCCCGACACCTGCGCGCCTGCTTCGAAACTCGTCATCGCTCTGAGGTCGATGGCACCGGTCGCCCGTGCTTTGATCTTCGCGGTGGGGGTCACGTCCACGGTGATCTCGACCGGGACGTCACCGATCCAGACCGTCTGTGCGAAGACGATGTAGTGACCGAGGGAGATCTCCGGCCCCTTCGGTCCCCATGCCCCAGACGTATGGAGCTGAAGTGATCCGGTCACGACGGCCTTCGCCGCGATAGTGGCGGACCGTGAATGGAGCTCCCAATTGACCACAGGAGTGACCGCAAGGGTGCCCTTGGCGAAGGCTCCGCGGCCCAGGTTGAGATTGACCCGGAGGATGATCGGGTCGAGCGGGCCCGGGCCACCACTCGGTGCGCCCCTTGAGGACATTCTTCCCTGCGCACCGGGTCCGTTGAGGATCTCCACGCCGGGGCTCCCGGGGGAAGCCTTCAAGACGTTGCCGGCATTGAGCGTCGCGCTGCCGGCGAACGATCCCTCGCTGAGGATGTCGGGCAGACCGGCTTTCTCGGTCGCGACCGCGACCTGCTGATCCTTGTTCGCCACCGACACGACCTTGGCGAGATAGCCGCGGGGCTCGACGTTCGTCGAGGGGACGGTCACGTACTGGCCCGGCGTCAGCGCGGCGACTTCCGGAGGCGGGCCGTCGAAAACGAGGGTGCCGTCGGCGTGGATCGCGGTGAGCGTGGACGCGGCTGCCGCCGACAATGCCTTGACCGGGTGGCGGAAGGCGAGCTTGGGAGTGACAGGCGCGGTGGACGCGCTGGACAGGCTGGTCCCGTCCGCGCTCGACGCCGTTACGGAGAAGGAGTACGGCGTCGACTGGTCGAGTCCCGGCCACGTCACGGCGCACGTGGCGGCATCGGATGCGCAATCCGTAACGCTCATCGTCTGCCCGCCCGGCTGGACGGTGACCGTGTAGGTCGTCGTCGGCGACGTCCCGGAATCGGCGGGCGGCGACCAGCCGATCCGGATCGAGCCGTCGGCGGGAATGGTGGCGGTCAGGTCGGAAGGCGGAACCGGTGCGCGGTGAGCTTGGGGCCGAAGGTCCGACTTCACGGAAGGAAGGCTGGTCCCTGCCTCACTGGTCGCGGTCAACGCGACCGTGTAGGACGTGCCGTTCGTCAGGCCCGTCAGTTGTGCGTGCGTCGTCGTCCCGTTCACCTCGACGCGAGCGTCGCCCGGCTTCGCCGTGAGCGTGTAGGAGGTGATCGGTGCACCGTCTCCGTCTGCGGGTGTCCAGCGAACGTCGATCGTCCCGTCACCCGGTGTCACGGTCAGCAAGTCCGGTGGCTGTGGCACATCGGGGGCCTTGGGCGTGACGGGCTGGGAGATCGGTGATGGCTCGCCCGTTCCTACGGAGTTCGTCGCGGTCACGGTGAAGGTGTAAGCCGTGCCGTTGTCCAGGCCCGTCAGTGTGGCCTGGCGCTGTGATCCGTCGGTGTGCGCGGTGGCGCCTCCCGGCGACGCGGTGACGTCGTAACGCGTCACGGAGGCGGCGCCCGTGTCCGGCGGGCTCCAGGTCACGGTCGTCTGCCGGTCGCCCGCGATCTGGCTCGTGACGAGCGGCCGGCCCGGCGGAGGAGTCTGTTGGGGCGTGACCGGGTTGGACCTCGCCGAGCGCAGCGACGTTCCGGTGCGGTTGGCGGCGGTCACCTGGAACGCGTATTTGGTCCCGTTGGCCACCCCGGGAATGGCCGCGCTGTTCATTCCCGGCAAAGCGTCGAACGACTGGCCTGTGACCATGTTGTAGACCACGTACCGATCAACGGGACTGGTGCCCTGGTCGGCCGGGGACGCCCAGCTGACCTCCGCGACACCGTCGCCGCCGGCCGCGACCACGCGAACGGGCGGGCCGGGGACCCGGCCGGGGACGATCTCGGCGGTGGGCGCGGAGAGCAGCCCGCTCCCATAGGAGTTCACGGCCGCGATGGTGAAGGTGTAGGGCGAGTTGTCGGTGAGGTCGGGAACCGTGACCTGATAGACGGCGGCGGTCGTCGCCGGGACACTGATGGTCCTGCCGCCGGGCGACACCGTGACCGTGTAGGAGGTGATGGGCGAGTCACCGGTGAACTCGGGCTGGCTCCAGCGCAGGAGCGCCTCGCCCTCCTTCGGTATCGCCTGGACGTCCTGAACCCGGCCCGGCACGGACCCCGGCGTGAGATCGGCCGTCGTCACCCAATCGGCGCCGTCGCCGACGGCGTTGGTCGCGTGCAGCCGGAACTCGTAGGAGGCACCGGACGTCAGGCCGGTCAGCCGCGCGGTGGACGCGTAGCCGTTGACCGTGACGGTGGGGCACGTCCCCGTGGCGCACGAAACGCCGGAAGGCACTGCCGTCGCGGTGTAGGACGTGATCTGCGAGCCGCCGTCGGACGAGGGCGCGCTCCAGTAGAGCTGGGCGTAGTCGGCGCCGGCTCCGATCTGGACGTTCAGCGGCGTCCCGGGAACGGCGACGGGGGTCACTCTCGTCCACGGCGAGGCCGGGCCGGAGCCGCCCGCGTTCACCGCGGTGACCGTGATCGTGTAGCGCGTCCCGTTGGTGAGACCGGAGAGCGTGGCCGAGGTACCGCTGACGGTCGTGGTGATCTCTCCGGGCGACGCGGTCACCACATAGGCGGTGATCGGCGCGCCGCCGGGGTCACCGGGCGCGTCCCATGTGACGTCGGCCTTGCCGTCGCCGGGCTGCGCCGCGACGTTGCCGGGCGCTCCGGGCGCCGCGACCGGCGTGACCGGAGTCGAGGGACCCGAAGCCGGTCCCTCGCCGGCCGGGTTGGTGGCGGTGACGGTGAACGTGTAGGCCGTGTTGTCGACCAGGCCGCTCATCGTCGCCGTGGTGCCCGTGACGACCACGGACGTCCCGCCGGGGCTCGCGGTGACCTTGTACGACGTGATCGGCGCTCCGCCGGTGTCCGCCGGCGCCGTCCAGGTGACGGTGGCACGTGAGTCGAGGGCGGTGGCGGAGACCTGGGTGGGCGCGCCCGGCAGTCGGGCCGGGATCACCGTCGTCGAAGCGCTCGGTTCACTGGACCCTCCGGCGTTCAGGGCGGTGACGGTCACGGTGTAGGTGACGCCGTTCGTCAAGCCGGTCACGTCGGCGGACGTGCTCGTCCCCGCTGCGGTGGCGGTGATGCCGCCGGGTGAGATGGCGATCCCGTACGACGTGATCGGTGAACCGCCGTTCGAGGCGGGCGGCTGCCACGTGACGTGGGCTCCCGAGTCGCGGGACACGGCCGTGACTCCGCCGGGTGCACCGGCCGCGCCGGTCGGCGTCACGGCCCCGCTCGGGTCGGACGCAGGGCTCTCTGCGGCACCGTTCGTCGCGGTGACGGTGAAGGTGTAGGACGTGCCGTTGGTCAGCCCGGTGACGGTGGCCGTGGTGACGTTGCCGCCGACGGTCGCCGTCCTGCCGCCGGGACTCGCGGTCACCGTGAAGCCGGTGAGCGGTGCGCCGCCGGTGCCGGTGGGCGCCGACCAGGTGATCTGCGCCTGTCCGTTTCCTGCGACGGCGGTGACGCCGGTGGGAGCGGCAGGCGTGGCACCGGGCGTGACCGGTTCCGACGCGCTGGAAGACCGGCTGACGCCTAGTGCGCTGGCCGCGGTGACGGTGAACGTGTACGCGGTGCCGTTGGTCAAGCCGGGCATCGTGGCGGTGGTGTCGGTGCTCGTCACGGTGGCGCCGCCCGGCGCGGCGATCACGGTGTAACCGGTGATGGGCGAGCCGCCCGAAAGCGGAGCCGTCCAGTGGATCGTCGCCTGGCCGTCGCCAGGGACCGCCGTGACGTCGCGCGGCGGATCCGGCGGGCCCGTGGGAGTCACGGGCGCCGATTCCGCGGACTCGGTCCCCGTGCCGGCTTCGCTCGTCGCGGTGACGGTGAACGTGTAGGCGGTGCCGTTCGTCAGCCCGGTGACGTCGGCGGTGGTGGAGGCCGCGTCGACCACGGCCGTGCGCCCACCGGGGTGGGCGATGACCGTGTACGAGTTCAGCGCCGCGCCGCCGTCGTCGGCGGGGGCCGTCCAGGTGATGTGGGCGGTGCCGTCACCGGGCGTCGCGGTGACGCCGGTAGGGACGCCGGGGAGGTCTGCGAGGGTGATCGGCGTGGACGCCGCAGACGGATCCGACGTTCCGCCGGCCGTGGTCGCGGTGACCGTGAACGTGTAGGTGGTGCCGCGCGTCAGGTCGGTGACGTCGGTTGCCGGATCGTCGCCCGGGATGGACAGGGTGCGGCCGCCCGGCGAAACGGTGACGGTGTAGCCGGTGATCGGAAGCCCGCCCGTGTCTTCTGGCGGGGACCACGTCACTGTGGCGTCGGTCGCGCCCGGAACCGCGGTCACGTCCGTGGGGGAGCCCGGCCGGGTGTTGGGGGTGACGACCGGTGATGGTGCCGAGGAAGCACCGGGTCCGGCGTTCGTCACGGCGGTCACGACGAACGTGTACGGGACGCCGTTGGTCAGTCCGGTGACGACTCCGGAAGTCTGATCGCCGGGGAAGCTCCAGCTTCGTCCGTTGCCCGTGACCGTGTACGAGAGCACGGACCCCGAGCCGTTGTCGGACGGCGCGGTCCAGCTCACGGTGGTCTGCCGGTCTCCCGCGACGGCCGTCACGCCGGTCGGTGCGGGCGCGAGGGCCGTCGGAGTGACTGGTGTCGACGGCTCCGAGGGCGCACCGGCGCCCATCTCATTGATGGCGACGACGGTGAAGGTGTACGCCGTGTCATTGGTCAGCCCCGTGAAGAGGGCCTCCTGCTCGGTGCCTTCAACGGTGACCTTCTGCC